>CALLYK010000394.1 GCA_937858365.1 uncultured Isosphaeraceae bacterium | reverse complement strand
GAAGCGGCCGGCCGCGTCGGCGAGCTCGTCAGCGCCCACGTCATCCCCCGCCCCGACCCGGCCGTCCTGGCGACCTTCCTCGGCTGACCCATCAAGGACAACGAACATGAACAATGCCTTGGGTCTGCTTGAGACGTTCGGACTGGTCTGCCTTCTCAACGGCGTGGACGCGATGCTCAAAGCGGCCAATGTCGAGATCGCCAGCCCGGTGATCAAGCTCGACGGCGGCGTCGTGAGCGTCATGGTCCGGGGCGACGTCAGCAGTGTGCGCGCGGCCGTCGAGGCGGGCGCGGAGGCCGTTTCGCGCCTGGGCGAACTGCGGGCCGCCCATGTCATTCCTCGTCCCGGCGCGGTCGTGGTGCGCGCCTTCGCGGGGGGCTGAGCGATGAAGGTCCTCGTGGCCAACCTCGGCAGCACCAGCTTCAAGTACCGCTTGTACGACCTGGGCGACCCCGCCGAGCCGCTCCTGGCCCGCGGCGCCGTCGAACGCATCGGCTCGGCCGAGTCGCCCGTGACGATGCGGTCCGACAAGGGGGAACTGAAGGCCACGCGCCCCGTGCCCGACCATGGGGTGGCCGTGAGCATGTGCCTGGAACAACTCACCGACCCAGCCACCGGCGTGCTCGCCAATGCCGAGGAGGTCGCCGCGATCGGCTTCAAGGCGGTCCACGCGAAGGGGGTCAGCGGCGTCCAGCGCGTCGACGAAAAGGTCCTCGCGGCGATGGACGCCTATGCCGACGTCGCCCCGGCGCACAACCCGCCTTACACCCGGGCCATGCGGATGCTCCTGGAACGACTGCCCGGACTGCCCATCGTCGCCGCGTTCGAGACGGGCTTCCACGCCGGCATCCCGGAATACTCGCGGCGTTACGCCATCCCCGAAGCGTGGGCCGTTGACTTGGGCATCAAGCGCTGGGGTTTTCATGGCGCTAGCCATCGTTACATCTCGTGGCGCATGCCTGAGTTGATCGGTCGGACCGACCTCAAGCTCATCTCGTGCCACCTCGGCGGGTCTTCGTCCCTGTGTGCGATCTCGCACGGGAGGTCGGTCGGCTGTAGCCTGGGCATGAGCCCGCAAACCGGCCTGCCCCACAACAACCGCGTGGGCGACTTCGACGTGTTCGCGCTGCCCGTCGTCCTCCGCGAAACCGGCCTCACGTTGGAAGGGGCCCTGGACACGCTCGCGAACAAGTCGGGCCTCTTGGGAATTTGCGGTCACAACGACTTGCGTGATATCGAGTCGGCCGCCGAGAAGGGAGACACCGCCGCGCTCCTGGCCATCGAGGTCTTCGTGGCGTCGATCCGCCACTATCTCGGGGCCTTCTTGGTGGAGCTCGGAGGGGCCGACGCGATCGTCTTCACAGGCGGGATCGGTGAGAACTCGGCCACGATCCGACGTTTGACCTGTCGCGACCTGGGCTGGTTCGGGATCGAACTCGACCCGGAGCGGAACGCGCGGGCCAAGGGAGAGGCGATCGTCTCGACGGACGCGTCGCGCGTGGCGCTTTGGACCGTGCCTACCAACGAGGAGATCGTCGTGGCCCGGCAAACGCGCGACCTTCTCGCGAGCCAGGAAGGTTGACCCTCCATGTTCCTCGCCAAAGTGACCGGCAGCGTGGTGGCGACGCAGAAGGTCGCGTCGATGACCGGACACAAGCTGCTCATGGTCGAGCCGTACAAAGTGGACGAAAAGGCGCGCGAGTCCCTCGTGCCGACGGGCCGCACGCTCGTGGTCGTGGACGCGTTGGGGGCCGGCCTGGGCGAGATGGTCCTGATCTGTCAGGGCTCGAGCGCCCGGCTTACCCCCGAGACGGAAAAATTGCCGGTGGACGCGGTCGTGATCGGCCTGGTGGACACGGTCGATATTGGGGGCCGCGTCCTTTTTTCAGGCCATGAGTCGTCCTGAGGAAGTTTCAAGCGAAGGCGGGCCGAGCCATGCAGATGACCGAAGACCTGATCCGCACGTTGGTGCAAGAAGTCCTGTCTCAGATGGGCAACTCGGCGGCCGTCGCCAAGCCGGACCCAGGGGGCGCCCTGGGTGTCTACGCGACTGCGGACGCGGCCGTCGCGGCGGCGGAGGCGGCCTATCGGAAGTTCCGGGGCCGGCCCCTGGCCGACCGCGAGAAGGCCGTGGCCGTCATCAAACGCATCTGCGTCGAGCAGGCCGAGGAACTCGGCAAGATGGAACTCGACGAGACCAAGATCGGCCGGCTCGACCACAAGATCGCCAAGCTCCGCGACGCCATCCCCTCCATCCCCGGCGTCGAGTACTTGCGGACGGACGCAGTGAAGGCCGACGGAGGATTGACCCTTGACGATCACGCCCCATTCGGTGTCCTGGGCGCGATCACGCCGGTGACACATAGCCTGCCGACCCTCGCTTGCAACGCGATCAGCATGTTGGCGGCCGGCAACACGGTCGTCTTCAACGCCCATCCGTCGGGCGCGAACGTCGCGGCGGAAGGCGTTCGGCGGTTCAACAAGGCGATCCGCGACGCGATCGGCCTGGACGACCTTCTGACGATCATCGACCCACCCACACTCGAATCGGCCGAGGCCCTCTTCAAGCACATGGGCGTGAAGGTGCTGGTGGTGACGGGAGGGCCCTCGGTGGCCCGCGCGGCGCTGGCGAGCCGTCGGCGCGCGATCGTCGCGGGGCCGGGCAATCCACCTGTCGTCGTCGATGCGACCGCCTGTCTGGAAAACGCGGCCTCGTCGATCGTTTACGGTGCCGCGTTCGACAATAACCTTCTCTGCATCGGCGAGAAGCAGGTCTTCGCGGTCTCGGCGATTTTCGACAAACTGATGGACCAAGTGGGTCGAAGCGGCGGCTTCCGCTTGAACGCCGGCCAGATCGAGGCCCTTACGAACGCGGCCTTCAGCTTCGACGACAAAGGCCGGCCGCACCTGAAAAAGGACCTGATCGGCCAAGACCCGGCCGTCCTCGGCAAGCACGCGGGCGTCTCGGTCCCGCTGAACACCCAGGTCCTGTATGGCGAGACCGACGCGAACCACCCATTCGTCGGCATCGAGCAGATGATGCCGTTCGTGCCGTTCATCCGCACCCCCGACGTGGATCGCGCGATCGAGTTGGCGAAGGAGTCGGAACACGGGTTCGGCCACACAGCCCTCTTGCACTCGCGCGACACGACCGTGATGGAGAAGATGGGGCGGATCATGGACTGCACGATCTTCGGCATCAACGGCCCATCGACCTCGGCCTTGAGCGGGCAAGGCGTGACCTCCTTCTCGATCGCGGGGCCGACCGGCGAGGGGATCACGACGCCACTCACGTTCAGCAGACGGCGCCGGACGGCCGTGGTGGGCGGCTTGAGGTTCTCCTGATTCGCTCCTCTCGGGGGAGGGAGATGCGATGAGCAAGGCGAGCGACATGGTTCACGCGGGGCCCAACAAGGCCCTGATGACGTTGCGGATCATCTGGGGGGCCCTGATTCAAGGGGTCGTCATCTTCGCCGTGATCGCTCTCGTCGTGCGTCGAGACAAAGGAATCGTCGCGGCCAACGCCTTCGACATGAGTAACGTCCTCGTGCCCTTCGGCCTTGGTCTCGCGGCGCTTCAGTTGGTCCTCTCGTTCGTGGTGCCACCGTTCATTGCCAAGGCCGCCTTGAGCAAGCTGGGTCGGGACGCGAAAGGGGCCAAGGCCGAACCCGGCTGGGAGGAATGGCCGCCGCGCGCTCCGGTGTTTTGGCCTGTCTTTCAGACGTCCTTCATCATTCGCGCGGCCCTTCTCGAAGGGGCCGGTTTCTTCAACCTTATCGCGTACTTGATCACGGGCTCGGCCGTGTCGATCACGGCCTCGGCCGTGATCATCGCGTCCTTGCTCGCCCTCTTCCCGAACGAACAGAGCATCCGTTCCTGGATGGAACAAGCGAACACGGATTCAGACATGAACTGAGGAAAGTGATGCAGATCGGCCTAGTGGTGGGTACGGCGACCGCGACGATCAAGCACGCGACCTTTCAGGGTGAGCGGATGCTGGTCGTCCAGCCGCAAACGGTCGGGGGCGGACCGGACGGCGAGCCCGTTCTGGCCTTCGATCGTTTGGGCGCCCGGCGCGGCGATCGCGTGATCTTGACCAGTGACGGTTTGCTCCTGCAGGAGATGATCGGACGGAACACGCCGGGGCGCTGGAGCGTTTTGGGCCTGGCCGATGAGTGACCATGAACGAACCATCGATCGCGCGTGTGGAAGAAGCGGTGCGGGCCGTCCTGGCCGAGTTCGGCCGCGCTCGGTCCCAAGCGACGGTCCGTTCAACGACCGTCTTTCCCGGAAAACTCCTGGCCCAACGGCACGTCGAGGAACTGGCCCCAGGGACCGGGACGCTTCAGGTCGCGCCGGGGACCGTAATCACGCCGCTGGCTCGCGACCTTCTGAAAAAACGCCGGGTCGAAGTTCGTTGGATTCACCAAAGGGCCGCGGCCGCGGCGGGGACCTTCGGCTTCGCGATCGAATCGACGACGGGACTCGCGATGCCGCTCCGGCGGCTCCTCCTCACGTCGGACGTGCGCTGGGAGGAAGTCGAACCGGACTCGATGAGCGATTGGCTCTTGAACGGGCCCGATCGCGGTTTGGCGCTTTTGACGGAGCGGCCGGCCTTGCGGGTCTGGGAGGCTTGTCGGCGTCCGGGCGTTCGCGCGGCGGCAGTGTCGGAGACGACGGGACTCGCACATGCGATCGAGCAGATCGGCCTGAATCTGCTGGTCGCGGGGCCTTCGGGGCAATCGCCTTACTCGCTGAAGGGCCTTTTCGAAGCGTTTCGCCGCGCCGGGGCGCCAAGGAGCGTCGACCATGAGGATCGCCGAAGTGATCGGGCGGGTGACCTGTTCGCGTCGCCATCCCAACTTGAAACACGCGCGGTTTCTCATCGCCCTCCCGATGCCCTTAACGGCGCTTACGACGGGTTCGTTGGCCCGGGGAGAGGAAGTGGTCGTTTTTGACGAGCTCGGGGCCAGTCCGGGCGCGCTCATTGGTCTCAGCGAAGGCCGCGAAGCGGCTAATCCGTTCGGCAGGACGAAGACCCCCGTGGACGCTTACTGCGCCTGTCTCATCGATTCGATTTCCGTCTGAGTTTCGCGAGGACACAAAGATGGCATACGGCAATGGCGGCGCGAGTTCGGTGACCTTCGGCGCCGGCGCGGGCGCCTTCAGCGACCGCAAGTTCCGCGAGGAAATGTGCGAGGTCGGCCGGCGACTCTACAACAAGGGGTTCGCCGCGGCCAACGACGGCAACATCAGCTATCGCTTGGCGGAGGACCGAGTCCTCTGCTCGCCAACGCGGGTCTCCAAGGGGTTCATGACCCCCGATGACCTCTGCATCGTGGACATGGACGGCGGCCAAGTCTCCGGGAAGCGCAAGCGATCCAGCGAGATCTTGCTGCATTTGACGATCATGAAGCACCGGCCCGACGTGAAGTCGTGCGTCCACTGCCACCCGCCCCATGCGACCGCCTTCGCCGTCGCCCATGAGCCGATCCCCAAATGCACGATGCCCGAGTTCGAGGTCTTCCTCGGCGAAGTGGCCATCACCCCGTATGAGACCCCGGGCGGCCAGAAATTCGCCGACACGGTCATTCCGTACGTGAAGGACACCGATGTCATCCTGCTGGCCAACCACGGCACGATCACTTGCGGAGGCGACTTGATGGACGCCTACTTCAAGACCGAGATCATCGACGCCTACTGTCGGATCTTGCTTCTGACCAAGCAGCTCGGCCGCGTGAATTACTACTCGGACGAAAAGGCCGCCGAATTGTTGAAGCTGAAACCGGGTCTGGGCATCCGCGACCCGAGGATCGAGAAGGGCCTTGAAAACTGCGACCTCTGCGGCAACAGCATGTTCCGCGAGGGTTACAGCGATTTCAAGCTGGAGCCGCACGTCTTCATCTATCCGCTTTTCAGTCGGCGGCCAAGGTCGTATTCCGAGGGCATTAACCAGCAACAGAGCATGACGATATCGCAGGACTGGACGAACCTTCCCGCGCTGCTGGACAGGATCACGAACCCACAGAATCCGGTGTCAGCCGAACTAGCAGAGGCGATGCATGACATCGTGGGAGTCCAGATCACTGCAATCCCATCGCCGAATGGTAAACTCGCTGGTTCGTACGTCAATGCAACAGAGTATATTTACCTTGAGCGAATGGGGGCAGGAGTAGCCAACGCGGCGGCCCTGCTCTCGCAGATCGGCTGCGTGACGCTGGACGAGAAGACCCTGGCCCGCGTCTTCAAGGGCGAGCCGCTGGAGGCGCGCGAGGCCGAGGCGCACGCCGCGCACCCGCTGATCGCC
>CALLYK010000393.1 GCA_937858365.1 uncultured Isosphaeraceae bacterium | reverse complement strand
GTGAGGGCAGGGGTATGCCGAGGCGAAGCAGGATTACCAGGGCGATGAAACGTACGGCGGCTGGATTCAGCCTGGTCGAGATGGCGGTAGTGCTGGTGATCGTCGGGCTGTTGCTGGGGAGCCTGATGATGCCCCTGTCGGCGCAGATGGAGAACCAGCGGCGCGAGACGAATCGTGGGTCTTCACCTCGATGGAAACGGTCTTGGGAAGTCATCGCGTGGCCCTCAACCGATCTTTGTGTCGTCATGGATCATTTCGAGCGAGTGGGACGCTTGGGGGGACGCCGTTTCGCCTGGCCGACAATCGACGCGGCCCAAGCGACGTCTCCGTCGCGAAGCGCCGGCTCGGGCGGTACTTCGTAGTCGGTGACCAGGTAGTAACGCGCCCGATCGACCAGCGCGTGCAGCACATCGGTCAGTTCCAAATCCACGTCCGGGTCGGGTCTCGCCAAGGGGACCGGGACGGTGGGCACGGGGGCCTTGTACGAGAAGAGAAAGGCGGTCCCCGTCTCGGGTGTGATTCCGCGTCGGACGAGGATGCGGTAATCGTGCGACGAGCCCTCGGGAAAATAGGGCAGCGGCTTGCCCGCCCGCATCAAGTCGACCTCGATCAGGTTCGTTCGCGACTCCAAGACTCGGTTGCGCTTCCGGAGGTACTTCCGTCGACCCAGGGGATGGCGCTTGTTCGAAGGCGAGAGGACTTCGATGATCGTGACGACCCTGCGCCTCTCGATTTCGACGATTTCCACGTAGCTTTCCGGGACCATCAAGGCGGGGGGGATGCTCAGTTCGACCACCGTGGATTCGGCGTCCGACGGGGAGGACTTCGCCTTCGAACGCTTCGAAGGACGACGAGACACCGGCCCGACGATCTTGGCGTCGGGAAGTCCGATCGACCGCAATCGGGGCCCGGTCCATGCATACACGTGTTCTTGCATTCCAACAAAGTAACGAGCACCTACAAGCGAAGACAACTTGTCCGCGATCGCGGTGATGAGTCGATTATGAAAATCGGGCCAAAACGAGGCCCTTTCCAGCCATGGGTCCATTCCGGGGAAAGGCGGTCTTCGGATGAGCATGGATCGTCATTCCTTGGTGATGGTCTCATCCAAGTTCAGGAGGACGCGGGCCACCGCCGTCCAGGCCGCGAGCCTCGCGGGGGGCACGCCTTCCGGGAGCGGCGGCGGCGCCTTCGGGTCGTTCGCCGCAAGGTCCCATGGCCCCGCGCCTTCGCGGGCGAAGCGACTCGTTTGTCGTTCCAAGAGGCCCATCAGGCTCGCCAGCTCCGCGTCGGTCGGCATCCGGGCCAGACAGCGACGAAATGCGGTCGTCATGCGTTCCACGTCGGTCCTGCCGCCTTCCCAGAGTGTCCGCAGCGCGAGATTGCGGGCGCATTCGAGAAAGATCGGCTCGTTCAACGTGGTCAGCGCTTGGAGCGGCGTGTTCGATCGCGTGCGTCGAACGCAGGCGAAATCGCCGTTGGGGGCGTCGAACGCTTGAAGCATCGGGAACGGCACCGAGCGATATCGGAACGTGTACAGGGCCCGACGATAGCGTCCCGGGCCGGTCGTCTCTTTCCACGTTTTGGGTCCGTAGCTAGCGGGCGGTTGGAAGAGGAAGTCTGGCGCGGGCGGCTGGACGCTCGGTCCGCCGATGCGCGCGTCCAGAAGGCCGGAGGCGGCCAGGGCGATGTCGCGAACGACCTCGGCATCGACCCGAAAACGCGGGCCGCGGGCCAAGAGGCGATTGGCCGGGTCCTTCGCTTGATGTTCGGCCCTGACCGTCGAAGACTGCCGATAGGTGCTCGACGTGACGATCGCCCGATGAAGGGCCTTCATACTCCAACCATTGTCCATGAACGCCACGGCGAGCCAGTCGAGCAGCTCCGGGTGCGACGGGGCGTCGCACTGAGAACCAAGGTCCTCGCTCGTGCTGACCAGGCCGGTGCCGAAGTACGACTGCCAAACCCGATTCACGAAGGCTCGCGCCGTGGTGGGGGCGTCGCGCGCGACCAACCATCGGGCGAAGGTCAGGCGGTTGGCGGGCGGACCTTCCGGAATGGGGTTGAGGAACGAAGGGACCCCCGGGGTAACGGTCCGCACGGGTCTCAGAAAGTCACCGCGTTGAAGAACGCTCGTCATCCGAGGCAATTCTCGTTCCTGAAGCACAAGCTGCGACGTGCCGGCGGGGTGCTCACGCCAAAGGGCCTCAATGCGGTCGTTCGCCTCGCGCCACTGAGGCACGGTCGTTCGCCATGCCTCGAAGAGCGCGGCGATATGCTTGGCTGTGCGTTTCTCAGGTGGCGTGTCAAGCGCCTCGCGCGCGATCGGCGACAGCGGGTCGGCCTCGGGCCCTTCGGCGTCCGTCACGCAGAAGCGGAATCGGCCGAGGTTGTTGTTCTGATTGTCGTCGCTGTTCCAACCCCCGTGGTTTTGTACGAGCTTGATGGTCAAGGTCGCGCCGTTGGTCGATTCGATCGGCTGTTCCAACACGAAGACGGCCTGGCGCGGGACGTTGCTTCGACCCGGCCCAATGTCGATCCCCCAAGCGGTCTCGTTGCTACCGTCGATCGCGAACTCGGCCGGGCCCGTAACGCGCTTCTTGCCGCTCTTGTCGTCAAAGGTCGTGTCGAGGGGCCGCTCGGTCGGGTTGACGTTGGCCGTGACGCTCTTGATCTTGATCTCTCGGGCCTTCTCCTTGTCCGACGGCGGTTCGACTACGACCTTGAACTCGGTCAATGCGCAAAGTCCCAAGATCGAGCGACCTGGTCCGCCACGCGGCAGGCTGGGGTCGTTGAGAAGTTCCAGGCGAACGGCCGTGATCCTGGGGAGGTCTGACTTGGCCGTGAAATCGGTCGTGTGCTTGGTAGGGGCGTAACCGGCCGCGAGGACCGAGCCGTCATCCAGCAAGTAGTGCTTCTGACCGCCGCTCGTGTCCAGTTCCGGTTTGAGGGTTCGCCAAGTTGGTCGCTCGCCTCGTTGCTTCGCTTCCCAAGCGGCCATGCGCTCGGCCCAATCGGGAGTGCCTTGCTTCAGTCCATCTTCGACCTCCCGAATATGGCGAAGGACGTCGTCTCGCCTGTCCCGCTCCTCGGGAGTATACACAGCGACGCTCGCCTCATGGCAATCGTTGAGAAAGGCGAACATCCGATAGTAGTCTTCTTGCGTGATTGGGTCGTACTTGTGGTTATGACATTGAGCGCAACCAACCGCAAGGCCCAGTACGCTCTTCCCCAGGGCGTCCATCCGGTCGAACATCGCTTCCATACGGAATTGCTCGGGATCAACACCCCCTTCCTCGTTGATCATCGAGTTGCGCAAAAATCCGGTTGCCACGATCTGGTCTTGCGTGGCGCCGGGCAGAAGGTCGCCCGCGATCTGTTCGATGATGAAGCGGTCGTAGGGCAAGTCGCGATTGATCGCGCTGACGACCCAGTCGCGATAGGACCAGACGAAGCGGGGCTTGTCTTTTTCGTAGCCGTCGGAGTCGGCGTAGCGGGCCGCGTCCAACCAAACACGTCCCCAACGCTCGCCGTGGTGGGGGGAACGCAACAGCCGTTCGACCTGCTTCTCGTAAGCGTCGGGGGCGGTGTCGGCCAGGAAAGCGTCAATCTCGCCGATCGTCGGCGGGAGCCCGATCAGGTCGAGACTCAACCGGCGGAGCAAGGTGGCGCGGTCGGCCTCGCGCGAGGGCCGCAGCGGTCCCGTTTCGAGTCGCGCCAGAATGAACGCGTCGATGGGATTTCTGACCCAACCGGAAGTCGCCGGCACGGGCGGTTCGACCTTCCGAGGCGGTACGAACGACCAATGGTCTTGGAATTCCGCCCCTTCTTCGACCCAGCGCTTGAGCAGTTCAACCTGAGAGGCGGTGAGCGCCTTGCCGCTCTTGGCGGGAGGCATCTTGCGGTCCGGTTCTTCGGAGATGATGCGTTGGATGAGTTCGCTGTCGTCGAGGGAGCGAGGCACGACCGGAGTGCTGCCCGACTTCGATTCCGAGAAGGCCCCTTCGCGCGTGTCGAGCCTGAGGTCCCCTTTTCGCTGGGTCGCGTCGGGTCCATGACAGGCGAAGCACTTGTCGGATAGGACCGGGCGGACGTCGCGATTGAAGTCTAGGAGAGATTGCGAGTCGTCCAGGGTGAAAGATGTGAGACTCGCCAACGCCGCGACGATTGCAAGCGGGACGATCATGACGAGGGCCTCAAGGAAAAGCGGTGCGTCGGGCGGGTCGAGACACACGCCAAGGGCGGGATGATCGCTCCATATTACCGGTTCGATTGTCGGGCCGCGAGTCGGGCCTTACACTCATAGTGGATGGGGTCAAGAGATCGGGACCCACACGATGAGTCATACCTCGATAGAAGACGCCGCCCCCTCCCCTCAACGATCACGCCTGGCAGATCGCCCACCTATTTCCGGGACAAGGTCAGTGGGAGGAAGACGACTACCTGGCCCTGAACACCAACCACTTGGTGGAGCTTGCTGACGGACACGTCGAGGTCCTTGCCATTCCGACGATGCCCCATCAGCTCATTACTCTTTTTCTTCACGAACTCCTGAAGGCCCATCTGACGACGCACAAGCTGGGGACGGCCCTGGTGGCGCCATTTCGCGTCCGGCTTCGACCCGGGAAGCTCCGTGAGCCCGACGTTCTCTGCATGCTCTCGCGTCATGCGTCGCGGATGGGCGGGGCGTTCTGGGAAGGTGCCGACCTCGTGATGGAAGTCGTGAGCGGGGACGAGCGCGGCCGCGAGCGTGACCTGGACACAAAGCGACGCGACTACGCCGAGGCAGGCATCCCCGTGTATTGGGTCGTGGACCCTCTGCGCGATCGAATCATCGTGTTGACCCTGCGCGATGGTCGATATGAGAGGGTGGGCGAGTTCGCGCCGGGTGAGGAGGTGTTTTCGGTCTTTCTGCCCGGGTTTCGCGTGCCTGTCGCGCCAGCTTTGTCACCGCCTCGTTGACGCCCCGACTTCTCGCTTGCGTCGCCTGGGTTGGCGCGCTAAGCTCCCCTTTGGCGACCCGATGTCGCGATCGCCCGTGGGTCAGCGCACCTGGCCCCTTCCTTTCTTCAGGAGGTTCGACCCATGAGGGAGCGAACCGATCGTCGCGATTTCCTGCGAGCCTCCATGTTGGGCGCAGCCGGGGCCGGCTCCTTGCTCAGCCTCGAAGAGAAGACCCTCGCGTCGGCGCTCGAAGACGGGGCCACCAACAAGAAGGCGTCGACCCCGGTGGGCCCGTCGGCCCCCGCATACGAAGGCGAGCCGCTGCCCAAAGGCAAACTTGGGACGATCGAGATCGGCCGGCTCGTCATGGGTGGAAACCTGATCGGCGGCTGGGCCCACAGCCGTGACTTGATGTACGTCTCGAACCTCCTTCGGGCCTACAACACACGCGAGAAGGTCTTCGACACGCTGGCCCTGGGCGAGCGCTCGGGCATTACCATGATCCAGATCGACCCGGCGTGCATGGAAGTCGTCGAAGCGTATCGCAAGGCCGGTGGCAAGCTTCAAGTGATGGTCTGCATACATCCCGACACCGACGAGAGCAAGGTCCGCGAGGAAGTGCATGGTCTCGTCGACCGAGGCGCCGTCGCTTTGTACACGCACGGCGAGGTCTCCGACCGCTGCACGCGCGGCAACGACCTGAAGACCCTGGGCCGCGCGATCGAGATCATCAAAGAGGCGGGGGTCCCGGCCGGGATCGGCAGTCATTCCCTGGAAACGACCATCGCCGCCGAACACCACGGCCTCGGGGCCGATTATTATGTGAAGACATTTCATCCCGACACCTATTGGTCGGCCACACCCAAGGAGAAGCGCGAGGAATGGTGCTGGTACGGCCCGCGCAGTCTCGACCACGACGGCTACCACGACAACATCTTCTGTCTCGATCCGGAACGCACGGCCGACTTCATGCGCTCGGTGAACAAGCCCTGGTTCGCGTTCAAGGTGATGGCCGCGGGGGCCCTTCGACCCGAGATCGGTTTCAATCACGCCTTCCGGCACGGGGCCGACTTCGTCATCGCCGGCATGTTCGATTTCCAGGTCGCGACCGATGTCGAAGTGGCCGTGAAGGCGATCAAACGGGCCAAGGTCCGTGAACGGACCTGGTGTGCTTGACCCGGCGAGACATCACTTCGGACAGTAGGTCAAGCCCCCTCGGGGAAAGACTCGAGCGACCGGCATCGTCCCTTTTGGGAAGTTGTCGGCCACGGCCGTCCAGAGGGGGCCTTGTTCGTCGAAGAGGCGCACCGGCCCGAGTCGACTCCCAATACGCCGGCAAAGTTCGGGCGCATACACGAACACGCGACGATCAACGACCAGTTCCCGGGCCCAACGCACCATGAACGCACTGCGCAAGCCGAGACCGTCGGCGATCAGGTCGGCCGCCTTCAGGCCGTGACGGATGACCTGATGACCGGGGGCCCCGGTCGCCGCAATCACTTTCACCCATGAAAGAGGCATCGACCGCTCGATTTCGTTCGGGTCGGTCCAAAAGAAACCGACGAGCGCTCCGCCCTTACGCACCGCGTTTTGGTGCTGAAGCAAGACCTTGAAGCTCTGCATGGGGTCACCCGGCCAGGGATGATTGCCCGCCACGACCAGGTCGACCGGCGGCCCAACCGGGGCCTGAAATCGTTGACGCGCTTCCAACGCCAGCAGGTCTTGCACTGCGTCCGGGTGCCCGGCGACGACCCGCAAGACCTTCCCAGGCTCTCCCATCAGGTGGCTGATCGACAGACTCTGTCCGGGCAGCAACGACGCCGCGTTTCGGATCGTCCGCCGCATGGGGTTATCGCGGGCGTCGCCACCGAGCAAACGGCCCGCGTCACGGCCCTTCCCCAGTCCCTGGCCATGAAGCGCGACGAGTGTGGAACGATGGCTGCACCCCGGAAAGATCAGTTTCCAACCGCCGCCAAACCCCGCCTGGAGGTGCGGCAGGACCGACCCGATCAAGATGCGCAGGCTCGCCGTGGCGACGGGTCGGAAGACCAGGGTCCTCACGCCATCGACCGTCGTGCCCAAGTCGTGATAGGCACCCAGTTCATCCACGGGCGGACTATGGCAAGGGTAAGAGTCCACAATCGGATCGCCCAATCGCCGACGCATGGAGCGGTCATCCAGGGCGAGATGCCGGCCCACGCCCACACTGATGGAAATGTCATCGCGCCGAACGCCCGCCTCCTTAAGGCGCCCGAGGACCATCGGCAGGGCCTCGCTCACGGGTGTCCAGCGCGACGGATCGTCCACGACGATCGCGACGGTCGCCCCAGGACCAATCAACTCCTTGAGACTCGGCGAGCCCGCGAGATCATCCAGGGCCGCATTCAAGGCGTTGACATAGTGCGGAACGCCGCCTCGAAGGTCCGGTCCGAACACGTCCGGCTCGTTCCAGACTTCCGGCCAAGCGACGGCGATCGTTTGGTCACTACCCCAGGGAATGTCGAGGGACGGCCTTTTCCTACTGGATTCAATCATGGAGGCGAGCGACCACCCTCGTCGGACCCAAGTCGCAACATTGCGAGGAAGTAACGCTAACCGAGACCGAGGTCCCCGCCAAGATTGAAGAAGAAAGTCCGTTTTCGCCGATTGTAGGGATTGCCCCCCATCGCTGCGCTCAGGGTTCGCGCGAGTGCCCCAATGTCGGGAATGAATAAGTCGAAAGCGATGAGTGTACCAGTTGTCCGCCGTCGATCGGCGCGTGCGTGCCCCCATGTGGAAGTCTTCGAAGAGCGGCTCCTGATGAGTCGCCTGGCGGCCGTTCGACCCGCCGCCGCGCCGATCACCAGCGACCCGACTCCCGCCGAGGTCCGCAAGCTCCAATTCCAACTGCCTGCCGCCCACCCACTTCGGCCCAATCAGATTGTCTTGCCTTACGGCCGGAACCCGGCGAACTCGACCTACTTCGATTCCACGGTGACGATCATCCAGCCGAATCGGATGATGGTTGGTCGCTTGGACTTTTTCGCGCCGTTTTCCAGCCTGGATGCGCGTGGCGGCTTCATCAAGGTCGGCAATTACTCGACGCTCCAAGATCACGCCTCGATCGCGGCGAACCCGAAGGGCCTTCCAGGCACCCCCGGCGTCTTGATCGGCGACCTCGTGTACGTCGGGGCCGGGGCCAAGGTGCGCGGTCCTGCCGTGATCGGTGCCTTGAACGAAACGGGGCCACCCACACGGATCGGCGCCCGGGCGATCATCGACGGCGCCACGATCGAGTCAGGCGCCGTGGTGGGCGAACTCGCCTACGTCGGGCCCAACATCACCCTTCCGGGCGCCATGCGTGTGTTGCCAGGCAAGGCCGTGAAGACCCAAGCCGAGGCGACCAACTCGGCGCTCGGTAAGGTCGTACCTATCACCACCGCTGATCGTAGCACGACGACAAGCCTCCTCAATAACACGCGGGCATTGATCAAGGGCTACCTGAACCTCTATCAGGGTGACACGGCGACGGGCACCTCGCCCGGCCCGATCGTGCAACAAACGCCACCGATCAACAACGGCAGCCTCGCCCCCATCTCGGGGATCAGTCCGGAACCCGGTTCCGCGCAGGTCGCGTTCGAGCCGCCTCGGACGGCGCCGAACGTCACGGGTCACGACGGCCGCCCCGTGCAACTCACCCTACCGACCTTCCCCTCGAGAATCATCGGCCAGGCGAACTTCAAGACCCCCTTCACCAACCTGGCCGCCGCCTTGGGCCCTTCTAACTCGATACGGGCCGATGAAGGTCAACCGCTCAACTTCGCCGGCCCATTGCGTACCGGGGCCGACGTCACGATCACAGGGCCGGTCGGCAGCAACTTGCAAGTGGGACGGCGCGTTCGGATCGGCCAGGGGGCCGTCGTCTTGGCCGGCAAAGGCAGCGAGATCGGCGACGGCACGGTCATCGCCGCGGGGGCCGTGGTGAATGCCTCCGCGTTGGGCAATCGCGTGTCGATCGGCAAGGGGGCCCTGGTCGTCGGCTCGACCCTCAAAGACGGCACGGTGGTCCCGCCCGGGGCGATCATCATCAACAACGTGCCGGAAGGTCAGGTCCAGCGCTGATGCAGCCGGATGGGCCTTCATCGGCCGATTTGGTATCTTCCTCATCCGAACTTCATCGGCCCGTGCGATCCTGAAGCGATCGCCGGTTCGGTCGCACCGCCCTTCTTCTTGACTCTTCACCCGGAGTTGACTGTGTCACGCCCCGCCACGCTCGCGCTCACCGCCGTCCTGGCCATTGGCCTGGTCGCCTGCACACACGCCCCGGCCCAGCGTCCGGACGGCGCGACCGACTCGCTCAAAGCGATGCAGAACGATTACGTCGATACAAAGACTGACAAGAAATCACGAGCCTATCACTTTGGTTCGCAAGGCAAGGACGACGTCTTCTCTAACCACACGAGCCACACCAATCGCCTGGTCCCGGTTTACACGTTCGGCAAGAAGGTGGACCTTGGCGCCGTGACGGGCCCGAACAGCGTGTATCGCGACCCAGCGAAGATCAAGAAGCTCTACGGCGAGCTGCCCGCCAACACCGTGCACCCCGAGGCCGAGTACGCCGACCAGAGCGACCTCTATCGAGTGCAAAAGGAAGCCGTCGAGCGGGGCGCCAAGTACGTTTTCACCGTCTGGTTCGACGGCCTTGATTGGGACACCACCCGCGCCGCGGCGATTTACAAGTCGGGCAAGGACTACACGAAAGGCAAGGGCGCCGGCCTGGTTTTCCAAGACGAAACGGCCGACGGCACGGCCCAATTCGGCTACGTGGTCACTTCACCGACTCACGACAAGAACACGGTGGACCTCGACTCCCAGACCGTCTCGATCCCCGCGACCAGCCTGCTCGGCGGCTACGACGCGGCCATCGCCGGCCCCAACCCTTGGACCGAGGGGACGCTCAAGGCGCCTGGTTACCTCAAGGGCCAATCGGCGAACGACGACGACAAAAAAGGTATCACCGCGGTTGGGCGCGTCGCGCACGCGTACACCGACAGCTCGCAGAGCGCTGGTGAGTACGTTTCGGGCGTGAAGGCCTACAACAACGGAGTGAACGTCACGGACGATGGTCGCTTTGTCCCCACGTTGTTCCACGAACTTCAGGAAAAGGGCTGGAAGATCGGTACGGTCACCAGCGTCCCCTTCGACCACGTTTCTCCCGCCGTGATGTACGCTCACAACGTCCACCGCGATGATTATCAAGACATCGCCCGCGAGATGCTCGGCTTGACCAGCATCACCCAGGAAGCAGGAAAAGAGCCGCGACATCCAGGGCTCGATGTCGTCATCGGCTGCGGCTTCGGCCAAACCTTGCGCGAGGCCGCGCGAAGCTCTCAGGGAGCGAATGCGGTCGTGGGCGACAACAAATACATCACAACCAAGGACCTGGAGGCCATCGACGCGAAGCGAGGCGGCAAGTACGTCGTCGCCCAAACACGAAGCGGCCAAAACGGTGCGTCGGCCATTCAATCCGCCGCGGAAGAGGCCGCCAAGCAGGACAAGCGGCTCTTCGGCTTCTTCGGAACCAAAACCGACCACCTGCCCTATCGCACGGCCGACGGCCGCTTCGACCCCGCGAAGAACATCAAGGGCGTGGCGGAGAAATACGACCCGACCGACCTTCGAGAGAACCCGACGCTCGCCGACATGACCCGAGCGGCACTCACCACGCTTTCCGCCCAGAAGGGACGGCCCTTCGCCCTCTTCATCGAGGCGGGCGACGTCGATTTCGCGCTCCACGACAACAACCTCGACAACGCGATCGGCGCCATCTTCAGCGGCGAGGCAGCCATTCAAGTGGTACTCGACTGGATCAAAACGAACAGCAACTGGGATGAGTCCGTTTTGATCGTCACGGCCGACCACGGGCACTACCTGGTGATCGACGACCCATCGGTGATCGCGGAGGCCGGCCGGGCCTACCGTGAGCGGAACGGCGCCGGAAAGTGACCTCGCCGATGGACCTCGTCCTCGCGAGCACGTCCCCCTACCGTCGGGCGTTGATGGAACGGCTGGGTCTGCCCTTCCGTTGCAGGGCCCCCCTGTGCGACGAGGACCAGTTGAAGATGGAACTCGGCGCTGTGACGCCAAAAAGACTGGCTGAGCGCCTGGCCGAGGCCAAGGCGCTGAGTCTCGCCGAAGTCGAGCCTCACGCGACCATCATCGGCTGCGACCAGGTCGCCGAGTTCGATGGCCTCGTCTTCAGCAAACCCGGTCATGCGGAAAGGGCGGTCGAACAACTGATGAGCATGTCCGGCCGCGAACATACGCTCATCACGGCACTCGTCGTTTGGAGCGGAGGCGAGGTCCTTCGCCATACCGACGTGACGACCTTGCGCTTTCGATCGCTCGATCGTGATCAGGTCGAACGCTATGTCGCGGCCGATCAACCCCTCGATTGCGCGGGGGCGTACAAACTGGAAGCTCGCGGGATCGTCCTGTTCGATCAAGTCCTGTCCGATGACTTCACCGCCATTACGGGTTTGCCCTTGATCGCGCTCACGTCGATCCTGCGAGACTTTGGCCACGTCCTTCCCTGATCCTTGCTCAAGAGCGGCGTTTCGTCGATGATGCGGGACCAGGGACTCGACTCGACGGAGTGCGACCGATGCGACGATCAGCGCTATTCTGCGCCGGCATTCTCCACCTCGCTTGCGCAACCCTTGGCATGGCGGCCGATGGCCCCTTGGTGCTCGACCTTTGGCCGGGCAAGGCCCCCGGAGAGACGACCGACATCGGCACCGAGCAAACGAAGTCGGGCCGGCCCGACGGCCCAATCACGTCGATCACGAACGTCTCGAAGCCGACCATCGCGGTCCATCGGCCACCTCGCGAGAAGGACACGGGCGTCGCCGTGATCGTGGCGCCGGGTGGCGGTTACAACAATCTCGCGATCGGCCACGAGGGCGACGACGTGGCCGCTTGGCTGAATTCGATCGGCGTCACGGGGATCGTGCTCAAGTACCGGGTCCCGCGCCGGCCCGACCAGCCTCGCGACAAGCCGCCGATTGGGGCCCTTCAAGACGCTCAGCGAGCGATGAGCATCGTCCGTTCCAAGGCGAGTTCCTGGGGAATCGACCCGAACAAGGTGGGCTTACTCGGCTTCTCGGCGGGTGGACACCTAACCGCCTGGGCCGCTACCAACTTCGACAAACGCGCCTACGACTCCGTGGATGATGCCGACAAGGCAAGTTGCCGCCCCGACTTCGCCGTGATGATCTATCCGGGTGGGGTCATTCAACGCGAAAAGCCCGAAGCACTGAGCCCCGAGATTCGGGTCTCAGCGGAAACTCCCCCATGCTTCTTCGCGCACGCCTATGATGATCGCGTGAGTCCGGAAAACAGCGTGCGTATGTTCCTCGAACTCAAGCGGGCGGGCGTGCCGGCCGATTTGCACATTTACGCTAAGGGCGGACACGGCTTCGGCCTTCGACCGAGCAATGGACCTTGCTCCACATGGCCCCAGCGATGCGAGGAATGGATGCGAAGTCTGGGAGTCATCAAGTAGTCCGGCGCTCGAAGAGACGATAAGATATGGGAAGACGCCAATCATTCCGGACCGACCAAGCAATGCCTGCGCGCCTCCTCTTCCCTCTGATGATGATGGCCTTCTTCCCAAGCATGGGGGCCGCGCAAGGGCTGGGCGGATACGGCGGCACTTCGGGGTCGATGAATCCGGGGATGAGTTCCGGAGGGGCCCTCGTTTTGCCCTACGGCGGCATGTACGCCGGGTTCATGCCCAATCGTGTCGTCGGGGGGGTTCGCCCCGCCTTTTCGTCTTCCGCGACGGCGGGCCTCAATCCGATGCGGGTCGGTTCGACCACAACAATGCGTGGCCCCGCGATGCGAGCGTTGGCCCCACTCATCCCAGCCAGCTTTGGACCTTCGCTGGGCGGGGGCGCGCCAACCATGGCCCCTTCCCGGCCCATGAGCGTGATGCCGCCGAACTTCGGGCCGCCCTTCCGGCCGCCGACCAGCCTGACGACCTCGTCAACGTCCGTCATGCCGATGTGAAGGCCCCGGGAGGGACTACCGAGTTGGGTACTGGTTGATCTCGGTGCCGACGGCCCGTTCAAGCGAGGCCAGGGCCTTACCCAGTTCCGCCTCGGCCTGCGCAATCTGAATGCGGACCATCAGCACTTCGCGTTGCGCCGCGATCATGGTGGGGAAATCGACATTGCCCGCGGCGTAATCGGTCCCCGCGAGTTCCAGAGTGTTTTTGGTACGCGGCAAGACTTGGTCGCGGAGGAGTCCCAGGGTCTCTCGCTGCGTTTGGACCTGCGCGAAGAGGTCCCGCAACTCGCCAAGCGTTTCGTCCAACTGGGCCTCGTAGAGCTTGAGATCGGCCAGGGCCCGCTCTTGGGCCTCGGACACGCCGGCACGGTATTTCGTCCGATCCAACGGGACATTAAACCCCACGAAGAGGCCCACGTTGGGCATCCCCGCCGCGGTGGCCGGCGTCACCGAGTTCGTCTTTTCCATGTTCATGTAGGTCAATCCTAAGGTGATGTTGGGCATCGACCTCTTGTGCGCGAGGGCGACGTTCACCTCGTCACGCGCAACGGCCGCCAAGCGGCCTTGAAGCTCGGGCCGCGCCGCCATCGCCAGGCCTTGAAGCTGATCGACCTGGAACGGAACGTCGTTCAAGGCGACCTCGGGCGCGGTGCGTAGGTCCTCATTGGGCGACGCATGGACCTGCCGACCCAGGGCGGCGCGAGCCGACGCGATGGCCTGACGATTGGTCGCGCGGTCGCGCTGGAGTTCGCTGAGCAAGACCTCCGCTCGAAGGACGTCTTGCTGGCTGCCGCCCCGCTCCAGGCGTTGCCGCGCGATCGTCTGGAAATCGACGAGCAATGCATGGTTCTCTTGAAGGGCCTGGTCGATCGTCAAGGCGGCGTGCAGGTCGTGATAGGCCCGTTTGACCGCCGCGACCGTGTCGAGTTGCGCGGCGGCGAGCTCTGCCAGGGCCACCTGGGCGTCACGCTCGGCCACTTGCCCGCGTAACTGAAGTGTGCCAAACCAAGGAAACTGCTGAGCGAGAGTCATATTATAAGGGTTGTAACCCATCAATGAGTATTGAGGTGCTACGCTCGGCACGGGAAAGATGGTGTTGGACACGACGGGATCGTCGAGCGCCGTGACCTGACGAATCCGATGACGAAGCGCCATCACGTTGTGGCGCGCCGCCTGGACGGTCCGGTTTTCGACCAAGGCGCGTTGGACGTAGGCCTGAACGGCCGTCGCGTCGGCGACTGGTCCCGTCAAGGCCGGAATGTCCGGGGGCGCGTCGGCGATCGACTCGTGCGAGGCCGCGACGACCTCTTTGTCCAATCGGGCCAGGTCGATTCGGGAGGCCGTCTGCACGCAGCCGACGGAACTTGTGGCTAGGGTCATCGCCAACGCTCGCCGCCAGCGTGTGGCTCCCGCGGGTCTCCGCACGCGTCCAACCTCCCGACCCGGCAAAACGTTCTTGACCTATTACCATGCTTATGGTCGGACGAGAAACACTTGGCGCTTTGGACGAAACCAGTGACAGCTTGACTCCGCTTGAAGATTCAAGAAACAGGTGTATCATTGTCGATAGAACCCGAAGAGTCGGAGACCCTAGCATGACCCGCCTGAACCGAGCGCGATGGAATGGCTTGGTCTCCTTGTTGGCGATCGTGGTTTCGTTGTGCCTCGCGCTGGACCTGCCCGCCAGTCCCGCTGGTGGCGGGCCCGCTGAACGACCGCGAAGCTGCTGTGCCAAACGGTCAACCGCCTGCTGTTGTGGTGGTCCGACGAAGTGTGGCCGCACCAGGCCGCCGGTCGCGAGGCACCCGTTCACGTTGGATCGTGTTGCAGGTGGTCAAGCGAATTGCCCCTGTCGGGTCGAGTCGCCCGTCGCACCGATCAGGGATACGAAGACGACCGCCGTTCGAGGCGCGTTCGATCAGAACACGAACCTTGTGTCCTCGCCCCGCCACTTCGACCCCGGCGCTGGGGCGGCATTCGTCGCCCGGCAGCGCCTTGATTGCCCCGGTAGGCCGCCTGAGCTTCGCACCGTCCGTCTGCTGATTTGACGCCAAACACGGGCCGCCCCGCGCGGTGATTGTGTCCCCAACATCGTGGGACCGTGGCGTGTGCGCTTCATTCACAGGTTCGGTCGTGTCGTGGAGTTCATCATATGACAACTCAAGAGATGTCGCTTTCGACACCGCTCTTGTCCCGATGGCGGAAGCTGCGCCATGTCGTGAAGGTGGTCGAATTGCGGTTGCGGTTCATCGCCCTGATCGCGGTCACAGGGCTCGTTTTCGCTTATTGGGACACCCTCGCGAACCAATTTGCCAAGTGGACCCGAGCGAGGACCGAACAAAGCACGGCCGCCGCGACGGTTGAGTACTTCTGCCCGATGCATCCGCAGGTGGTCCAGGAACGGCCGGGCGGTTGCCCGATCTGCGGCATGACCTTGGCCCGACGGGCGAAGACGGACCGTGAGGTCGCCCACGAAGGGATGACCGAGCGGGTGCGCCTCGCCCCGTTTCGCGTGGCGCAGGCCGGGATCGTCGCGGCCGACGTCGCTTATGAGTCGCTGTCCCAAACCTTGACGACCGTGGGCGAAATCGGCCTTGACCAACGCTCCCTGACCGGCATCCCCGCGAAGGTCCCGGGCACATCGCGCGTCGAGAAGCTACACGTCAATTTCAAGGGACAGGACGTAATTGTCGGCGAGCCGTTGGCCGAGCTCTTCAGCCCGGAGCTTTCCCAGGCGATGCAGGAGCTCCTGATCGCCTCGCGTTCGACCGCCGGCAATCGTCTTGAACTGACCCGCCTGACCGGCGAGAAACTCAAACGATGGGGCATCGCCCAATCCCAGATCGACGAGGTCCTTCGCAAAGGGAAGGCCGATGCGAGCGTGACCATCCTCGCGCCGACCAGCGGCACCGTGGTGCGCAAAAACGTCGTCGAAGGACAGCAAGTTACCGAAGGAACCACACTTTTCGAACTGGTCGATTTGAGGCATGTTTGGGTCCAAGCTCGCGTTTATGAGCATCAGATCGGATTCGTCCGAGAGGGACAAGCGGTCGAGGCAGAAGTGCCGGCTTATCCGGGGGAGTCGTTTTCGGGCACCGTCGCGTTCGTCCAACCCGAGGTAGACCCAGCCACACGCACGGTGGAAGTCCGCTTCGACCTCGAAAACCCGAATCGCCGCCTTCTTCCCGGCATGTTTGCCACGGTGACCTTGCGAACGCCCATCGCCGAAACGGCGCCATTCCGAACGCAGTTCTCGCTCCGCCGGGCCGCCGCGGTGAAGTGGACCCGCACCGCGCAAACGGCCGAGGAGCAAGAGAAGTGTCCCGTGACGAACCTCGCGCTTGGCTCGATGGGTCAGCCGATCGCGCTCGACATCGAAGGTCGCGTCATTTGGACCTGTTGTGCCTCGTGTCAGCCCAAGTTGAAGGCCCAACCCGCCAAGTACCTGAAGCGGCTGGCCGGCCCGCCGGAAGACCAAGTCCTGAGCGTCCCTGAATCGGCCGTCATCGACTCGGGCCGACGCCAACTGGTTTATGTCGAGGTCGAGCCGGGCTTGTACGAAGGCCGGGAGGTCACCTTGGGCCCCCGCGTTGGCGATCGGTTCCCAGTGCTTCAAGGACTTGAGTTCGGTGAACGAGTGGCAGTCGCGGGCGCCTTTCTGATCGACGCCGAAGGGCGACTCAACCCCGCGCCTCGCTCTTCGACTTCCGTCGTCCCCTGAGAGGGGCCCGAACGCATGATCGCCTCCCTCATCGAATGGTCGATCCGCAATCGTTATCTCGTCTTGATGGCGGCCTTGGGGCTGGCCCTGGCGGGCCTGCACGCTCTTTGGACGACCCCCGTGGACGCCATTCCCGACCTCTCTGAAAACCAGGTGATCGTCTTCACCGATTGGATGGGACGCGGTCCCCGCGAAATTGAAGACCAGATCACGTATCCGCTCTCGGCCAGCCTTCAGGGGCTTGCCGGAGTGAAGGTGGTGCGTTCATCGAGCGAGTTCAACTTCTCGATGATCACGATCATCTTTCGCGACGAGGTCGAGTTCTACTTCGCACGGCAGCGTGTGCTGGAACGCCTCTCGGTCGCCGGAACGTTTCTGCCACCCGGAGTGACGCCCTATCTCGCACCCGACGCCACCGCGGTCGGTCAGATCTTCTGGTACACGATCGAGGGAGACGGGCACGATTTGAACGAGCTTCGGTCGATCCAAGACTGGTACGTTCGCTATCAACTCAACGGCGTGCCGGGCGTGGCCGAAGTGGCGAGTGTCGGCGGCGCGCCGCGCGAGTATCAGGTTGACCTGGACCCCAACAAACTCCGGTCCTACGGGATCAGCCTGAACGAAGTGGAGACGGCCGTCGCGCGGTCGAACTCGGCAGTCGGCGGGCGAGTGGTCCATCAGGGAAGGGCGGAATACCTCGTTCGCTCGGCGGGTTGGGTCGAAGGTCTGGGCGACGTTCGCGACACCGTGGTGGCCCAGCGCGGCGGCACGCCGATCACGATCGAGATGCTGGGCGCGGTGCAATTCGGCCCTGGTTTTCGCCGAAGCGTGCTGGAGAAGGACGGCCGGCAAGTGGTCGGCGGCGTCGTGCTCATGCGGCATGGCGAGAACCCGCTTGAGGTCACGCGGCGGATCAAAGAGAAAATCACGGCCCTCTCGGCCGGCCTGCCCGAAGGCGTACGGATCGTCCCCTTTTACGATCGGACCCCCTTGATTCGACAAGCTCTGGCGACCGTGGGGAACACGGTGAAGGAGGAGCTAGTCGTCTGCGGGATCGCCGTGCTCATTGTCATGGGGCACCCGGGCAGCGCCCTGGTCGTGACCGTGACCCTTCCCCTCGCGGTCCTGTTCAGTTTCTTGATGATGCGTTTGTTCGGCATGAGTTCGAACATCATGAGTCTGGCTGGGATCTCGATCTCGGTTGGGGTCCTCATTGATCAGGCGGTCGTGATGGCCGAGAACGCGGCCCACCACCTTTCGCGTCGATTCGGTCGCGAAGCGGTCACCGGTGACATCACCGAGATCGTCACACCAGCATGTCGGCAGGTCGGCCGTCCCATCTTCTTTTCCGTGATGATTACGATCATCTCTTTTCTGCC
>CALLYK010000392.1 GCA_937858365.1 uncultured Isosphaeraceae bacterium | reverse complement strand
AACCATCGCCTTGGGTCCAACGAACGCTTGGAGTTTCTTGGCGACTCGATCCTGGGTGCCGTCGTCTGCGACCTGCTCTACCGCAAGTGTCCCGAGTTTCTCGAAGGCGAACTGACACGGGTCAAGTCCACGGTCGTCTCCCGGCGGACGTGTGCCAAACTCTCCATCCAGCTCGGATTGGGGGAGTTCCTGGTCCTCGGCAAGGGCATGGGGTCTCAGGAGCAGACCCCAGCCTCGGTGATGGCGGACGTTTTTGAGAGCCTGGTGGGGGCGATCTATCTGGACGGCGGTCTCAAGGCGGCTCGCCGCTTCATCAGCCGTCACCTGCTACCGGAAATCGAGGAAGCGATCGCGGGGCAGGGCACTCTGAACTACAAGAGCCTTCTCCAGCAAACGGCCCAGCGACAGTTCGGGTCCACCCCGATCTACCAACTGCTCGACGAGAAGGGCCCCGATCACCTGAAGTGCTTCAAAGTCTCGGCCCAGATCGGCAACAGGCGGTTCGCGCCCGCTTGGGGAGGCACCAAGAAGGACGCCGAGCAACGGGCCGCCTGGAACGCCCTGAGCCAGATTGCGGGCGAACCGATCCCTTGTGAATCGGACTGACGCGCCAATCCGCCTTGCGAACGGCGTGCCGACGCTCATAAGATACGGTCTCGAGTCGGGCGCACCAGGCCTCCGTGCTCGCCTTGCACTCTCCTCCGGTCATGGGCTTCCCAGCCTCCTCGAAGCGACCTATCGTGAGCGAAACCCTCGTCGGCGGTCTGGGGATTGGCCCGAAGGTCTGGCTCTTCCTCGCGCTGCTCTCGTGCCTAACCCTCTTCTTCAAGTTCTCGCGCTTTTGGAGCGTGCGGAACCTGGACCTGGTGCTTCTCTTCGCGCTCGGGCCCGCGATGGTGCGTCTTGTGGCCTCGGGATATCCCTATCCGTGGTGGGCCTTCTTCTGGCTGATGGTCGGTTCGACGATGTGGCTGGCCCGTTGTTTCGTGGACTTGGCCCTGGTGCGCCGGCCCGTCCTGGAGCCCAACTTGAACAACGCCGGCCTGGCCTGCATGGGGATCGGCGTGCTTGGCCTGCTCCTCGTGGAAACGGTGGACCTGGCCGCTTCGTCGGGCAAGGAACGCAATCCGGCCGTCCTCTCCAGTTCATCGGAAACACCCGAAGGCCCACTCTTCGGCTCGGCCGACCTCGAAGCTCCCGTGAAGAAGGCCCTGGACCAATCCCCTTTGCCCGAGTCGCTCAAACGCAGTCCCCTTCAAATCGTGCTTGCACGGGTCCTGGCGGTCCTGTCGCACCTCACGATCGTCCTCGGAATGTACAGGATCGGCGAACGGCACTTCGAGCAGAGGACGGCCGGACTCGCCGCCGCCACCTGCTACCTCCTCTTGCCTTATACACGGATCGCCGTGGTGGATAGCGGTCAGTTGTTCGCGTCCGCCTTGATCGTCCTGGCGTTGTCCATGTACACGCGCCCGATCCTCTGCGCCTTGCTTATCGGCTTGGCCACAAGCTGGATGCCGGCCTGCCTGGGCCTGATACCCGTCTGGGCGGGGTTCCATCGCGGGTCACGATCGGCCTGGATATTTCTGTTGACCTCGCTTGGGACACTGGCCTTCGCCCACGGGCTCGCGGCCTTCACTCCAGGGGTCGGCGACTGGGCCCACGCGCTTCTGGCCCGTAGTTTGGCCGAGGCGGGTCTTCGACCGCTCCTGGAGGTGGTCCCTCAAGGAAACAGTTTCTGGAGCGGGATCGACCCGGTCTTTCGTCTCCCCGTGCTGATCGCCTATGGGGCCTTCGTGATCTTCTACGGCTTCTGGCCCTGGCGTAAAGACCTGGCTGCCCTCATCGCCCAGTCGGCCGCGGTCCTCGTCTCCAGTCAATACTGGTTCCTCGACGGCGGTGGGACCCTGATCATGATCTACTTGCCGCTGCTGTTGCTCATGATGTTTCGACCAGGCCGGATCGCCATGCGAGCGCCTCGGGAGCGCCGGCGGAGCGCGCTTTCGTCGTCGGGTTCCGGCCTGGCTCCGACCACTTGAATGGAAAGAAAGAAGGGGCACCATGATCCTGACCTACGAAGCCGTCGCGAAACGCATCGACCATTCACTTCTCGGCCCCGCGCTGACCGACGACGAACTCGACGCCGGCTGTCTCCTCGCCCGCGAATACCAGGTCGCCAGCGTCTGCATCAAGCCGTATCGCGTGCCGCGCGCGGTGGAACTGCTCGGCGGAACCGGAGTGGCCGTGGGCACGACCATCGGCTTTCCTCACGGCGGCCACGCCTCAGCCGTGAAGCTCTCGGAATCGTGCCAGGCACTTGACGACGGGGCGACCGAACTCGACATGGTCGTGAACATCGGACAGGTGATCGCGGGCCGTTGGGGACCCGTGGAAGAGGAAATCGGCGCGATCACGCGCCTCGCCCACAAGCGTGGCGCGCTCGTCAAACTGATCTTCGAAAACTGCTTTCTGAACGACGACCAGAAGGCCCGTCTCTGCGTGATTTGCGGAGAGGTCGGCGCCGACTACGTGAAGACGTCCACCGGCTACGGCACCGGCGGCGCGACCTTGGAAGACCTTCGCTTGATGCGCAGAATGTCGCCGCCCCATGTGAAGCTCAAGGCAGCCGGGGGCGTGCGGACCTTGGAAGCGGTCGTGGAAGTGATCGCGGTCGGCTGCGATCGGATCGGCCTCAGCAAGACCAAGGACCTCCTCGACGAACTTCGCCAACGACTCGATCGAGGCGAGCAACTCGACACGGCGTTCCACGTGGAACGCACCAAATTGGGCGGCGGTTACTGAATCAGGTCGCCGGAGGCCCCACCTCTTGGGCCGGACGCCTCATCAGGCGCGCATGCAAACGACGCAGGGCCTCGGCCGGCGGCTCGAACCGAAGCGACTCGGCGCCGGTGGTCCCCACCCAGGCCGCCGCGAACGGCGAAAGGCCGTCAAGGCGCCGGAGACGGATCGTCGGCCGCGTCTCCAGCCAGTCGCGCGCCGATCGGGAATCGAGATGGTCTTCCAGCACTTCGCGACGTGTCTCGCGAAGCAGGGGGTGATGAGGACAGGCCGCCAGGACGAGCGGATAGAGACGGTTTGAGACCCAGTTCAAGCCGCCCACTTTGAGTCGGCCGCCTTCCGGATGACGCAGGACCATCAAGGCCGTCGTGGCCACGTGCCGGAACCGCCGGGCGAGGAGTTCGCCACGATCGAGCCCTTTCAAGATGTCTTCCTCGAGATCGTCGGGGACTAACAACTCGCTCCATTCACGCTCATCAAGGGATTCCGGCACCTCGATCGACCAGCCCAAGTCGGCGACTTGAAGGGAGAGATCACGTCCCCGGCGGCCGCCGAGTCGGGCACAAACCGCGCGGGCCAGGGCCTCGCAAGCCGGCCGTCCCAAGGGGGCGTGACACGTATAGATGAGGCCGCCCAGCGAAGGGGATTCCTCAACGAGAAGGACGGCCGGACCAGGCACTTCACTCACCGACTGCTGCGCGACGAGCAGGCCCTCCAGCACGCTCGCGCCGCCCGGTCCCAGTCCAATTTCTTCGATCAGCCAGGCCCGCAGGGCGCTGGGACCATCCCACAAGGTCCTCCCCGCTTCTTCGCGGAAACGTGCCAGGTCCAAGGCCAACTCGGTGGACAACCCTTGACGGTCACTCGACCAACGAGGCAAGTCGGGATCGCCCGCCGCGCGCCTCGCGATGACGACGCCTCCATCGCGACTCACGAAAGACCATGAGCGGCCGTCGAGCACGAACCGATCGCCCGGTTGCAAACGCTCCGCATAGGCCCCTTCGAGCGTGCCGACCTCGGCGCCGCCGGCCAAGACCCGGACGGACTCCTCGGACGTGATCGTGCCGACGTTCGCATGGAACCAGCGTCGGACCCGCCCATGGCGCACGCCGAAAAGCCCGCGAGACTTCCAGATCCTCGATGACGTGAAGCGCGGGGCCGCCTCGCCTTCGCGGGCCCCCGCCGGCGCCGCCAACTCCCCCGCGAGGAAGCGCAAACAATCGTCAAAGTCCGACCGCTCCAGGGTGGCGAACGGCGCCGCTCGCCTTATCAAGTGGAACGCGACTTCTTCTTCGCATTCATCAAGACACGACATGCCAATAAGTTGCTGGCAGAGGACGTCCAACGGGGCCCGGATAGGGCGCATCGGCTCGATTCGGCCTTCGAGAGCGGCCTGTTTGGTGATGACGGCGCCGGCGAGTTCCGCGGGTGTGGCCGCGAGGACCAGTCCGCGCGATGTCTCACCCACGCCATGCCCCGCTCGGCCGACCCTCTGCAAACAACGCGAGGCGCTACCGGGCAAGCCCACCATCACGCTCAAGTCGGCCGTGCCGATATCGACCCCCAGTTCGAGGCTCGTGCTGGTGACCACCGCTCGCAACGTGCCTTCCTTGAGCTTGGCCTCGACGGCCCGACGCCGCGTGGCGTCGATGGCCGAGTGGTGCGCGGCGACCGCTTCTTCACCGAGCGAGGCCCTCAAGTCGTGCGTGAGCTTCTCCGTGAAGGCCCTCGTGTTGGCGAAGACGATCGTCGTCCGGCGCATGCTGATTTCTTCGCGAAGCCGGCGCAACAAACGACGATACGTGAGGCCTCGATGAGGGGCCTCGTCGGCCTCGATCAAGGACTCGACGTCGATCGCCGTTGTTCCGGATCGGCAAGTGCGCGACGCTTCGAGCACGCGGCAGGTCCGGTCGGTCCCAACGAGAAAGCGAGCGACCGTCGCCGCCGGCCGGCAGGTCGCCGAGAGCCCGATGCGACACGGGTCACGATCGGCCAAAGCGGCCAGTCGCTCCAAGGAGACCGCCAGGTCGGCCCCGCGCTTCGTGGCAACGAGCGCGTGGATTTCATCGACGATGATATATTCAAGAGATTTCCAAATCGATCGCCAAGACATCTGGGAGAGCATGAGGGAGAGGCTTTCCGGCGTGGTGACGAGCAGGTGCGGCGGCGCCTCGCGCATCTTGCGGCGCGCGTGGGCCGTCGTGTCTCCCGTCCGAACACCCACGTGGACCAGGTCCTCGCCAAGGCCCTTCAGTGGTCGTTTCAGGTTGGTCTCGATGTCATAGCCAAGACTCTTCAGGGGTGAAACATACAAGCACCTCAAGTTGGGTGCCACGCTCCCGCGTTCACGCTCTCGATGGCACTGGTCCAAGATCGCGAGGAAGGCCGCGAGGGTCTTGCCGGAACCCGTGGGGGAGATGAGCAGGGTGTTTTCGCGCGCGGCGATCACCGGCCAGGCCATCACCTGCGCGGGTGTGGGCCCGGATGGGAACTCACGGGTGAACCAGGACCTCACGGGCGCCGAGAGCGGCCCGAAGGGGTCGTCGATCTGCGTCATGGGGCGTCGTGCCGATCGGCTCCGTCCTGCCTGTCTCCTCATGGCGGCCGGCAGAAAACGCCGACTCGCATGGACCTCCCTAAGCCTCACTCGCGATTGAGACTACCCGAGCGAGTGCTCCGCCTCAATGGAGCACCTGGCGCGATCCGACCCAAGCCGCGTAAGAGAAGGGGCCGCGCTCGAGGAAGCGCGGCCCCGTTTGCGGACAGTCTTCAGCCCAGGATCACTCGTCAATTGGTCGCGCGGCGATCCGACCGCCCGAAGACGTCGAAGCGTTTTGGCGAGGTTCCAGGGCCTCCACGATTCGGGCCTTCAGGTCGGCCAGGTGGAGTTTGGTCACTTCGTCCTTCTCCTTACCGGTCGCCGTGTTGATCCCTTCCAGGACCTTGCGGAGCGTGCCCCGGGCCAGGGCGGGGAGGTCCGAACCGGCCGACGGGGTTTCCTGCTTCACCGCGTTCTCGAGGATTTCGAGGTAGGCGCGTTGCAGGCTTCGACGGTAGAGGTCGATGCCGACCGACCCTTCCTTCAACTCGTTGAAGATGCCGGCCGTGAGGTCGTCCATCAGGTTCAGGGGCTGATAGGTGTTCGGGTCGCGTGTGGCCTGCTCCGACATCCGCTTCAACCTGCGGTCGCTGAGCAGGTTCGTCAGGAGCGAGCGCTGACTGCCGAGCACTCGATCGGCCGTGCCGCTGGCCTGAAGACGCTGGACGATGTCGGGCGCCACCAGGGCGGTCGGCGTCTTGAACGCGTTCTCGTTCAGGAAGGCCACGGCCTTCTTTTGTTGTTCGGCGGGCACGGCGTCGTAGACCTTGTCGCCGTCGCCGAAATAGACATTGTTGCGGACGAACCCGCCGACGATGTTGGCCACGTGCCCCAACTCGCGATCGCGTTGGGAGAGCAGTTGCCTGTACATCTCGTCAAGCAGGTCGTAGTCGTCGCCCGGTTTGCTGGTCGCCTTGATCAGATAGCCGGCGACGCGGTCGATGTTCTTCAGCCCCAGGTCGGTCGCGGCGATGGCGTCGGAGCCGAGGTCCTCGGTCTGTTGCGACGGGTCTTCGCTCGGGTTGGGGTCGCCGAAGCGAAGCATCGGGTCGTTGATCTGGCGCTTGGCGATCTTATCGAGTTCGGCCTTTTCTTGCTCGTAGGACTTGGCATTGGGGAAGGGCTTATAGCCCCACTCGACGGCGAAGAAATCGTAGGGGCCGATCTTGGGAATCAGGGTCGCGCCGTCTCCCGGCTGGGCGACGTAGTTGAAGCGGCCGTAGTCCATGATCGACGCCTCGGTGCCATTCTTCGCGGTGAACTCCTTGTCACGAAGTTGCGCCACCGAGTAGCTGGAACTGCCCTTCATGTTGTGGGGGAAGCCCAGCGTGTGGCCGACCTCGTGCGCGACGACGTAGGCGAGGCAGTCACCGACGATGTCGTCGGGCAGGGGGAGTTTCTGGGCCTTGGGGTCGTTGGGCGAGGCTTGGACGAAGTACCAGTCCCGGATGAGCTTCAGGACGTTGTGGTACATGATGATGTCGGCCTCGAGGATCTCGCCGGTCCTCGGGTCGTGGATGTGCGGCCCCATCGCGTTTTCGGTCTGGTTGGGGATCCAGCGGATGGTCGAGTAGCGCGCGTCTTCGGCGTCCCAGTTGGGGTCTTCGCGGACGGTGGGGGCGTCTTTGGCGATGATCGCGTTCTTGAACCCAGCCTTCTCGAAGGCGGGCTGCCACATCTCGACACCCTTCTTCACGTAGGGTCGCCACTTCGCGGGCACTTCGCGGCCGATGTAGTAAACGATCGGCTTCTTGGGCTCGGAGACCTCCGCGTTGGGGTCCTTCTTCTCAAGGCGCCAGCGGTTGATGTACTGGACGTTCTCGACCTGGTGGTTCGTCTGGTCCCCGTAGTCCTGGAAGCGGACCGAGAAGTAACCCACACGGCTATCGTGACGGCGCGGCCGCATCGGGTCTTCGGGGAGCTTCACCATGCTATGGTGGACCAGGACCGTGACCGAGCCGCCGTCCCCCGAGGAGGCGTCGGGGACTTGAGGACCCGGGGGACCCGGTCGCGGCGATGGCGACGGGACCGAGAACCCGCCCGCGCGGCCGGCCGTGCGATATGTGAACCAGATCTTCGTCTCAATGTTCTCGGGGAATGACTTCATCGCCTCGATGGTCGTCTTCTTGGAGTCGACGCTCGCCCCGTTGACGCGACGTCGGGCGCTGAACTCGGGCATGTCACTGGTGAAGAGCGGCGTGATTTCGATCACCGGGGCCTTGTCTTTGCCGTACGCCCGAATGGGGAAGATCTCAATGATCGGTTCGACCGTGTTGGACGCGACCGCGTCCTGGATTGGGTCCTTGGCCTCGGCGCGAATGCGGAAGGTGACATCGCGGAGCAAGATGTCGTCGCCGCGCTGCTCCCAGCGGACGACGCGATCGTTGACGGCGCCGCCCGCGTAGCCGGCGCCCGACGTCTTCTCGATCTGCGTGACCCAGAGCATCGGCTTGCCAAGTTCGCCCGTCGGGAGCTCGTAGTAGTACTTGTCTTCGACCTTGTGGACGAGGAAGAGGCCGGGGTCGGTCTTGGCGTCTTTGGGGATGAGTTCGTCGAACGGTTTGATGTTGCCCTTGGTGGCCGCCTTGCCCTGACCGAGTCGCCCCTTCAGCTCTTCCAGCTTCTTGGCGACGGGGGAATCATCCTTCTTGGGTTCTTCCTTCTTGGGCTCGTCCTTCTTGGGCTCATCCTGGACGAAGGCGACCAGGGTTGAAGGGACGACCCAAAGGAAGGCCAACGATAAGCTCGCGGCCAGCAGACGTTTCAGGACCATGCGTACACTCCAAGGTGAAGGCTCGGGGGGACCGATCAGGCGGGGCGGAACGTCGCGTTCTTCGTCCTTCAGTAGGGGCGGGAAGGGACCCGAAGAGCAGGGGGGCGTTCCCCGAACCATCCAAAATACCGGCGAGGCAAACTCGCCACCAGAGGTAGAAGGAGGGAAAGCCGAGCCGACGGTAGGGATTGCGCGCGGGCTAGGGATTGTCCGGTCGGAGGCCGTACGCAAACGCTCGTCTGGCGCTTCTCACGCGAGGGCCCGTCAATGTCCGTCCCTTGGGTAATCAACGTTGGCGACGGCAAGGGGCCTCTCGCGGAGAGGCCCGGTCGAACAGACCATCCTGACAATTCCGACGGGGCGCGGTCCTTTCGCCAACGCGGCCTTCTGCCTCAGCCATCGCCCTGCTTCTGGTCCAGCTAGCTCTGGTTCGTACACTGCTTCATGAGCCAAGTGTCGATGTCATTCATCATCGGCCGAGTAATGCGGTGGGCGCAGGGATAGGATTGGAAGGCGACTTGCAGTCCGCCGGCCCGCAGGACGGCGACGTCGCGTCGGGCGTGCTGGACGGGGGCCCGCGTGTTCCATTCGCCGTGCACCGACAAGACCCGGAGTGATCGGCAAGCATGAAGTCGGCCTAGGGGGCGGAAGCCGCCGGGAAGCCAACCGTTGATCGCGACCACACCGGCGAACCGCTCGGGGTAGCAAAGTCCCATCCGATAAGCGACCGCCGCCCCTTCGCCGCATCCGACCAGGAAGATACGCTCGGAATGAACGTGAAGCGCCCTCATGGTGGTTTGGATGGAGACAAAGATGCTCTCTTCGAGGAGGTCCATCGGGTCGGACCAACCGTCGCTAAGGAACCTGCGGACGGCCTCGGCGGGGGAGGGGCGATTCTCCGCCTGGACGGGGCGGCGATCGGGTCGGGCGAACTCGGGCCCCCAACTGTGCCCCACCATGCGCTCGCCCCGTACGATCGGCTCCAGGCCGCGCAGCCCTAAGGCGACATAGTTTCGCCAAGTCAGGCTGGGCATCGAATCGACAAGCTGCTGTTCGTCTCCTCCGCGGCCGTGGAGGAGGACCAGAAGCGGGTAGGCGTAGTTTGGCTCATACCGCGGGGGCATGAAGCGGGCCTCGACCAGCGTCGCGCTCTCGGTGGGGAGCATAGTGCGTCGGCCGTGGTACATCGCGGTTGACTCCTCAAGGCCGGAAAAACAGGGCAATCCTTCAGGTCCTTCGATCACCCCGATCGGGCCAGTCGTTTCGTTGAGGAAGCATAGCCGCGACCCAGCCCTGCTTCAACAAATCCACCGAGAAAAAGCGACTTTCTCTCAAGTTACCCGTCCTGGCGGCCGATACACGCGCGAACTTGGAGAAAGCGCTAGCATTGGTTCGGATTATGACGGTCGAACGTTGTCGTCGAGCGACATCCGGCCGTCACCGGCAAACCCCATGCGCTTTACGCGGATGCACGAGTCAAGCCTGACGCAAGCCAAGCCCCAGATTCCCCAAATTGTCCCCTTCCGCGAAGACCCGTAAAGGTGCCGGCTCGACCCGAAGGAGCGTCGACAGGCGACGACCTTGACCGATCTTCACGACCTCTGGTGGCCCACTCGGGGCCTCGTTGGTGCCTCTGGTCGACGTTGAGCAAGCGGTCTGACGCGAACCATCGGTCAGGACTAGTCCCAGCACGGTGGGGCCGGCCGTTGCACCCACGGTCGTGAGTTCCCGGGCCTCGTCGGTCTTGTCAAAGTCGCTTGGATGGCGTAGGACCAGGCTTGGGCGGACGGGTTCGGCCTGTCCGTCGGTTGTGACCAGGGACGGCATGACGGGTCCCGGGGGGAACGCGAACTTGAGGACCGCCGGTCCGCGACCCCAAGCCCTGCGACGCGCAGCCAATCGGCGGTTTTGTGACGGCATGGGGACTTCTCCTCCGTGAGAATTGCCCGGACCCGATGATGAGCCAAGTCGCGATGACGACCTTCGTGGCCGTCCCGGGTGCGGGGTACTTGCCTGTGGGGCGGCCAACCGAGATGGGCAAGATGGGCCCTTCTGGTCGGCCGGTCCATTCCGTCGGATTTCCCAGGGAGATTTACTCAAGTTGGACACAGACTGTCAATGGGAAAGCCGGGAACTTGGGTGGGTCGTTTCTTCCACGGGCAGATGAGTCGTACGTCCCAAGGCGAGCAAATCCGTTTCCAAATTCTGATTATATGAGCGTGTAAATCGAGCGTTATGATCTTCAAAGGTGCGATTTGCTAACAGATGCTGCCCAGACGATCGTCGATTTCTCGACCGGCGAACGATACGAATCGTGGTGGGCCGTCTTCCCGCAGGCGCCCGCCGCACGCGTGGGCCATCGCGACTCGGTCGCGGTCGGTCCAGTGGTCGGGTAGCGTAAGGACGAGTGGGCCTGGGGAAGAGTGGTTCGATCGACTGCGGCCGCGCGGGGCTTTCTCGACTCATCCAATGCCCTTCCGGAGGAGCAACGGCACGAGGTCGCCGTCGAAATCGAATGAATAAACCGTTTATTGAGCGACATGACGAGAGTATTCATCGGCATGATACGAGTCGGCCGGGCCTGGTCCGTTAGGTCACCCTGGCGTTGCGGACCGAACGGTTCCACGTCTAGACTCGATGGAGCGTCATATCACGTTGGGTTTCAGGCCCGCCACCGCTGGTCGTCATCATGTCGGCCTTATCCGCGATCGTCGTCCTCGCAGTCACGATCTTGGTCTTGTACGCGCTCCTGCGTGGGAGCGCTTCGGCCATTTCGGCCATCACTGGCTCGCGGTTCAAGGCGTATCGCCAACTCGCGGGGGTTTATCGCGGGCGGTACGAGCATCGGGGCGTTTCGGATCCGCCCACGGTTAGCTTCCATTACAACGGGTCCAACGTGCGCGTGGGATTGGCCCCTGTCGTCGCGGGACAGGCGAACCCGCCCCGCACGCGCGTGGTCGCCCGGTTCGCGACGGGCCTTCCCTTCCGGTTCGAGCTTCATCCCCAGGGTCGACAGGTCTCTCCGCAACCCCCCAAGGGAACGCGCGCGGTCCGCGCCGGCGTCCCCGAGGTCGATCAGCAGTACGTGGTCCAGTCCAACGACCCCGAAGTCGCCGCTTCGCTTCTTCGCCTCGACGCCGTGCGTTTGGCCCTCGATCACTTGCGGCGTTTGGCCCCACCCGCGGGGATGTTGGTCTCGGTCAATCCCGAGCGCCTGTTGGTGCAGGTCGATCGCAACTTGGGTGTCTCGCAGGCGCTCTTGGAGACGGCCGTCCGCCACGCCTTGGTCCTTCACGACTACGTCCGCGCCGGCGTCTCGGCCGCGTCGCAAACCAGCGGCATCGTGATCGAGTACACTGGTCCGGCGACCGGGGAAGACCACGGACCTCCCATCTGCAAGGTCTGCGGCTTCACGATTGAAGAGGCCCATGTCGCCTGTGCCTCGTGCCGGGCCCCGTTTCATCGGGATTGCTGGTCGTTCATCGGCGGCTGCTCCATCTTCGGCTGCCAAGGGAAGCAAAGCGTCACCGTCTGAAGACCGTTCATCCCCCCACATTGGTGCTCACTCCGATGAGGTCCAACATCGGAGTATTCATGGATTGGCAATCAAGCACTTCTGCAAAAATTTATTTTGACAGGCGGGTGGCTACCGTCTCTAATTCGCGTTGTGACCAACCGAGTCTGTGACCGCGAGGGCGCGGTCCCCCTTCCGCGGGTTGGTCGCGCCGATGAGGCATCACCATGTCGCACACACTGGTCCCTTCGGGCCCGGCGTCCGTAATCCCGTTTCCGCGTCGTTCTCGCCGACATGTCCCCTATCGGAGGCGCCCCTGGGTCGAAGACCTGGAATGTCGGGCCTTGCTGACAGGCTCGACCGGCACGGGGCTCGACAAGCTAGTGACCATCATCCAGACCGATCGCGGCCTGAAGCGCAACCTTCCCGCGGCCCAGGTCGCGGCGGGGGCCCAGGCGGCCGACCAGTTGGACCGACTCATCGTCGACGCGATCCGAAGCACGGGTGTCGCCAACGACAAGAAGATCAACCAGGCCGACGTTCGTGAGATTAGCCTGTTCCTCAACACCAACAGCGCCGACACGTGGGCCCGCCTGCACGGCGATGACGACGGCAACACGGGGTTTCATATCGTCCAGGGGAACGGGGCCAACTCGCGCCTCTACAAGCGCAACGCCGTGGACACGGTGGCCGAAGGTATCTACGACCTCGGCTTCGAGATCGACGGCGACAACCTCACCGACGAGAACGGGGACGGCAACGTGAGCGTCGCCCAGGTGACCTCCTGGTTGTCCGACCTGCTCAAGAGCGACCTGGCCGCCGGTCGCTTGGCCAACCCGAACGTCCAAGCCTACGCGCGGCCGACATCAGGTACGGGGCTCGATCGCCTCGTCACACTGATCGCCAACGACCCCGGCTTGAACCGCAACCTGCCGACAAGCCAGATCACGGCGGGGGCCATGTTCGCCGACCAGATGGACAGACTCATCGTCGAGGCGATCCGCAACACGGGGGTCGCCAACAACAGGACGCTCAACCAGGCCGATGTCCGTGAGATCAACCGTTATCTCCAGGCGAACCGCGCTGACCTATGGGCCCAACTTCACGGCGACGATGAGGGCGATGAGGAATCGGGCTTCCACCTCGTGCGCGATGACGGCGGCACCACGCGCCTCTACGGCCAGAACGCCATCGACACCGTCTTGGACGGCCTCTATCACATCGGCTTCGCCATCGATGATGACAACTTCCTCAACGAGGACGGCGACGACAACGCCTCGGTCGAGTCCGTCACCGCCTGGCTCAACGACCTCTTGAAGAACGACCTCGCCGGCGGCGTCACCCTCACGAACACCAACGTGCAGGCGTACGCGCGGCCCACCACCGGCACCGGACTCGACCGGATCGTGACTCTGATCGCCGCCGACCAGGGCCTCAACCGCGAACTGCCCACCAGCCAGATCACTGCGGGGGCGATGGCGGCCGACGCCATGAACCGCATCATCATCGAAGGCATCCGCGCCCTGGGCCTGGCCAATGACGGGACCATCAACACGGCCGATGTCCGGGACTTGAACACATACATTCGCGACCACGATCTCGACCTGTGGACCACGCTCCACGGAGACGACGCCGGCGGCATCGAGACCGGCTTCCATCTTGTCCAGGACGACGGCGCCGTCACTAGGCTCTACCGAAAGAACGCCGTGGACACGGTCGCCGACGGAATCTACCACATGGGCTTCCTCATCGACTGTGACACGTTCCTCAACGAAGACGGCGACCGCAACGCGGAAGTCGAGGACGTGGCCGCCTGGGTCAACGACCTCCTCAAGTCCGACCTCGCCGCGGGACGCCTTGCCAACCCCAACGTCCAAGCCTACGCGCGCGGCACCACGGGCACCGGGCTCGACCAGCTAGTGACCATCATCGCCGCCGACAAGGGCCTGAACCGCGAGATCGCCACCAGCCAAATCACGGCCGGAGCGCGGGCAGCCGACGCGATGAACGCCTACATCATTACCGCGATCAGGCAAACCGGCGTGGGCCGTGACGGCACCATCAGCGAGGACGACCTGCGCGCGATCAACGCCTACGTCCAAACACACTGGGCGGCCCAATGGGCCCAGCTTCACGGTGACGACGAGGGGGGCATCGAAAGCGGTTTCCACCTCGTGCGCGGGGACGGCGGCACGAGCCGACTTTATGGAGAGGACGCTGTGGACACGGTCGCCGACGGAATCTACCACATCGGCTTCGACATTGTGGATGATCGCTTCCTCAACGAGGACGGCGACGCCAACGCCTGCTTGAGCGACGTGGCCGGCTGGCTCAACAACTTGCTCGCCGCCGACCTGGCCGCCAGGCGACTCTGAACCGGAGGCCAAGCGAGCCGGGACGGGCATCGTGTCTCCCACACGACGCCCGTCCACCTTCGGCGGCGGGGCAGGGGGCCGAACAAATCAGGCTGTCGGGTCTTTCCGAGCCAGTCGCGACCAAGCCCCGACCACGAACCGCGACTTGACCTATGCTCCCCCATGAGACGCATCGCGCGGCGCGTCCGGGCGCTCGCGCGTTGTCCACTCGGAGGTGGCCGCCATGAATCCTGTTCGTCGTGCCCTCTTCAACGTCTTCCACAACCACAAGGACAGAGGGGCCGATCGCCGCAACGCGTGTCGGTACGCCCCCGTGAGCGACGCGGTCACCATGGGTTGGTGGCAGGGCGGAGTTTACCGGACCCAGGCGTGCCACCTTCTCGACATCAGCATGAGCGGTATGGGTGTGCGGAGCAACGTCACCCCCGAAGGCGTAAAGGAAGTGGGGATCAAGGCGGGCGTCGGCCCGGGAATCGAAGAGCGCGAGTGGGTGCCGCTGGATGTCGTCCGCGTCATCCCCCTCAAGCGAAACGGGCCCTTCAAGGTCCAACTCCGCTTTCGGGGGAGCTGCCCCTACGAGTTCTTCCGCGACATCACCGCCGGAGGGGCCATCGAGGTCCGAATCCTCGACGCCGCTCCCGAATTCGACCCTCGCTATTGGAGGTGAAAAATCACAAACGAGCACTTATAATTTATGCATAAATGTATTATTATTCGAATAATCGGTCAGGGCCAGGGGCGTCCTCCCTGGTCTTGGAAGGGGGCGGTGGCCGCCGGGATTACGAACTTGGACGCGACCTTGCCTCCGTTCGCTCGACTGGGGGCCGCTCGGCCAACGAGTGAGCTCAGGTGGACCTCGCTGGCCCCTTCGGTCAGGAGGCGCAAGACGAGTGGCCTGAGCGCCACACTGTCCAAGGGTGCCGTTTCGGCTTCTGGCCCCACTCGGTCCGCCTGGCCCAAGACGCGTTTCTTCAGTCCCTTCCACAAACCCGTACGCGACCCTCGCGAGTGTGGCGTCTTCGCTTCGACCACGCGATAGCCTCGCAAGGCCACACGATACAGTTCCTCGGGACATCCATGCACGAACCGGCCGCGGAGCCGGTGGGCCAGCGACCGGCCTGGCGTCGTGGCGATCACCGCGAACTCGGCCCCCCACACCCGATCGGCCGCTTCCAGGCAAACCCAGATGGTCCCATCGGGAGGTGCCGTCCGCACTTCCAGGGCGGCCCCGCCGCGACTGATGTCCTGGAGCGCGCCGTCAGCGCTGTGGAACTCGCCGTCCTCATACCAGGCGATCCAGGCGAGTTGCTCGAACGCCGCGTGACGAGCGGAGGAACGCTGTTCATTACGCTTGAGGATGTTCTCCCAAGCATGCTCCATCCGGCTGCCGCCCGAAGTGGGCCCACCACGGTGTCGCTCGGACATGATCGGGACTTCCTCCTGGAGACGGCCCTCTGAGGCGATGGAGAACGACGGACAGGTCCAGGACCTCGCGGGCGGTCCTCACCCCACACGTTTTGCTTTCTTCCACGGGGAACTCTAGGTCGAACTCACGGCGGCGACCCCCATTTTCCCGTGGCGCCCACCAACTCGGGCGGGTCGGCGCGCACGGCGATCGGGGCGAATTCGGCCCGAAGCCCATCATTTCTTGCGGATCGGGGTTTGGGGCTTCTTCGAGAAGCGGAGCCGCATCACATCGGTCGCGCTCATCCTGGTTGACGACCCGCTCGACCCACTCGACTCGCGCGACCCGCTCAAGCCTCGCGTCCTGTCGCCAGGTTCGTCTCGGCGTCCGGTCAGGGCCGGCGTCTTCTTCATGGCCGCTTGTTCACGGGCCCTCTCGGCGTTCTTGGCGGCCGCGGCGGCCGCGAACGTGGTGGGGAGGTCGGTCTTCGGGGCCTCGTCCGCGGGGCCGGCGTCCCCTGGGGCCGCGGACGCGATCCCTTTCTTGATTTCCAGCTTCATCATGTCCATCAGGCGGAAGTACTTGTTCAGGTTCTCCTTTTCGTAGCGGCGGAGCAAGGCGAGGGCCTTCGTCTCGTTCAGGGGCACACCCAGCAAGGCGAGCGCTTTCTCTGCCGCCTGCTTGGGCTCAAGCACGTTGTCGCGTAAGGCGATCAGACGTTCGTGTTCGGTCTTGAGGAGTTGCAGGGCAATGGCCGCGTCTTCCGCCTCGAGGGTGGCCTGGCGCTCCATGAGGGGCACGCCCAGAAGGTCGTAGCTGAGCCCGAGTTCCTCGACCGAGAGGTCCTTCTTCTCTTCGAGGCGCCCGATCAGGAAATCGAGGCGGTCGAGCTTCCACGAGACGCCTTGGAGCGTGCGGTCCAGCTTTCGGTTGATCAGGGTAGGGGACTGTCTTAACTTCGCGGCCAGTTCCATGGCCTCAACCTCGCGGTCCAGGTCCCATCGTTCGGTGACCACCTTGTAACGGGCCTGGTAGCAGGCGTCGACACGGATCGACGCGAGGAGGAGTTCGTCTTCCATCCGGACGGAATGCTCGTCCTGACGGTCGATCTTCAGACCGGCCGCCTTGCGTCGTTCTTCGAGCATTTCCTCCAGTTCGGGCGTGAGGCAAGTCCCCTTGCCGGCCAGGCCGTGGCGGAGCGCGTTGATGCTGCTCTTGGCCTTTCCCTCGGGTGTCTTGGGACCGGTCGATTTCTGGGCGTTGGCCTTGCGGGCCTGGTCCTGTAAGGTCGTGGACATCGTCTTTTCCTTCCGTGGAATTGGGGCTTCATCTTCGCCCGCGGGTCGGGCCGAACGCGGCGTCGCGCGGCCTCCTGCCATCAAAGATCGGAACGCGGTCGTCTGGAGGGGAAAGGAAACCAGCGGGCGCCCGGGAGAGGAGGCGCGATCGCGCGGGTGGCGCGGATTGAAGATGGTCGCCCCTGAGAGACCGAGACCACGCGGAAGTTCTCCGAAGTCATGCTTGACTAAATAACTGGTCGCGAATATAGTTATTGGGCGACGGCCCGTCGGCGGCGTGCGCGGTCGGGCCCGTCTTACCTGTTCGCGGTCGATTTCGAGGTGCCACATGCGAACGTCCGCGCGGTCCTTCCTTCGACTCGGACTGGCCGCCTTCTTCACCGTCGGGATCGTGGCCCTGATGGCGCTTCTGGCGGGACGGTTTCAGGCCAAGGTGCCGGCTGGTGGGCCGGCCAACGGCCGGCGCTCGGACCGACCAATCGGTGACGGTGTCGAGGTGGTCGTCAAGAAGGTGAGCGTGCCTCGGCGGGAATCGGCCGTCGGGACGATCCGCGCCGTTTACGAGGCGATCGTCGCCTCCAAGGTACTGGCCCGAGTCGAGGAAGTGCATGTCCGGGCCGGCCAAGACGTCCAGCAGGGGGAGGTCCTCATCTTGCTCGACAAGGCCGACTTGAAGGCCCGTCTCGAACAGTCCTTGGCCGCCCAAACCGCGGCGCGCGCCAAGCTGGACCAGGCCGAGATCGACTTGGCCCGCGCTCAGCGCCTCCGAGCGCGGGACGCCATCAATCAGAGCGACCTGGACCAGGCCACAACGGCCGTGAAGACGGCCAAGGCCGACCTGGACCGGACCCAGCGCGCCGTTGAGGAGGCCCGAATCATCGAGGGTTACGCCACAATCACGGCGCCCATCTCGGGCCGCGTGATCGACAAGAAGGTGAACGCGGGCGACACGGTCACGCCGGGGCAACCGCTCCTCACCATGTACGACCCCACGCGTATGCAGCTTGTCGCTACGGTGCGCGAGTCGCTGGCCATGCGGCTGAAGGTTGGCCAACAGCTTCCAGCGCGGATGGACGCGCTTGGTTACGACTGCCTCGCCACGATCAGCGAGATCGTCCCGGAATCGCAGGCCGAAAGCCGTTCGTTTCTGGTGAAGGTGACGGGCCCATGTCCGCCCGACGTCTATAGCGGCATGTTCGCCCGCATTTTCATCCCTCTGGAAGATGAGTCGGTGATCGTCGTCCCGACCGAGGCCCTGAGGCGTGTGGGACAACTCGACGAGGTGGACGTGGCCGAAGGGGGCCTGGCGCGGCGACGCGTCGTGCAACTGGGTCGGAAACTCGAAGACGGCCGCGAAGTACTCTCGGGACTCAAGGAAGGGGAGCGCGTCGTCTTGCCGCGAGCCCAAGACAAGACAGGGAGCGACCCGTCATGACTTCGACGGACACGCGGGACCGAGGAAAGCACGATTTCCTCAACGGCATCGTCCGCCTTTTCCTCGACCATGATTTCTCGATCATCCTGATCATCGTTTCGGCCTTGATCGGTCTGGCGGCCCTCGGGATGACGGCCCGCGAGGAAGACCCGCAGATCGTCGTACCTCTTGCCAATGTGATCGTGACGATGCCGGGGTATTCGGCCGCAGAGGTCGAGCAGCTCGCGGCCACCCCCCTGGAACGCGTGCTTTTTCAAATCGACGGCGTCGAGCATGTTTACAGCATGGCCCGAGAAAACCAGGCGATCATCACGGTCCGTTTCCATGTCGGTCAAGACCGCGAGCGGAGCTTGGTGAAGCTCTTCAAGAAGGTGAACGAGAACCAGGACGTCATCCCGCCCGGAGTGACCGGCTGGGTCGTGAAGCCCATCGAGATCGACGATGTGCCGATCGTCACCTTGACCCTCAGCGGTGAGGACGGGGCCAGCCACCTCTTGCGCCGAGTCGGTGAAGAGTTGGTCCAGCGCCTCTCCGCCTTGTCGGGGGTCTCGCGGGCATATGTGGTCGGGGGCGAGCCTCGCGCCGTGCGCGTGGACCTGGACCCGGAGCGCTTACAGGCCCACGGTCTGGGCCCGCTGGAGGTCCAACGGGCCCTTCAGGGGGCCAACGTGACGCGCCCCGCGGGAGAGTTCACACGCGACGACACCTTGGTTCGGGTGGAAGCGGGTGTCGCGGTCGACCGCGCCGAGCGCTTGCCCGAACTGGTCGTGGGCGTCTTCCGCGATCGGCCCGTCTTCCTGAAAGACGTCGCGACCGTGACCGATGGACCGGACGAAGTGGCCGGATATGTTCGTCACGGCTGGGGCCCGGCGCGCGGGTTCGAGGCCCCGCCCGGCTTCCCGGGGACGCCGATCGGTGAGGCCTCCGGGACCGAAAGCGATCGCGAACCGCGGGCCGCCGTGACGCTGGCGATCGCCAAGCAGAAGGGGACCAACGCGGTCGCCGTGGCTGAATCCGTCTTGAAGGCCGCCGAGGGCCTTCGGCGCGATCTCGTGCCCGACGACATGGAACTCATCATCACGAGGAACTCGGGACTCACCGCCGACGAGAAGGTGAACGAGCTGGTCGAGGGATTGTGGGTCGCGATCGCGATCGTGATCGCGCTTCTGACGCTGAGTCTGGGCTGGCGTGAGGCGTTCATCGTGGCGGTGGCCGTGCCGGTCGTTTTCGGTCTCACGCTGGGTGTGAACCTGCTCTTCGGCTACACGATCAACCGAGTCACCCTCTTCGCGCTCATCCTCTCGCTTGGTCTCTTGGTGGACGACCCGATCATGGACGTTGAGAACATCGCGCGCCACTTCGCCTTGCGGGGCCGCGCCTCACGCGACATCGTTTTGGAGGCGGTCGCGGAGGTGAGACCGCCGCTCATCAGCGCGACGCTCGCCGTCATCGTCAGTTTTTTACCCATGTTCTTCATCACGGGCATGATGGGCCCATACATGGGTCCGATGGCCTTGAACGTGCCGATCGCGATGCTGATGTCGATGGTCGTCGCGTTCACGATCACGCCTTGGTTGTCGCATCGGGTCCTCAAGAAGAAGTACAGCGAAGGCGTCCCACCCGAGCACGAGGAAGTCGATAGCGATGCGATCCGCCGTACCTTCCTGTATCGCCTCTTCCGGCCGATCATGGCCCCGTTGATCAGCTCGCGTCTCGCGGCCGGCTCGTTCTTGCTGGTCATCGCGCTGCTCACCGCGGCGGCGGCCGGATTGGCCGCCATGCGGGTCGTCCCTCTGAAGATGTTGCCCTACGACAACAAGAACGAGTTCCTGGTACTGGTCGACTTCGATGAGGGCACCACACTCGAACGCTCCAACGCGGTCGTCGGCGAGTTGGAAAGTGAGCTGGCGAAGGTCTCGGAAGTGACCGACTTCGTGAGTTACGTCGGCCTTTCGGGCCCGATCGACTTCAACGGGTTGGTCCGGCAGTACTACCTGCGACAGGCGCCCCATCGCGCGGAGCTCCGCGTGAACCTCGTGGGGAAGAAACATCGCGAGGCGCAGAGTCACGCGATCGCGCTGCGGCTTCACAAGGGGCTCACGGAGCTCGCCGAGAAGCACGGGGCGCGACTGAAAATCGTCGAGCTGCCGCCAGGCCCGCCCGTCCTTTCCACGGTCGTTGCCGAGGTCTTTGGCCGAGCAGATCAATCCTACGAGGACCTTGTGGACGCGGCGGGGGTCGTGGTCCAGCGATTGGGCGTCGAGCCGGGCGTCGTCGAGGTGGACGACACGATCGAGGCCCCGGCGAAGAAGCTCGTGTTCGTGACCGACCAAGAGAAGGCCGCCCTGAACGGCGTCTCGGTGGACGAGATCGCGCGGACCCTTCAGCTCGTGCTCTCCGGGGGCGATGCCGGCACGGTCCGCTTGGAAGGGGAACGCAATCCGCTTCGCGTGGAGTTACGCTTACCGCGTTCGGTTCGGTCCAACGCGCACGACCTCGCCGCCTTGCGCGTGAAGGGGCGCGACGGTCAATACACGGCGCTTTCGGAACTCGGCCATTGGGAAGAATCGCGCGTGGACCAGACGATCTATCACAAAGACCTGGAACGTGTCGTGTACGTGACGGCCGAGACCCTGGGGAGGACCCCCGCGGAATGCGTGCTCGACGTGACGTTCGACCAGAACACCGAAGCGGGGACATCGAAGGGCTGGATGGCCGAGGCCCCGCCGCGCCCCCTCAGCGAACGCACGTTTCTCAAAAACGGTGGCGGGATCGCCTGGGCCCTTCCTGAGGGTGTCCGCGTGAATTTCCGAGGGGAAGGGGAGTGGAAGATCACGCTCGACGTCTTCCGGGACCTGGGCCTCGCGTTCGGCGCCGCAATGGTGATGATTTATGTCATTCTGGTGATGCAAACCGGGAAGTTCGTGGTGCCACTGGTGGTGATGCTGGCGATCCCGCTCACGGTCTTGGGCGTGATGCCTGGCTTCTGGCTCCTGAACGTGGTCCTCGGTCATGAGGTGGGCGGTTTCGCCGATCCGGTGTTGTTCACGGCGACGGCGATGATCGGCATGATCGCGTTGGCGGGGATCGTCACGCGCGACGCGATCATTCTGGTGGACTTCATCGGTCAGTCCACGGCGAAGGGAAGGTCCCTCTTCGACGCGATCATGGAGAGTCGCGTAGTGCGGATGAGGCCCATCCTGCTCACGGCGGGCGCGGCGATGCTCTCAAGCATCCCGATCACACTTGACCCGATCTTCTCCGGACTGGCCTGGTCCTTGATCTTCGGCCTTCTCGCGTCGACTCTTTTCACGCTGTTCGTCATCCCGGTGACGTACTGGCTCCTGCACGCGAAGGAGTCATGAACGAACAGGGCCCGCTGGGCGTCAGGCGGGCCCCTTCCAGGTGCGGACGGCCTTGCGGTCGCGCTCGATGCCGGCGCGGGCCTCGCGCACGACGGCCCCGCAGACGAGTTCGCAGAGCTTCTCGATGAGTGGGTCGCCCACTGCGTAGAAGACTTGAAGGCCCTCTTTGCGGCGTTTCACCATCCCCGATTCGGCCAGCATCTTGAGGTGCTTGGAGACGTTCGCCTGGTTGTGGCCCGTCTCGCTGACGACGGTGCCCACGTTCTTCTCGCCGGCCATCAAGACGCGCAGGATCGCCAGGCGCGTCGGGTCGGCCAACATGCGGAACTTCTCGGCCACGCGGTCCAGCAACTCATCGGGGATCGTCGCGCCCATTGGTTGACTGTATGCTCGATTGGGATTATACTTATCCAGTGATCCACGAACATTGTAGCACGTCGCCGCGCCATGTCCAGTTCGTCGGGCGGCGCGAGACGAAGGGAGGCGCGGGACCATGGGCGACGTTACCAAGGCACGGAGCGTCAACGTCCAAGAGTTGAGGGGTTTGGGAGAGAAGGTGGAATTGATCGACGTCCGCACTCCGGCCGAATACGGTTCGGCGCATGTGCCGTACGCGCGCTCCGCGCCGCTGGACGGCTTGGACCCGAAGTCCGTGATGGCGTCACGCACGAAGCCGGGCGAGCCCCTGTACGTGATCTGCCGTTCGGGGGGCCGGTCGGCCAAGGCGTGTGCCGCGTTCGTCGCGGCGGGTTTCCCGGAGGTTGTGAACGTGGAAGGGGGCACGCTGGCATGGGAGCAAGCGGGCTTCCCGGTCGATCGCGGCAAGTACGTGTTGCCGCTGGATCGCCAGGTGCGGATCGTGATCGGCGTCTTCGTGGTGCTGGGCGTGGCCCTTGGGGCGTTGGTCCATCCCGTCTTGTACGGACTATCGGCCCTCTGCGGCCTGGGCCTGATCTTCGCGGGGATCACCGACTTCTGCCCGATGGCCAGGACGATCGCCAAGATGCCGTGGAACAAGTAGGAGACCGTCGCGGACCGCGTCGACGCGAACGACCCGCGCGACAATGCGGCGGG
>CALLYK010000391.1 GCA_937858365.1 uncultured Isosphaeraceae bacterium | reverse complement strand
GGTCGCCGGGCAAGGCCGCGTCCGCTGTTTGTAGAGTTGCGGGGGCGCCGCGTGCTTCTTGGGGAAGGGCAGGAAGCCGTTGAAGAGGGTGGCGTGGTAGGGTTGCGCGCCGGTGCCGTCGTGGATGAAGTCTTGTCCCCAGCGGTCGAAGACGTGACCGTGGGGGTTGGCGAAGTTGAACGGTACGTACCTCTCGACCTTGCCGGTGCGCGGCTCGAACCGCCAGACGCAGGCGTCGTTGTTGCGGTGCACGCCGTCGTTGCTTTCGATCTGCGACTGATGGAAGACCCCTTCCTGGAAATAGAGGGCGCCATCCTGGGCCAAGACGAAGCTGTTGGCGGTGTGGTGCGTGTCGGCCGAGTCGAACCCGTGGAGCATCCGGACGCGTACGTCGGCCACGTCGTCTCCGTTGGTGTCCTTGAGGTAGATCAGGGTCGGGGCCATCGCCACGATCACGCCGCCGTTCCAGAACTCGAAGCCGGTGGGGCAGTGCAGGTCGCTCGCGAACGTCGTGCATTTGTCGGCCTTGCCGTCACCGTCGGTGTCTTCGAGGACCAGGAGCTTATCGTTCATCGGCTCCTTGGGAGTCCAGTGCGGGTAGGTAGGCCACGCGGCCACCCAGAGGCGCCCCTTGGTGTCGAATGCCATCTGCACTGGGTTCACGAGCTCGGGGAACTTCTCCTCCGATGCGAAGAGTTCGACCTTCAGGCCCTCGCCCACGGTCATCTTGGAGATCGCCTCCTCGCCGCTGAGGAAGACGTGCTTGCCGCCTTCACCCGCGCCGGGGAGGTTCGTCTTGACCGGTATGAACTCGGGCGTGTTCGCGTCGTCGACCTTCAAGTCGTTGCCGTTGGCCACGGCCCAGACTCGCTTGTCGCGGTTGGCGGTCATGGCGTCGAGGATCGCCATCTCGCGCTGCATCACGTCGAGGTTGCTGATTCCCTCCGTGTACTTGAGGCTGGAGCGTCCACCGTATACGTTGAAGCCGTCGGTCGTCCGGTAGCGGTTGAAGAAGAAGAAGTCTTTATCGACGGCCGCTTGCCGGACCTTTTCGAGTTTGGCCGCGTCGGGCGTTGGGCCGCCGAAAAGGGCGCGGTCGATCGCCTCGGCGAGGACCTTGTTCCCCAGCGCGGTGAGGTAATGCCCGTTGGTGGTCAGCGGCGTTGCGTTGGCGTCGTACGCGGCAAGGGTCGCGTGAAAGAGGTCCACGAAGGGGGCCTTCTCGGCCTGGCAAACCTGGGCCATGGCCTTCGTGTACATTTCGAGGCGGGCGTTATGGTCTTTGCCGTTGGGGAGGTTGGGGTCCTTGAGGTCCTCGAAGGCGATCGGCGAGAAGACGACGATGCGCGCGTTTTTCTTGCCTCCGAAGTTCTGTCCTTGGACGTGCTGGATGTAGGAGGCGAGGTCGCTCTTGAACTTGGGAAGGCCCTTCTCGCCCGCGAATGACTCGTTGAATCCGAAGAAGGCGAAAACGACGTCGGCCCCTGTGCGCTTGAGCCACTCGTCGGGACTACCGAAGCTCTGAGAGCGAAGTCTGGTGGTGACTTCGTCGCCCGAGAAGCCCAGGTTGCGGACGACCAGTTCCTGGCCTGGGAAGCGATACTGAAGGTAGGCTTCCAGCCAGCCGTCATGTTGCATCCGCTCGGCTAGGACATTGCCGACGAGGCTGATGTGGTCCCCCTTATCCAGGGGGACCTTCGCGCCTTCTTGAGCGTGGGCGGGGGCAGTCCAACTCAAGGCGAGGCAGGCGAGTGCCAGGCCCAACGATCGTCGCATGGCGCGGGCTCCGTGGTGGGGTCGCATGGGGAGTGCGGCGAGGCGGCCCACACGACGAGCGCCTCGGCTGGAGGACCGTTACTGTAATGAGGCGGGCCCTTGGTTTTCCACCGGGTATCGCCGCGAAACGGCCCGGACTACTCCGGCCCGCGACTGTATCGCCCTCGTTTTCGGGACCGATTTCGGTCCGAGGGTGGAGGAGAGGTCCCGTGTGGATTCCGTGATCCATCATGCCCAGCCATACCGGGCCTTCGGCCTATCCGACGATTTATCCGGGACTTTTAGGGCAGACCACAAGACGCAGACCCTGGTTGCGGAAGCGGACACGCGGTCCGAGCTTGACTCGCGAGGCCGCTTCGCAAACCTCGGCGCCGCTGAGGTAGCTACCCCCACGCAGGCAACGGTCGGCCGTGCCCATGAGACCGATCGGGTCCACGGCGCCGTCGTTCATGACTTCCAGGCTATCGGCGCACCACTCGGCGACATTGCCGGCCATGTCTTTCAGGCCCCAGCGATTGCCCTTTCTCGTCCCCACGGGGTGGACCTTGCCACCCGCGTTCCGGTCGTACCAGGCGTGGTTGGGCAGTTGCGACTCGTCGTCGCCGAACGCGAAGCGGGCATCACTGCCGGCCCGGGCGGCATACTCCCACTGGGCCTCGGTGGGCAGGGTCATCGCCAGGTCCTTGGGTAGGGTGCCCTTCAGATGCAAATGAGTCGTGAGGAGCGACGCGAACTCCTCGGCGTCAACGTGGCTCACGTTGTAGGCGGGCAGATCAGGCGAACCGCCGAACCTGGACCAATCGAGTTCCTCGCCCGTTTCCTCCCAGAGTTTCTGCCAGACCTCCGTCTCCATGATCCAGAAGCCCTGGGAAAGGGTGGTGGTGACGAACCCGTGTCCCATCCGAAAAGTACCGGGCGGGCACCATCGGAGTCGGATTTCCTGTCGACCCGTTTGGACGACCTGAAGGTCCCCCGCTTGCGAACCGACCCAGGGCTCGTGAGCGAAGGACCCTTCGTCTCCGTCTTGGCCCTTGGGCGTTGGTCCCAGAAGGTAGGCGAGGAGAGTGACGAGCAAGAGAAAGGCCAGGAGGACCACGCCGGCAACGACCGGGCAGCCGACTTGCCACTTGATCGGCAAGCGGAAGGCGCCACGCGCCGTTTGGGGGCTGGGGATGGGGCCTTCAGCGACGGTGGCGGGATCGGTCGGTCGTTTGCGTGTCGTGTCAAGATCGTCCCTCGGCGGCGGCCTCAGCGCCGGCGCGAGCGCGGGCTCGGCGTGTTTGATGAAGGGGGACAAGGCCCGCGCCACTTCGCTTGGTTCCTGGTAGCGTGCCTCGGGCCTCTTGGCCATCATCCGAGCAAGAACGTCCGCGAGTTCGCGGGGCACGTCGGGACGCAGCTCCCGCACCGGGACTGGGTCATCGCGCTGATGGGCCAGAAGGAGCCCGGTCAGGCTCGCCGCTTGGAAGGGGGGCCTTCCCGTCAGCAAAAAGTAGAGCGTGCAACCGAGGCCATAAATGTCGGCGCGGACGTCGGCCTTGCGGGCGTCTTCAGCTTGCTCCGGGGCCATGTAGTGCGGCGAGCCCAGCACCACTTCGGCGCTCGTGAGGTCGGCCGCGTGCGCGTCTTCACTAACGGCCTTGGCCAGGCCGAAGTCGAGCAGCTTGACGACGGGCCCCATGCCGCCTTCGCCGCGCTCGTTCGACACCATCATGTTCTGGGGCTTGACGTCGCGATGCACGAGCCCTTTTTCGTGGGCGTGCTGCAAGCCCAGGGCCGCCTGCCGGATGAAGTCGGCGGCGACCGCCACAGGCAAAGGACCGCGCTGCTTCACCACTTGGCCAAGGTCCCGGCCGTCGATGTGCTCCATCGCGAAGACGAGCGAGTTCCCAGCGGGCAAGGCCGTGTAGGCGGTCGCCACATTGGGATGGTTCAGCTTGCACGCCGCCGCAATCTCGCGAAGGAAACGGTCGAGCACACCACGCCTCTCAAGAAGGTCCTTGTTGATGACCTTCAGCGCCTCCAGGCGATTGGTGTACTTGTGATAGGCGAGATAAACGACCCCCATGCCACCGCCGCCGATCCGTCCGCGCAACTCATACTGCTTGAGGCCGAGCAAGTCGGCGGGGAACTCGTCGTGATCAACCGGCCGCGGGCGAGGCGGCGCGTCCATTGTGCGTGTGTCGGCGAGGGGCGTGAGCCGGCTTCGACATTCATCGCAATGGACCAAATGTTCGCGGACCGACTCCATCGCGGAGACGCCGAGCGAACCCGTTTCATACGCTTGCAAGACCCAGTTCTTCGGGTGGGGGCTAGTGGGCCGGGTCATCGGGTCTTGGCCTTTTTCATTGGTGACTCATCGCATCATAAGTTACACAAAAATATACAAATTAAAAAGAAGATTAAATTCAAAGCTTAAGAATATCCATTTCTTTGTGTTTCTTGTGTCTTTGTGGCGCGAACACCAACCCGATCAGGTCAAAGTGCTGACGGGTCCGCTCCATCCGGCCTTGGCGGCCTTGAGGCGGTTCAGGGCGTCGAAGGTGGCGTCCTTGTAGAGTCCCGAGAGTGTCGGGTGGTTGAAGCAGGTGTTGAGGAAGAGGTCGGCCCCCGCGCCGATCATGATGGCGGTGAGCCCCACGTGGACGAGTTCCGTCGCTTGCTCGCCGATGACGTGCACGCCCAGGAGCTTGAGGTCTTCGGCGTGGAAAATCAGCTTGAGGAAGCCATTGCGGTCACCGATGATCAGGCCGCGCGCGTTGTGCCAGTACATGGCCTTGCCGACGACGAAGGGGGTCCCCTTTTTCGTCAGGTCTTCCTCGGTCGCCCCGGCCATCGAGCATTCCGGCACGGTGTAGATTCCATAGGGGAGGATACGTGTCAGATTGAGGCGTTCTTGAATGTCGAAGGCGTGGACCATGGCGATCCGTGCCTGTTCGCGCGACGTGGACGCCAGGGCGGGGAACCCGATCACGTCGCCGGCCGCGTAGATGTTCGGGACGCTCGTTTGGTATTGGTCGTTCACGGGGATGAGTTCTTTTTCCCCGAGCTGAATTCCCAGACGATCCAAGCCCAGCCCCTGAACGCTTGCGCGTCGGCCGGCGCAAACGAGGATGGCCTCGAACTCCATCATCTTGCCGGACTGAAGGCGGACGCGCATCGGGTCGGGGGCGTTGTCCACCTCGCGGACCTCGTCGCCGAAGATGACTTCAACCCCTTGCTCGACCATGTCGATGCGCAGGGCCTCGGAGATTTCGCGGTCCATGAAGCCGATGAGCCGGTCCTTGCGGTCCACGAGCACGACGCGAATGCCCAAGGCCGCGAACATGCTGGCGTATTCGCATCCGATGACGCCGCCGCCCACCACGAGCAGACTTTGAGGCACGCGGTCCAGCGAAAGCACCTCGTCTGACTCGTA
>CALLYK010000390.1 GCA_937858365.1 uncultured Isosphaeraceae bacterium | reverse complement strand
TTGCTGCCGTCACCCGTGCCCAGGATCGAGTCGCCGCCCAGGCCGCCGTAGATGATGTCGTTGCCGCCACCACCCACGATCGTGTTGCTGCCGTCACCCGTGCCCAGGATCGAGTCGCCGCCCAGGCCGCCGTAGATGACGTCGTTGCCGCCACCACCCACGATCGTGTTGCTGCCGTCACCCGACGCGAGGATCGAGTCGCCGCCCAGACCGCCGTAGATGATGTCGTTGCCGCCGCCGCCGATGAGCGTGTTGGGCGTGCCCGTTGTGCCCGGGTCGCCCGGCATCGAGCCGGCGACGAGGGAATCGCCGCCCGAGGCGCCGTAGAGGATGTCGGAGCCGCCGCCGCCGACCAGCGTGTTGCCCGAAGAGTTGGCGTAAAGGACGTCGCCGAGCTTCGAGCCGATCATCTGGTCGAAGCTGCCGATGATGGCGACGGTGTTGTCGCGGCCAGCCAACTGATCGACGTGCTGAGGCGTACCGTCGTTGATCCGCAGGTCGAACGTCAAGCCGGTCTCGGCCTGGCTGAAGTCGACCGTGTTGACCACTGGACCTTGGTCGTCGGTCCGGTTCGGGTCGAGGCCCGAGGTCAGCCCCTCGTCGAGCACCGGGCTGCTGCCGGGGATGACGACGTACCAGTCGTTGCCGAACCCGCCCCGCAAATAGTCGTCGCCGTGGTTGGCGTAGAGCGAGTCGGCGCCGGAGTTGCCGATGAGGCTGTCGCTGCCGGGGCCGCCCACGATCACGTCGTCGGCCGAGCCGCCGATGAGGGTGTGGTTGCCCGGTGCGTCGTCCTCGATTTCGACGGGGATCGTGAGCGCGCTTCCGTCGATGCGGTCGCCGGTCCCGGTGGGGGCCCCCAGGCCGTAGACGATCAAACGGCTGACGCCGGGCGGATTGATCAGTGTGACATTGTCCGGGTTGGGAGTGAGCACGCGGACCTGGACGGTGTCCGACGTGGCGCCGCCGTCGCTGTCGGTCATCGTGAGGCCGATGTTGGTGGGGCCGCCCTGGGGGACCTGGAGGCTGAGGGTCGGGCCGGTCTCGCTCGGCAAGGGCATGCCGTTCACCGTCCACGCGTAGCTGAGCGTGTCCAGGGAACCGGGGTCGGAGGGCCGGGACAGGAACGTGAACGTGCCGTTCATCGGCGGGTGCGCGGGGTCGCTGCGGATGACGGCCGTAGGCGGGGCGTTGTTCACGACGACCGAGGCGGTGCTCTGGCCCACCCCGCCGTCCTTGTCCGCAATCGTGGCCGTGATCGTGAAGGCCCCCCCGACGGGCTGACCGGCGGGGTTGTTCAGGTAGCGGTGCGACGCCGTGTAAGTCGTCACGCCCAGGGGCAGGACGAGCGGCGTGATCGGCGAGCCGTCGCCCCAGTCGATGCCGACCGTGTGCGTGTCGAACGTGCCGAGGTCGGTGAACGCGCCCGTGACCTTGACGGCGCCCCCTTCGGTGATCGTGGTCCGGTCCAGGCTGAACGACGTCGGCGCGGGAGACACGTTGCGCACGGTGATCGGCGAGGTCAGGGCGGCGATCTTTCCTTGACTGTCGCTCACCGTGACCACGACCGAGTAGCTCGGCCCAGCGGCCGAATCATCGAGGTATTTGTGCGAGCCATGGAACGTGAAGACGCCCGCGGCGAGCTGGACGATCGTTTGGTCGGTGCCGTCGCCCCAGTCGATCACGGCCGTGTGGGGGTTGGTCGAGTTCGGGTCGGCGAAGCCGCCCGTGACTTGCACCGTGTCGTTCTCGTTGATCGGGTTCGCCGAGAACTGCAACGGGTTGATCGTGACGGGCACGGGGTTGATGCGCACGAGTTGGGTGTACGTCGCCCGGCCGCCGTGGCGGTCGTCCACCGTGATCGTAATCGGCAGCTTGTCGCCCGAGTCCTGCAAATAGGCGTGGGAGGCGAAGAAGGCGTAGCCGCCGCCAGGGACGACGGTGGTCGTCGACGCCGAGCCGTCGCCCCAGTCGACCCGCACGGTGTGAGGTTCGGCGACCCCCGGGTCGAAGAAGGTCCCGCTCAGGTTGACGGAGGCGTGGGCCGGGTCGATCACGAAGCTCACCGGCGAGCTGATCGTCACCGGCGCGTCTTGCGGGAAGTCGTACACGGCGCCGGCGCCTTGGCCTTGGGGGGCCAGCGCGGCGTTGACCCCAGCGCCGACGAGGAGGTCGAGGTTGTTGAAGCCGACGGCCGCGCCGAAGAGGTCGCCCGGGGTCGGCGTCCGTCCCAGCACGGAGGTCAAGGGCAGGCCGAAGGTGGGCGAGGCCGGGTCTGCGTCGAAGAGGTACGCGGCCCCCGCGCTCGCCTTGCCCAGCGTGGCCAAGGGAGCGCCGATCAGGGCGGTCGTGCCCGTGCCGGCGACGGCGTAACCGAAGAGGCCGCCCCCATTATCGGGCTGGGCGAAGGTCATCAAGGGGGCCGGGTTGGCCCCGACGAAGAGGTAGGCCGCCCCGGCGCCGCCGTCTTCGTTCGGCGCGCCGATCAGGACGTTTTCGCCGACGGCCGCGACCGCCTGGCCGAAGGCAATGCCGAAGGTTCCGGTCGGGCTGAAGTAGCCTTGGAGCGGGGCGCCGTCGGTAGCGCGGAAGCGGTAGGCGGCGCCCACGCCGTCGGACGCCCGGGGGGCGCCCACGAGGACGTCGCCGCCGACGGAGGCCAACGAGGCGCCGAAGCGGGTGCCGAGGGCCAGGAGCGGGTCGCTGAGCGTGAGCAGGGGCGCTGGATTGGCGAAGTCGGGGGCCTTGGGGTTGCCCTCGAAAACATAGGCGTGGCCCAGGCCCGGGGTGGCGGGAATGCCGGCGGCGGGCGCGCCGACTAGAACCTTGGTCCCGAGCGCGGCGACGGCGAGGCCGAACTGGTCCCCCGGCTGGGGCGTCGGGTCGGCGAAGGTCTTGAGCAAAGCGCCAAAGGTCGGGCTGTCGGGGTTGGCGTCGAACAGATAGGCCAGGCCGGTCCCGTTGGCGCCCGGCTCGCCAATGAGCAGGTTGTTACCGACCGCCGCGACCGACGTGCCGAAGGCGCCGTTGGCGACCGGGGCGGGCGATTGGAACGCGCGTAGGAGAAGGCCCGTCGCATCATGAAGGCGGACGAGGCCCGCGCCGGCCAGCGCGCCGACGGTCGAGGCGGCGGACCCGACGGCGATGTTGTCGTCCACGGCCGCGACGCTGTTGCCGAAGCCGTCGGCGGGGGTGTCCGGCGTCACGATCACGGAGGGTGGGCCGAACGACTGGTCGATGAACACGGGGGCGACGTTGAGGACGGTCACGTGCGTGACCGCCGTGCTCACGCCGCCGAAGCCGTCGTTCACGGTCAAGGTCGCGGTGTAGGTGTGCGACGTTTCGTTCGTGCCGACGGGCAGATAGAAGCGATGTACGGGGGTCGCGCCCGTAACAGTCGGCGAGCCGTCGCCGAAGTCCCAGGTGTAGGCGAGCGCGTCGCCGTCGGGGTCGGTCGAGGCGCGGGCGTCGAGGAACGTGGCGGCCCCTTCGTTCACCGTACGGTCGGGGCCGGCCTTCGCGACCGGCGCGCGGTTGATGCCATAGTCGAGGGAGAACTCGGAAGTGTTGCCGGAGGGGTCGGTCGCGGTGGCCGTGAGGAAGCGTGCGGCGCGACCGTTCAAGGGCAGCGTGACGCTGAAGGCCCCGACCCCCGCCCCCCCCGTCGTGACGCTCGTGGCGCCCAGGAAATAACGCCCCTCCCCGTAAGCGGAGATGAGCCCGTTCTGAGTGAAGATCGTCGCCGTGTTGAGGGAGTCGAGGTTGAACAGCTCGATGGTGTAGGTCGTGTTGGGCGCCGCGGTCACCGCGCCGGTGACGACCACATTGGGGCCGTTGACGGTGAAGCCGGAGATCACGGGGAAGGGTTGGTCGTTGTTCACGCCGCTGGTGCCGCCCACGCCGGGATTGCCCAGGTCGATGCCGAGGCCCCGGTTGCGGAAGATCGCGTTTTGACTGATCCGGTTGCCCGTGCCGCCCACGACTCTAATGCCCGTCGTGGCGTTGAACGCGACCGTGTTCCCCAGGAGCGTGTTCGAAGGCGCCTGGACGTAAATGCCGAAGCCGGAATTCGGCAACGCGGCCGTGCCCGAGACGTCGGTGCCGACGTAGTTCTCCTGGACCCGGTTACCCGAGGCCGCGCTTGTGTAGAGACCGGTCGGCGTCAGACCCTCCAGCGCGATCCCTTCGTAACCGTTGCCCGAGAGGACGTTCCGCGCCCCGGCGGCCGGACCGCCGATCGTGTTGTTGGGCGAGTAATACGCGTGGATGCCGTGGGCCTGGTTGCCCAGGGCCTTAATGCCCTTGAGGTCGGTGCCGATGAAGTTCCCCTGGATGAGCACGCCGCTCGCGCCATCGAGCTTGATGCCGTTGCCGAGGTTGCCCGAGATCAAGTTCCCGGCGCCGAGGGCCGTCCCGCCGATCAGGTCGCCGGCCGCAGCCGACCCCGTGAGATGGACACCGTCGCCCAGATTGCCGATTTCAAAGCTGCCGGTCGCGTCGGTCCCGATCCGGTTGCCGAGGACCGTGACGTTGCCCGAGGCGATCGCGATGCCGTTCCGGGCGTTCCCCGAGATGACGTTGAAGGCCAGCGGGCCGGTGCCGCCGATCGTGATGGTCCCGGTGCTCGGGGCCACGTCGATCCCCTGGACCGCGTTGCCGACCGCCTTCTGACCCGCTGTGTCGGTGCCGATCAAGTTGCCCGAGATCAGGACGCTCGACCCGCCCAGGACCTGCATCGCAATCCCCGAGCCGAGATTGCCCGAGATGACGTTGCGCGAACCCGGCGCTCCGCCGCCGATCGTGTATTGGCCGCCGACGCCGAAGGCCGCGACGCCGTGACTCTGGTTGGGCAAGGCCTTCGCCCCCGTGGAATCCAGGCCGATGACGTTGCCGGCGACGAACGCCGTCGAGGCGCCGTTCAGATAGAGGCCGGCCCTAGAGTTCCCCGAGACCAGGTTTCCCTCTCCGGGCTGAGTGCCGCCGATCGTCACGCCGATGGCGTTCAGGGTACTGATGCCGTCGGCGTTCGGGACGGCCTTCGTGCCGGTGACGTCCGTGCCGATGGAGTTCCCCCGGATCGGGCCGGGCGACGCGTAAAGGAAAAGTCCGCTTCCGGTATTGCCGCTGATGATGTTGCGCGAACCGGGGGCCGTGCCGCCGATCGGCACATTCACGCGGCCGTCGCCCACTTCGATCCCAGTCACGTTGGGCACGCGCTGTGAGCCCGTCGCGTCGGTCCCGATGAAGTTGCCGAGAATGCCGCCCCCGCTGACATACGAGGTCGACGTGCCGTAAAGGCCGATCCCCGTCGTGTTGCCGCTGATGAGGTTCCCGGCGCCCGGGTCCGTCCCGCCGATCACGTTGCCGTTGACATCGCCCCAGGGCTTGGCGTCGATTCTGACGCCGAAGACGTTGCCCAGCGGGAGCGACCCCGTGACGTCCGTCCCGATGTAGTTGCCTAGGACCTGGTTGTTGGGCGCGTCGGGGTAGTAGTCGCCCCCGCCGAGGCCCACCCCCACGCCGGTATTGCCGCTGATGACGTTCCGGTCGGCCGGCGTGAGACCGCCGATCGTGTTGTTCGCGGAGCCCTCGACGACCGAGATCCCGACGACGTTGGGCACGGCCGCCGTGCCGGCGGAGTTCGTGCCGATAAGGTTGCCGCGGACGACGTTGGCGTTAGCGTTGTAGATAAACGTGAGGCCGCTGGAGTTGCCGCTGATGACATTGCCGATGACGCTGCAATCGTGGGTCCCGTCGTACAGGAGCAAGCCGTGCTCCAGGTTGGGGATGGCCGCGTTTCCGGTGGCGTCGAGTCCGACCCAGTTGCCCATGACGGTCTGGTTGCTCGTCGTGTACAGCCAGACGCCGAAGCGGGTGTTGCCGGAGATCAGGTTCCGGGCCCCGGCCGACGCGCCGCCGATCGTGTTGTTCGGGTTGTTCTGACCGTCGATCGCGACGCCCCGAGCGTTCGGGATGGCGTGGAGACCGGCGGCGTCGGTGCCGATATAGTTCCCCGCGATCACGTTGAAGGAGTTACCGTATTGCGTGATCGCGACGCCGCCGTCATTGCCGCTGATGACGTTCCGGGCGCCCGCCGTAACGCCGCCGATCGTCCAGCCCGTATTGCCCACACCTAAGACCACGCCGACGCCGCCGTTCGGGACCGCGGCGCCACCGGCCGCGTCGGTGCCGATGAAGTTGCTCGCGAGGACGACGCCGCTTGAGTATTGGGCGCTCACTCCGGCACCGGTGTTTCCGCTAATCAGGTTGCCGACGGACCGGACGGCCACTCGGTCCAGTCGCCCGCTGCCGATGAAGCCGTTGAAGGTCGCGATCAGGGTGTTGTCCGACTCGATCGCGAAACCACTAAGATGAATGAACGGGGGATCGCTCAAGTCGCAGACGTTCGTCCAGGCGCCCGTCGCCTGGTCCACGCGGATGATGCCCGCGCCTGCGGCGACCAGGAGTTTTCCGTCGGACTGAGCGGCGATCGCGCCGAAGGGGTCAAGCGTGGTGTCCTGAAAGACCAGCGTCTGCGTCAAGGTGGCGGGGGCGATGCGGACGATCCTCTGCGGGCCGCCGGGGTCGGACGAGGCCGACACGAAGAGCTGGCCGCTCTGGTTGAAGGTCAGACCGCTGGGCACTCCGTTCGGGTCGGACGGCGTGTTGAAGTTGCCGCCCTCGGTCTGACCGACGATCGCGCCGGTCGCCTGGTCGACCCGGACGACGCGGCCGTTCCCCGTGCTCGGGTCCTGGTCCGCCAAGTAGTAATCGCCGCTCACGGGGTCCACCGAGATTGCGGCGATTGGACCGAACGTGCCCACGGGTGAGAGCGTCGTGTAGTTGCCCGTGGTCGGGTCCATGCGGAGCAACCCGCCAAGCCCCGACGCATCATTCATGAGGCCGACAATCAGGCTCCCGGCGTTGTCCAACGCGAGGCCGTTGAGTCGAAACGGATAGGCGAAGCCGGCCAGAAGAGTGCGTAGGCGGTCCGTTGCCGGGTCGAATCGGTACACCCAAGCTGTCTGGCTGAAGAAATCGTTGTCCGCGTAGAAGATGGTGCCGTCTCCGGCGCGGGCGAGACCTCCCGCACGAGTCAAGGCGTTCGACGCGAGAACCTCACGGGCCCCCGCGTCCACGCCGATCCGGGTGTCGGAGGCCCCACTCAGGTTGACGCCGGTGACGTTCGGGATGGGCGTTGCGCCGGTGACGTTCGTGCCGATGCTGTTGCCCAGGATGATGGTCCCCGACGCCCCGCCGTCGACGACGCCGGCCACACCCCAACCGCTGATCAAATTTCCGGCGCCGGTGGCCAACCCGCCGATCGTCGTCCCCGCGACACCGGACACGATTTCGATGCCGTTGACGTTTCCGCCGACCGGAGTGATCGCGTTCGTCCCGGTCACGTCCGTGCCGAGGTAGTTCCCTTCGATGCGCGCGTTGTCACTCCCCGGGTTGATCTTGATGCCGACCCCGGTGTTCGCAATGACGTTTCGTAGCGCCGCCGATGGGCCTCCGATGCGCGCATTCGTGGACGATCCCTGGACCACGACACTGACGAAGGCCAAATCGACCGGCTGGGTCCCGGTCGAATCGAGGCCGACGAGGTTGCCCTGGAAGACGGCGTTCTGCGCGTCGTTGAATAAGACGGTCCAGCCGGCGTTCGGGGCCATCCCCGACAGGAGGTTCCCGGCCCCGGTCAACTTGTGGGTCGTCGGGTCGATGGAAGCGGCGCCGCCGATCGTGACGTCCGCGGCGCCGGACACCCAGACCGCCCCACCGGCCGTGCCGAGGGACCGCGTGCCGGCCGCGTTCTGGCCGATGATGTTCCCCTGGACGACGCTCCCGCTCGCGTCGCCGCCGATGATGGCCACGCCGCCGCGGTCGGTGCCCGGTCCGCTCGTGTTCGAGATCAGGTTCCCGGCCCCGGCCGCCGACCCGCCGACCGTGTTGTTCGGCCCCTCGATCCAAACGCCCCAATGGGTGTTCCCGAACGACTGACCGAGCACGTCCTGGTCCCGTTCGCCGGTCGCGTCGGTCCCGAGGAAGTTCCCCTCGATCTGGTTTCCAGCCGAGGTAGCGCCCGTGATGAAGACGCCGAAGTTGGCGCTGGCGCTGATGACGTTGCCGGTCCCCGCGGTCGTGCCTCCGATCGTGTTCCCGGACGCCCCGCTGGTGATCGAGATGCCGAACGCCCCGTTGCCGATGGGCTTTGCGCCGAGGGCGTTGATGCCGACGAAGTTACCCTGGACTCGGTTTCCCGTGCTGCCGGCCCCGTCGATCCAGACGCCCTGACTCGCGTTGCCGCTGATGATGTTGCGCGCCGGGTTGAGAAGGAGCTGGGAGACCGAGCCGGCCGCGTAGTCGGTGAAGACGATGTCGCCCGTGCTCCCCATCGTGACGTAATTCGGGTCGAAGCCATTCTCGATCACCAGGGCCTGCGCGCCGTTGGACGGGTCGATCGTGTAAACCCGGCCGGGGAAACCGGCGGTGTTCTGGTAGTCGACGACGTAGAGGCTCCCGCGCGGCGAGAGCAAGAGGGCGGCCGGCGCGTAGAGGTATCCGCCCTGGCTGGTGACGGTCGCTTGCCCGCTGACGGGATGGACTCGCAGAACCCGCGCGCTGTTGGGCACGCCGTTCTGCCGGTCGACCGCATGGATCGTGCCGTCGGGGGCGATCGCCAGCGATGTGGGGCCGAGCAGGCCCGACGCGATCGTCGTCACGACTCCCGTCGCGGCGTCGAAGCGAAGGATCTTGCCGCCGTCGCCGTCGGCCAGCGCGAAGGTCCCCGAGGGCTCGCGCTGAATGTCGTACAGGCTCGACCAGGAGGCCCCGGTCGTGGTCAGCACGGTCGGGTTGCCGCCCGGGACCGCCGGGTCGATGGACACCAGGCGATAGACCCAGACAGGCCCCGAGGTATCGACGTCGACGACGATCAGCTTGCCCGAGGCGTCCAGCGCCATGGGTCCGATGATGTTCAAGGGGCCGCCCGAGGCGACCGGCGATTGCGCGCCGGTGACGGGGTTGACCTGGAAGACCTGCCCGTTGCCGATCGGGTTGCCGGTGTCGTACGAGCCAACGTAGAGATCGCCGTTGGCGGCCGTGACGATTCCCTGAGGCACCCGCCCGGTGCCGAGAAGGCCCCCCGCGCTGATCGTCCGCGTGACGGCCGCCGCTGTGCCGCCGATCGTGTTGTCGCTCGACTTCGTGATGTAGACGCCCGAGGCCGTGTTGGGCACGGCGCTCGTCCCGGACGCGTTCAGGCCGATGATGTTCCCCTGCACCACGATGCCCGTGGTGCCGCTGCCGCCCAGGTCGGTCCCCTGGCCGGCGTTCGCGTAGATCCGCGCGATGTCGTCGGCAGCCAGCGGGTACCAACCGATCGCCATCTCGTCGATGAGACCATCGAACCGCGTGGCCGGGTCGTTGGCCAGGCCGCCGACCTCGACGTCGCCCGTGGCCGTGACGACGAGTGGCGCGACCATGACGGACTGGCCCGCCGCCGCGCCGTCGATGAAGAACTTGACGTACATCCCGTCGATCGTGACGGCGACGTGATGGTAGGTGCCCGTCGTCAGGAGGCCGGCCGTCGAGTCGGCTTGACCGAAGCCTCCCCCGCCGATCGCCGGGTTGTGCCAGCGGAACGTTAGGCCGCCGTTCTCGTTTACATAGAGCCCGAAGTTCTCACTCGCCGGCGCGGCTGAGTAGCCCCGCGAGGCCACGACGAATCTCGTACCGGCGGCCGGCAGACTGTTCAGGTTGATCCAAGATTGGACAGTGCCGGTGGTCAACGATAGGTAACCGGCGGTGTTGGGCAGCGTCACCCGCTGGCCGACCGTATTCGTGAACCGCCACCCCTGACCGGTCTTGCCGGGCCCGTACGTGACGCCGCCAAGAATAGTCGCCGAGCCAACCGGTGTGGCGGCCGTGTTCTGAGTGTTGCCGTCGGCCTTGTAGTAGGCGGGCGTGTAATCGGGCAATCCCGTGCCGTCGATCTTGACGCCGTCGGTGTTGTTGCCGCTGATGACGTTCTTCGCGCCAGGGGCCGTGCCGCCGATCGTGTTGTCGCGGGCCGAGCCCGAAACATAAACGCCCGCGTAGGAGTTGTTGGGCATGGCGGTTGCGCCGTCGGCCGCCACGCCGATGTAGTTCCCAATGACGACGTTGTTCTCGTTGCCGTGGCCACTGAAGACGATCCCTTGGGCGGAGAGCCCGCTGATGATGTTCCTGGCCGCGGCCGTGGTGCCGCCGATCGTCGCGCCCGTGGTGTATCGAGAGAGGGAGATGCCCCCTCCGCCGCCCAGGCTGACGGTGCCCGTCACGTCGGTGCCGATCTTGTTCCCCTGGATGGTGGCGCCCGTCGATGAGCTGAGGTCGATCGCCGTACCGGAGTGGCCGCTGATGAGGTTCCCCGCCCCGGCCGCCGTGCCGCCGATCTGAATGCCGTCGACGTAGGTCAGCACCAGGCCGTAGGGATTGTTCGGCAGCGCGGCGGTGCCCGCTTCGTTGGTGCCGATCTTGTTCCCCTGGATGGTGAGGTTGGGAGAAAAGGCGACGAGCATCCCGTAGGAGCCGCTCGCCGCCAGCACGTTGCCCGCGCCCGGCAGGCCGAACGTGTTGTTCGCCCCGGTGTTGTAGAAGTAGGCCCCGTAGCCGCCGTTGCCCAGGCCCACCGCGCCGGTGATGTCGGTGCCGATGTAGTTGTTGAGGTAGGCGTTGCCGCTGACGCCCACGCCGCCGATGCCGATCCCCGTGCCGTTCCCGCTGATGACGTTCCGCGCCTGGGTGCTGAGACCGCCGACCGTGTTGTTCACGCCCGCGATGCTCACCCCGGACCCCTGGCGACCGCCCCAGAGGCCGATCGTGCCGGTGAGGTCGGTGCCGATCAGGTTGCCCGCCGCGACGTCCGCCGTCCCGCTGAGTTGGACGTTGATCGGGTTGCCGCTGATCACGTTCCCCGGGGCCGTGCCGGGGGTGGCGGTGAGGCCGCCGATCGTGTTGTTCGAGCCGTCGCTGGAGACGCCCCAGCGGTCATTGCCCACGACGGCCGTGCCGGCCGCGTCGGTGCCGATGAAGTTCCCCGCGACAACGTTCCCGCTGGCCGTCATCCCGGCGATCCGCACGCCGTCCTGGGCGTTCCCCGAGATGACGTTGCGGGCCGACGCCGTGGTGCCGCCGATCGTGTTGCCCGTGGCGCCCGAGTCGAGCTTCACGCCGACGCCGCGATTGCCCAGGCCCTTGCCCTGGCCGCCGGCGCTGAAGATCGCGGCCGCTTCGGGCCCCGAGAGGGGCCGATTGAAGAGGCCGACCTCATCCAAGACGCCCGTGAACAGCGGGTACGGCAGCGTGCCGTGTCCGCCCATCGCGAACGAGTTCGCCCCGGTGGCGATCGCCGACAGGGCCGTCGCCTGGCCCACGAGGACGCCGTCGAGATAGAGCTTCACGCCGTTGGCGGAAGTGTCACCCGTCCAGGTCGCGGCGACGTGGTGGAAAAGGCCGTTGGCGACGGCCGGACCGATGATCGTGAAGTTGGGGGTGCCGGTGCCATCGCTGCCGCGAAGGACGAGGTTGCCCCCTTCGACGAATAGGCCCATGCCGCGATTCGTGCCGACGCCCCCATCGGCCGCCAGGGTGCCCGAGGCGCTGGACGTCCGGAACCAAAGGTCGAAGCTCGCGCCCGTGGCATAGGAAACGGTCCGCGACGTGGCGACCGGGCCGGTGCCGTTGAAGTTGAAGCCGCTGCCCACCTTGGCGGTGACGAAAGAGACGGACGTCGTGGAATAGGAGCCGATTCGCGCATTGGTGGTCGCGTCGTACTCGTTGAGCTCCCCCTTGTACCAGCCGACCTGGCCGCCGATCGGCTCGGCGCCCGAGGCGTTCGTGCCGATGTAGTTGCCCTCGACCAGCGTGCCCGTTGTGCCTGCGCCCGAGATCTGCACGCCGTTGCCGGCGTTGCCGCTGATGATGTTGCGGTCGGCCGCCGTGGTGCCTCCGATGGTCGTGTTCGTCAGCGTGCCGCTGCCGGTGGTCTCGACGTAGATGCCGACATTGGCATTCGGCAGCGCGGCCGTCCCGCCGGCGTTGGTGCCGACGAAGTTGCCGAGCACGACGTTCCCGGTCATGCTGCCGGCAGTCGCGATGATGTCGATGCCGATGGAGCCGGCGCCCGTCGTTCCGCTGACGACGTTCCCGGCGACGACGTTGTTCGAGTTGTTGAGGACCTGGATGCCGTATTGGGCATTCCCCAGGGCAACGGCGCCGGTCACGTCGGTGCCGATGTAGTTCCCCTGCACCGTGTTGCCGTTGCGGAGGTTGCCGGCGATGCGCACCCCCATCACGCCGTTGCCGGAGATGACGTTGCGGGCCGACGCCGTCGGGCCGCCGATCAGGGCGCCGCTGGAGTTGACGACCTCGACGCCGTCGTTGGAGTTGCCCAGCGCCGCGGTCCCGGTCACGTCGGTGCCGATGAAGTTCCCCTGCACCGTCAGGCTTGTGAGGACGCCGCCGAAATAGACTCCGTCTTGGGTGTTGCCGCTGAGGACGTTGCCCGCCCCGGCCGCCGTGCCGCCGATGATGTTGCCGTCGTCCTGCACGTGGACGCCGTGGCCGGTGTTGGCGAGCTTGGCCGTGCCGGCGGCGGTCAGGCCGACGATGTTGCCCTGCACCGTGTTGTTGGCGGTCAGCAGGTGGATGCCGCCGGCGTCGTTGCCGCTGATGACGTTGCCCGCGCCCGTGCCGGGAGTGGCCGTCAGCCCGCCGATGGTGTTGCCGGCGGCGCTGGTGGTGAACTCGACGCCGTAGCTGGTATTGCCCCGGTCGTTGGCGCCCGTGGCGTCGGTGCCGATGTAGTTGCCGCTGATGACGTTGAAGCGGGCGTACTTATTGAGGAGCTTGATGCCGTCGCCGCCGGCCTTGGCGATGACGTTGCGGGCCGCGACGGTCGTGCCGCCGATCGTGTTCGACTCGCTGTTGTCGATGCGGATGCCGTCGCCGGTGACTGCGCCGGCGGTCGTGCCGTCGGCGAGCAGGCCGATGATGTTGCCGGTGATCGTCGTGTTGCGCGTCCAGCTTCCGCCCTTGTCGGCACCGCCGATGGTGAAGATCCGGTTGATTTCGGCGGCGGTGAGGGCGCGGTTGTAAACGGCCAACTCGTCGACCTTGCCGTCGAACGTCAAGGCGCCCGAGTTGCCGCCGCCGATAAAGAGCTGGATGTTCGGGTCGCCGGCGTTATTGGTGCCGTAGGTCGTCGGCGTGCCGACCACGGCCACCGAGTCGAACAGGCTGCCGTCGACGTAGAACTTGACATTCGTCCCGTCGGCCGTGACCGCGACGTGGTGGAAGGCGCCGGTGCCGAAGGGAAGCGCGGCGCTGGTGGCGGTCTGCGAGCCGGTGGTGGTGTGATATCGGAAACCAAGCCGGACGTTGACTCCGGTGTTGGTCAGGAACAGCGCGTAGTTCGGGTCGCTCGCGGCGTTGTTGCTGCCGATATAGTATTCCTGGCCGGCGGTCGGCAGGCTCGCTGGGTTGACCCAGCCCTCGACCGTCACCGCCGTGGCGTTGAGCGTGTAGCTGGCCGCGTGCTCGGACCGGACGTAGCCGGGCGTGGTCCGGCTGAACTGGAACGCCTGGCCGCCGGCCACTCCACTACCGAAGGAGACCGTGCCGAACGCCGCGCCGGACGTCTGGTAGTCGGCGATGTTGGCGAAGTTCCCTTCCGCCTTGAACCAGGCGACACCCGTGTCGGGGAGGGCGAACGGGGTGTGGTTGCCGTCGATGAAGACGCCCGCGACGGACGCCTTGCCGACGACGTTGCCGTCGACCGTCGTGTTCGTGGCCGAGGCCTCGACCCAGACGCCGTACTGGAGCGAGCCGAGGGTGGCGGTGCCGGCGGTGTTGGTGCCGAAATAGTTGCCCCGGATCGAACTCCCGTCGGCGCCGAATCCCTCGTCCACGACGGCATAGGAGCTCGCGCTGGCGAAGACGTTCCGGCCGGCGGCCGTGCCGTCGCCGACCGTCGCGGAGCCGAACCGGTAGAAGGCCAGGGACGCGGTCGAGCCCGTCAGGACCGCGTTGCCGGCGGCGTTCAGGCCGAAGGTGTTGCCGAGGACCGTGGCGTTCGTGCCGTTCCGGATGGCGAGCGAGTCGGCGAACTGGTTCCCCTCGCCGGCCGCGGTGCCGCCGACGGTGACGTTGTTCCCCTGCGTGTTGATGACGCCCGAGAAGCCGAGGAGCGGGGCCGTGCCGTCGGCCGTGGTGCCGAAGCGGTTCCCCTTGAACGACCAGCCGTCGCCGTAGCCCCGGATGGTGTAGCCGGTGCCGCTGCTCCCGACCCAGACGTTCCCCGCCCCGGCCGCGCCGAAGGCGATGTTGGTGGTGCCGTAGAAGTAGGATTGACCGCCCCGATTCAGCGTGCCGCCGACGTCGGTGCCGATGTAGTTGTTCAGGACTTGCGTGCCCGAGCCGGCCCCGAGGTACATGGGGGTCGTGAGGCCGCCGATGACGTTTCGCGCCCGAGCGTCATTACCGCCGATCAGGCTGTTGTTGATGCCCGAGTCGCCCAGCCCGGCCGACGACGCGCCGATCGCGGTGGAGCCGTCTGCCCCGAGGCCGATGATGTTGCCCTGCACCGTCTGGCCCGACGAGGCGAGCCAGATCTGGTAGCTCGTGTTGCCGCTGATGACGTTGCCCGGGGCCGTGCCGGGAGCGGGGTTGCCAACGGTGCCGGTCAGGCCGCCGATCGTGTTGGACACCACCCCCGACGCGGAGATGATCACGCCGTAGCCGCCGTTGGCGAGCTGAGTGTTCCCTCCTTGGTCTACGCCGATGAAATTGCCGGCCACCAGGTTGTTCGTGGTCGAGGCGCCCGTGATCGAGACGCCCGAGCCGGTATTGCCGCTGATGACGTTACGAGCGACCGAGGTCACGCCGCCGATGGTGTTGTTCGACGCTCCGGAATTGAGAAGGACGCCGTACGTCGTGTTCGGGACCGCCGACAGCCCCGACGAGTCCGCACCGATGTAGTTGCCCGCGATCTTCGTGGCCGACGAGGCCGCGACCCAGATGCCGGCGTTCGAGTTGCCGCTGATGGTGTTCCGCTCGAACGTGTCGCTGGTGCCGTCGGCGTTCGTGCCGATGCGGTTGTTGGTCGAGCTGAAGTTGACCACCACGCCGAACGTGTTCGGCAAGGCGATCGCGCCGCCCAGTCTCGTGCCGATCAAGTTGCCCGCGAGGACGTTATTGCTGCTCTGGGAAAAATGCACCCCGTAGCCGAAAGCACCCGTGTTACCGCTGATGAGGTTGCCTTCGGTGGCGTCGTTGGTGCCGTCGCCGTCGGTGCCGATGAGGTTGCCCGACGTGCCGACGTCGAAAAGGACGCCGCGATCATTGGCGACCGCGCCCGTGCCCGCCGCGTTGGCCCCGATGATGTTCCCCTGGACCTTGTTGCCCGTCGTACCCGAGTCTTGGACCAGCACCCCTGTCGTGTTGCCCGAGATCACGTTCCCCGCGCCGGTGCCGAAGGTCGCGGTCGACCCGCCGATCGTGTTGTTCGAGGCATCAGATAGAAACCAGACACCCGTACCGTTGGCAACCGCACTCGTTCCCGCCGAATCCGTGCCAATGAAGTTGCCCTGCACGACGTTGCCGCTGGCCCCCACGTACAGCGTGATCCCCACGTCTTGGCCGCTGATGACGTTCCGCGCCTGGGTACTCAGACCGCCGATCGTGTTGTTCACGCCTGCGTTGATGCTCACGCCGTAGCCCTGACGATTGCTCCAAAAGCCGATCGTCCCGGAGAGGTCGGTGCCGATCAGGTTCCCCGCGACGACGTCCGCCGTCCCGAAAAGCCAGACATTGACCCCGTTTCCGCTGATCAGGTTGCCGGGGGCCATGCCGGGGGTGTCGGTCAGGCCGCCGATTGTGTTGCTTGTGCCAATGCTGTACACACCTTGCTCATTGCCCACGACGGCCGTGCCGGCCGCGTCGGTGCCAATGAAGTTTCCCGCGATGACATTCCCGGTCGTGAATGAATCGATTACCACGCCGGCGTCCTTGTTCCCCGAGATGACGTTTCGGGCCGCGGCCGTGGCACCACCTATCGTGTTGCCGGTGGCCCCTGAGTCGAGCTGGACGCCAGTATCATTGCCCAGTCCCTTGCCCTGGCTGCCGGCATTGAAAATCGAGGCCACCTCGGCCCCCGTGAGGGGCCGATTGAAGATGCCGACCTCATCCAGGAGGCCCGTGAATGGTGAATACGGAAGCGAATTGTGTCCGCCCATCGCGAATGTGTTGCCCCCAGTGGCGATCGCCGAAACGGCCGTCGCCTGCCCCACGAGCACGCCGTCGAGGTAGAGCTTCACGCCGTTGGCGGTGGTGTTGCCCGTCCAGGTCGCGGCCACGTGATGGAATAGGCCATCGGCGACGGCCGGGCCCGTGATCGTGAAGTTCGGCGTGCCGGTCCCGTAGCTGCCGCTCAGGACGAGGTTGCCCCCCTCGACGAACAGACCCATGCCCCGATCGGTCCCCTGGCCGCCATCAGCCGTCAGAGTGCCCGCTGGGCTCGACGTCTGGATCCACATGTCGAAGCTAGCGCCGGTGGCGTAGGACACGGTACGCGACGTGTAGAGTGGGCCGGAACCATTGAAGCTCAAACACCTGCCGACTTTTCCATCAGCAAACAGGAGTAACGTATCGTCGGATATCTTACCTATTTGCCCACTCGTGGTCGCGTCTAAGCTGCTTTCGTTACCCTTGTACCATCCGACCTGACCGATGATCGGCTCGGTCCCGGAGGCGTTCAGACCGATGAAGTTCCCCTGGACGAGGTTGTTGTCCGTACCAGTCCCGCGGATGAGCACGCCGCCGCCGTTGCCGCTGATGATGTTGCGGTCGGCCGCCGTGGTGCCGCCAATCGTGTTGTCCGTGGCGCCCTGCTCGATCCATACGCCCTCCCCATTCGGCATCGCCGTCGTCCCATCAGGACCGACACCAATGTAGTTGCCCGCGACCTTGTTGCCCGTCGTGCCTGCGCCCGAGATCAGAATGCCGAAGCTGGCCCCCGTGACGTTGGCCAGACCGCCGACGATCACGTTCCGCTCCAGCGTGTCGGCCGTGCCGTCGGCGTTGGTGCCGACGCGGGTCCCTTGCGTGCCGGTCCCCAGGCTGATGCCGGCCTGGCCGCCGCTGATCACCGCCGTGCCGGCCGCGTTCGTGCCGATCAGGTTCCCCGCGATCACCGAGTTGGGGGCGCCGTCGATCCGAATGCCGTAGTTCGTGTTCCCCGAGATGACGTTCCGTTCCAGGGTGTCGCTCACGCCGTCGCCGTTGGTGCCGACCCGCGTGCCCACGACCGAGCCGTCGAACATCCAGACGCCGAACTGCTGCGTGCCGGCGGTCGCCGTGCCCGCCGCGTTCAGACCGATGATGTTGCCCGCGATCACGTTCGCGCTGTCGCTTCCTTGCAGATAAACACCCGCGGACGTGTTGCCGCTGATGACGTTCCCCTCGGCGGTGTCATTGGTGCCGTCGCCGTCGACGCCGATCACGTTGTTGTTGCCTGAGTAGACCCAGACGCCGCCGCTCGTGTTGGCCCGGACCGTCGTCCCGTCGGCCGCCAGGCCGATGTAGTTCCCCTGGACCCTGTTGTTGCTGCCGTTGATGATGATCCCGGCGAAGCTCCACCGGCCGATCGCCAGCCCCTTCACCACCGAGTTGTTCGTGTTGATGGAGAGCCCGTCCGTCGCAGCCGCGATGTTCACGCCGTCGAGTTGGATCAGTGGTGTGCCCGCGTAGCCGGGCTGGGTCGTGGCATCGATCATCACCGAATCGGTGATGTTGGGCAGGGCCGACAGGGGTGCGATGTTCTGCAACCCGGTACCCACGCCGAATTGAATCACATCAGGGCCGGCCGCCAGGTTCGTCGTCGAATTGGCGTCGCTGAGGCCCTTGCGGAGAGATTTCGCGCCCGTGTCGTTGACGTTGGCGACCAGGAAGTAGTTCCGATCCGTTTCGAAGGCCCCGATGTCCGCCGTCCCCACGCGTGCCACACCGCGCTGGTCCGAGGCGGGAGCCAACCCGCTGTTTCCCGCATCAATCGCGGGACTTCCAAAAAGCAAAGCAACCGACTTCGTGGTCCCAAAGTTGAGTGCTAAGGGGCCAAGTCGGGCGTCGAGGGGACTTGCCAAAGTCCCAACCAGATTTCCGTTGACTCCATTGGTGAAAAAGGCGGCGGAACCGGAGTTGTCGCCGATCAGATTGAAGGAACCAGCGGCGGTTCCCCCTGCAACACCCACGTCGTTGGCGGTCGTTGCCGAATTGCCCGCGACGATCGAGTTGTTGAGGTCCAGTACCTGACCAACAAGAATGCCCCCGCCCCAAGGCGAGCTATTCGCGGTGACCGTGCTGTTCAGCAAGGAAAACCGATTTCCAACCAGGCCACCGCCATTGCCGGTTGCCGTGTTTCCGTGAACCGTCACATTCGTCAAGGACACAACACCTGAGTTACCATTGTCGTTTCCGACACCTCCGCCGTACGATGCGGTGTTGTTGTTGATTGTCGAATTGGAAATCGAAGTGTTGGCCGTCCCAGATCCATAGTTATCCAACGCGCCACCCGTAATCGCCGCGTTGTTTAGTGTCAGGGTGCTCTGATCGACCGTCAACGTGCCTTCGTTGTAGACGGCACCGCCGCGGGCTGCCCTGTTGCCTGAGAGAACGACCTGGCTCAGTGCGAGCGAACCGGAATTGCGTACCGCGCCCCCGTAACTTGCGAAGGCATCGGCAGTCCCGACATTGGAATTCTGGAGGGTCATTCCCGTGATGACCGCACTGACTCCGGATGAGACGCTGAAGGCCCGATACGCGTTGTTGCCGTCGATCGCCAGGCTGGAAGTCCCGGGCCCCGAAATGATCACCGACTCCGACAGACTTGGCAAAGCCGAATTGAGCACGATCGTCTGCAGGCCGCCGCCGATCGCGAATTGGATCGTGTCGGCCCCCACCGTGGAGTTGGCGTCCACGATCGCCTGACGGAACGTGCCCGTGCCCGCCAGGGGCAGCGGATTGATGCCGCCGTTGTCTCCCGTGTTGACCACCGTGAAGGTCGCGAGCAAGGTCCGCGACTCGAGCGGCGAGAGGAACGTGTCAGGCCGGAATTGACGGCGAAGTCCCGACGGCACCTTGCCGACTCGCACTGTCCGCTGAAACTTGTCCCGCTTCCGCATGCCGCCGCGATTCAACCAGGACATCGGCCACTCCTCAAACGGTTGTGAAGGCTCGGTGCGAGATCGGCCAGTGAGGACGAACGACGATCGCGTCCGTCTCAAACGGTGTATTTATGTCACTTGTTGGATGCGATCATCCCTGAAGGCCGCGGACCAAGCTAGGGGCGGTTTGTTCGCTTCCGTCTCGCGGCCCGCTTGTCGCTCGCGTTGGGGGACCAAAGTGGAGTTCCCCCAACATGGTGTTTGTCCCAGGTGAAATCAACAAAAATCTCCGAAAAGCGCTCGGACGAAGTGGTTTGTCACGACACCTTCATGTCTCGCGTCGAGGTGATGCATCAGAAGGCCGTGGAAGTCGTCATTCATGGCGTCTTCTGGGCATGGAGGTCGTTTTCGTTCACAAGCGCGAGAAACTCGGGGAGATCACGCAGGGCGTCGAGGTCGGGGTCGTGGTCCAGGGCGACGCGGTCCTTCCAGCCGTTCTTGAGACCCAACGCGAGGGCCTTCAGGGCCTCGTCGCGATAGCCGCGGGCCAGTTCGGGTTTGTCCGGCTCGACGCGCTCGGCCGCCGCCGCCGCCAGGGTGAAACCGCAAGCGGCCTGAAAGTAGTTCCGCGCGTCTTGCGGCGGGACGGTGATGAGGCCCTGGGCGAGCCTGGCGGCCTCGGCGTGGTTCCCGTCGCGCCCTTGCGCGAGCATGATGTCGATCTCCTCCATGCGCGCGGCCGGGTTGCTCGCGAGCTCCCGCCAGTGCTTCAAGCACTCGGCGTAGGCCGCGGCCGACTCCTCGCGACGGCCCAAGCGGTCTTGCGCCGTGCCCACGCCGTAAAGCGAACTGCCCAGGTCCTTCTTGGCCCGCGGTTCGTCGGGCGACTCGCTCAGCCACGAACGGGCCAGATCGACGGCCTTCTTGTAGCTTTCCAAGGCGCCCTCGGCGTCATTCAGGAACATGATCTGAACGTCGCCCAGGCGATGGACCAGGACCCAACGATCGTGGCGGAGCGTCACCGGGTCCTTGTTTTCGCGGGAGATTTCCTCGCGCAGCTTGGCCGCGTCGCCGTAGAGCTTCAACCCGTCCTCTTTGCGACCCAATCGCAGCGCGGTCTCCCCCATGCGTTCCAGCATCCCGGCCCGCTCGCGACGGCGTTCGAGCACGTTCGCGTAGGCGGGCGAGAGCATGTCGCGATACTTCGACTCGGTTTGATAGAGGCCCCACGCCTTCTCGGGGTTGCCCAGCGTCAGCTCGATGCGAGCCAAGTAGCCGTGTTGTGAGGCCAGGTCGAGCTTACTGTCGTCGTTGGGGGCGATCTCGTCCCGTTTCTTGCGGGCCTCGAGTCCTTGGAGGAAGTAGTCGCGGGCGCGTTCGGCGTCTCCCAAGCGGTCCAGATAGACCTCGCCAAGGTTGTTCTGGGCGACCGCGAAGTTGCGGTGCGACGTCATCTCGTTGGGGAAGCGCTCGCGCAGGCCCGCGACGATCGCCTCCATCTTCTGGAACTGGGCGAGGGCATCGGCCACGCGGTTGACGTCGAGGAACATCCGGCCGTTGCGCTGATAAATGCCCGCGAGCGTCCGTTCGGCGAGGGTCGGGTCGGCCGGGTTCAGTCCGGCAACAACACCATTCAACTCGTCGTGGACTTGCATGTTGCCTAGAAGGCCCTTGGCGGCCGTGTCGAGTAGCTCACGGCGCACGGCGGCCGTGCCTGGGATGCCGCGCAAGCGGTCGAACGCGAGGACCGTGAGGAAGCGGTTCGACTCGACGGCCTGGGCGTTTTGCTTCAGGGCCGCCTGCACGGCGTTCTTGGCGTCCTTCTCGCGTTGTTGGGCCAACTCGCGGGCCTCGTTGGCCTTCTTCTCGTTTTCCTGGGCCTCGAGCTTGGCCTTGAGTTCGCCGGCGGCCTTCTCCTCGGCCAGCTTGGTCTTGGCCGCTAGGGCCTCGTTTGCGTTTGAGAGGTTCGAGTTCGACGATTCGAGTTGGCCGTTCAAATTGCGAAAACCAATCGCGGCGCCTGTAGAAATACCCGCTACGGCGACCAGCAAGACGGCCGCAGCTCCTATCGCCGTAGCAAGTCCTCGATTCCGCTTGGCCCAGCGGTAGAGCCGCTCAGGGGCCGACACGGGTCGGGCCAGGATTGGACGGCCCTCGAGGAAACGCCGGAGGTCGTCGGCCAGCGCGTGGGCCGTCTCGTAGCGTCGGTGGGGCTCTTTTTGGAGGCACTTGACGCAGATCGTCTCCAGGTCCACGGGCAGCTTGGGCTGGAGTTGGCTGGGCGGCACGGGCTCGCGATTGCGGACCAGGTCGAGCGTTTCGACCGTGCTGGAGCCTTGGAATGGGGGCCGGCCCGTGCAGAACTCGTAGAGCATCGAGCCCAGACCGTAGATGTCGGCGGGCTTACCGATCTCGGCGGTGCGGCCCCAGGCTTGCTCGGGGGACATGTAGCTGGGCGTGCCCATCACCGCGCCGGTGACGGTCTGGTGCTCTTCGTCTTCGAGCTGCTTGGCCAGGCCGAAGTCGGTGATCTTCGGCTCGCCCGAGGGCGTGAGGAGGATGTTCGCCGGCTTGAGGTCGCGGTGGATGATGCCGCGATCGTGGGCCACGGCGATGCCCCGCGCGAGCTTCTCGGCCAACTCGGCCGCATCGCGAGGCTTCATCGGCTTGCGCTCCAGTTTGCCCTGAAGGCTGCCGCCATCCACGAATTCCAAGGAGAAATAGGGCAGGCCGTCGTGCTCGCCCACGTCGAAGATCTGGACGATCCGTGGGTCTTGCAGCTTGGCGACGGCCAGGGCCTCGGCGCGGAAGCGCTCAAGCTGTCCGGGCGAGGCGTGGGCCCCGGCGAGGACCATTTTCAAGGCGACCACACGGTCGAGTTCGACGTGCCTGGCCTTGTACACGACCCCCATGCCGCCCCGACCAAGTTCCCCCAAGATCTCGTAGCCGGCGATCCCGCCCGGCAAGGTCCCGACGGCGCGCCGACCTGGTTTGACTGCCCGTGGTGATTCACCCTGCCGGGTGACGGTCTTGCCCGCCTCTTCAGTTTGATCGACGGTGGCGTCCGGGTCGGCGGTGGCCCTCTGGGTGGCGGCCACCGAGGGCCTGGGCAACGAGCCTTGATCAACGGTGGCGTTCGGGTCGGCCGCGATGTGGTCGACCGTCTCGGCCGACGAGGCCAGGTTGCTCACTTGCCGGACAGTCGCGACCCCCGTGGGGAGTTCGAGCGTGGACGCTGGGTCGGGGGACAAGCCGTCGGGGTCGGTCGTGGCGTCGCCCAGTTCCCGCGCCAGGGCCTGCATGGCCGAGCGGGCCGTGGGACGCTCTTCCTCGGGGACCGCCAGGATGAAGTCGTCGATCGACGGGGCGTGGTCCCCGCGCCGGCACGCGGAGAGGGCCGTCCGAAACCTATCCAGCGCGGCCGTCATCGCGGGGCTGCAGGTTGGGGCGGAGACGCGGGTGTCACTCATGGGGTGGTCTCACGAAAGGGGGCTACGCCGACATGTTAGGTCGTCGGCCCAACGGTCCCCGAACATGGTCCAACCTCCCCACGCGGTCAGGCGAAGTCAAGGGCGCACATCGACCGAGACCCGAGACGAGAGTCCTCTACCGACTAATGACGGAACGGACCGGATTCTGGACCGCGCGAAGGGACTTTTTTTGGAGATCACCGTCAACCCCGGCGAACACGCTCAAAAAGCCCCACCAATTCGGCCTTATTGGACCTTTTTACCCTCGGGGACCACGACTGAATGGACCCCGGCACGAACTGTTCTGATTCAGGATTGGGGAGCAAGAGGCCGAGGAGGTGGAGTATCCCAGGGCGCGCGGCTTCGTGCCCAGGTAGCCACGCTGGACGCGAATCGTCCGATTCGAGACGTCCACACCGACGAGTCGAACTTGCTCGCTCTGACGCCAGTCGGGCTTGCCCTCGTCACCGAGAAGACAGAGGCCGATCTCGTCGTTCGACTCCTTGTATCGTCACATGTTCATTCGGAAGCGGCACGGGTCCTCCACGCGCAAGTCTGTCTCTCCTTCCTCGGCGGGGACGTCGCTGAGAACGGTGGCCCCATTGAAATAGAGCCAATGCCCGGCGAAGAAGTCCTGCGCATCGTGACGCGGGTCGCGGGCGTTGCCGTTGTAGTGCAGGAGTGCGAGTTCTCGGGATGGTCCTTCTTGGATCGCGTGAAGAAGGTGCCGCAGCGCCCGAGGTTTCCGGGGGTTTCCTTCATCGATGGCCTTGCCGCAAACGCCCATCAGGCGACTGAAGCAAGACTCCCAGTCCTCGTAGGAAACGCGGCCCTGCCGGGCGAGGGCCTTAGAGCTCCGGAAATAGTACGCCCTGGGGTGGTCCTCCTGAAGGACCCTCAATGTGGGGCCGTCGTCCGCCAAGCCGGGGGACCCGAACACGAACTGGGCCAAGGCGGCGAGCGCCCAGACCACGCATGATTCAATCCGACGCATGGGGCCGTCATCGGAAAGGGACGATCGCGGTCGCGTCGCCGAAGACGCGACCTGTCAACGTTGGGGCTGGGCCTTCTTCTTCTTCTCAGTCTTCTTCTCGGCGGGAGGTTGCGGGGGCTGGGGCTCGACCGACCCGGGACCAAAGCGGGCGAGGTCGGGTCGGGGGGTCTTGATGCCGTCCGCGGGCACTTCCAGTTTCGCGGCCCAGGCGACCGCGTTGACGATCAGTGTGCGCAGGTCGTCATCGCGCCAGTTGCGATAAAAGTGGGGCATGACCAGGCCCAAACCACGACCGCCGTCGGCCCGCTCGATGGCCCAACAGATCGTTTCTTTCTTGGGCCCCTCGGGCGGGAGCATCGCAGTCACCAGAGATTGCACGTTCGGCGCCATGCCGTTGGGGCCGAAATAGTTGTTCCAATAGGGCTCGTCCTCGCAGGTGAACGCCTTCCAACCGCGCAGGACGGGATGCTCGTTCGGCTCGGGCGTGAGCGTGGCCGTGACCACCCGCGCGACCGACTTGTGGTGCGGGCAGTTGCTGGCGAAATAGCCGCCGATCCAGTGCAGCAACGGGTGCTCGCCATTTTCCGGGACGTTGGCCGCGCGCAGGCCCGTGGCGTAGTGCAGGCAGACCACTCCGCAACCGCGGGCCACTTGTCGGGCGACGTCCGCCTTCACGCGCGCCGGGTCTTTGAGGGTCTCACCAGGGAATACGTCGCCGACGAAGACCAACACGTCGGCCTCGTTCAGAAAGGTCGAATCGGCCGGCCACTCCTCAAGGATCGTGACCCCATCGGGCGCGAAGCCGTCAACGCCCGCGAGCAACGAGCGCAAGACGCGCGCCCCGGCGGCCGATTCGTGTGTGCCGGGCGGGTGCTGGGAAGGCCCCGAGACAATCACCACGCGCTTCCCCGCGATCGGCCCGCTCCCGAACGAAGGGGTGAGGGCGAGCAGAAAAGTGAGTCCCGCCAAGGCTGTCCCACGGATGCCCGAAACGATCGACATGACTCGTCCCTCTCGGTCCGGTGATAAGCGCCAGGTTCGCCGAGAGGGGCGAGGATTTCAAGCGGCTGGCATCCTCCCGAGATCTTTCAGAGGACGACCCGACACCAGACCCGCCCTCCCGGCTGCCCGACGCGACGCTGGGGCCCACGTTGGCCCCACTTGGGCGGCGAAAGATCAAAGCCTGCTTCTTAGATCTTTGAAAATTATACGATTGTTTAATTTTTATATGTTATTTATTTGTAAAATAAAATATTTTTTGTTTCTAATATATAATAAAATTTCACACAATATTTTAAAATTATTTGTGAAATTATACAAGAATATAAAGTTCATGTTCGGCAAAGTCATACTCTTATGGAACTACCCGGGCCACCCTCAAGCCCGCTTGGAATTGGAAAGTGATTCCTGGCCCATTCCTGAGGGTGTTCGGCCTCGGCAACGGTCGAGTCCACAGCACTGGTTCTTCGACCTGGGTCGTGTTCGTGAATTTGCCGAAGGACTTCAGATGGTCCCAAGAAGAAGTCACTCTCGCCGCTGTAAGGAGAGACGGGCCCATGAGACCCCTGGTCGCATCGCGCGAGGAGACTCGCCAGGACCGTCCGGAAGGCGTTAGGCGAAAGAGGCGCGGGGGCCTCCTGGATTTCCTCGCCTTCGGTCCAATGATAAGCTCGTCGATCCCCAATCCGCTCGAATTTCACATCGTTCCCCACGCTGGCCGGGAGCAACTGCTCGGTTGACCCGACGAAGCCGCGTGGCGTCGGCCCAAAGGCCCGCCATCCGCACGATCTCTTGCGGCACATCGACCGCGATGACCGCAGTGCCAAGCTCGTTCGAGGAAGCGGATAAAGCGATCGGCCTACTTGCCCGCGACCTTCAGGCCGGGCGCGGCCAGGATCGTCCCCAGGGGTTTTCCTTCGGCCGCGTCCCAGAGCCGGACTTCTCCGTCCCATGATCCCGAGGCCAACGTCTTCCCGTCGGGCGAGAGGGACACGCTATAGACCCAGTCCTGGTGGCCGTCCATCTTCTTGATCACGTTTCCGTTGCTCGCGTCGATCGTCCGGACCGACTTGTCGGCCGAGCAGGCGATGAGCTGCTTCCCCTCGGGATGGTAGAAGACCCGGAAGACGGCACCGCCGAAACCGCCGATCGCTCGGGTCTGCTTCGCCTCATTCGCGGGGTCCCAGAGGCGAATTTGGTTGTCGCCGCCGGCCGTCGCGATCGTCTTGCCGTCGGGCGACCAGGCCACTGCGTAAACGGTCTCCGCATGGCCGGGGAAGGTCACCAGGCTCTCCTTCTTCTCGACATCGAAGACCTTGCTCGTCTTGTCGCGACCGGCGCTCGCGAGCTTGGTGCCATCGGGGCTGAAGGCCAGGTCGAGCACCCAATCGGCGTGGTCCTCGATCGTAAGCAAGAGCTTGGCCGTCTCGACCTCGAAGACGCGGATCGCTCGATCGGCCCCGCCCACGGCCACCTTCTTGCTGTCGGGACTGAATGCCACCGCGAAGACGACGTCGGCCGATTCGACCAGTTCGCGCGGTTCGTTGGCCTCGCCGTTGGGTGTCGTCTTGAAGAGGGTCGCCTTGCCGAACTGGCCGGGGTCGCCGCTCGCCACCCCCAGCCACTGGCCGTTCGGACTGAAGACCACATCGTAGGTCCGCTCACGCGGTCCGCGCACCCGGCGGGGCGGCTCGCTTCCTTCCCGCTTCCAAACATTGATCTCATGATAACCCGACGAGACCACGGAAGAGCCATCAGGGGTGAAGGCAAGGGCCGTGATGGGCATGGGGGCGGGATAGGTCTCGGGCACGGTCACGACGCGGGTCTTGTTCAGTAGCGTGACCCAGTCTTCGCCCGGGTCTTTCCCATCATATTTGGCTCCTTCCTTGACCCATGTCTCAATGAGGGCGATTTGCTGGGCGGGCAGCGGGTCGAGCTTCCAGGGCATCCGGGGCGCGCCGTCGGGTCGGAGCAGTTCGACGAAGTAGCTGGAGTCCGGGTCGCCCGGTTCGAGCGTCATCCCCTCGCCCTGTTGGCCCCCTTTGGCCAGCTGGACGAACGTGGTCATCACATACTTGCTTTCATTCTTTTTCGGGTTATGACAGGCAATGCAGTTCTGGACGAGGATGGGGGCCACGTCCTTCATGAAACTGACCGTGCCGGCCGCCGGGGTGGGCGCGGGCGGGTCGTCGGCCCGAGCGGCGAGTGGTATGGACGAGACGGCCAACGCCAGGATGACGAGCGTTTGACGAAGCATCGTGTGGTCCCTTCTGCTCATTGAGGGGGGGCCGACTTCTTCTCGACCTGCACGGAGACTGCGGTCGGCGGTGTGGCGTAGTCTTTCTTGTTGATTTGGAAAGCGGGTGCGACTTTGGCGTCGGCCTTGGCATCGGCGGCGTCGGCCTCGGCGACGACCTTGAGGGCGAACTCGACGGCCTCCCCTTCCAGGGTCACCGGGTCGGCCTTGAGCCCCTTGGGCAGGCCGTCGACCTTGATCGTCACCGGGTCCTTGAAGCCCCCTTTGCGGACGATCTTTCCCTTGAGTTCAACCGTGGCCCCCGGCTGGACCGCGAGGGAAGGCGTGACCATTTCCACCGTGATTGGTCGCACCACTTGCAGCGTGATCCAGGGAACGTCGTAGGTCCTGTCTTTGCCGGCAACTTTCCCTTTCGCCTCCAGACCGACCACGAGCGGACCGAGGGGCGCGTCGGCGTCGGCCTTGAAGGCGGCCTTCCCTTCGTCGGCCTTGTCGGCCACCTTCGCCTCGGCGATCGTGACCCCCTTGGGCAGCGCCGTGAGAGGTGCCAGCCCCAGGCCGGCATCGGCCCCTTCCCCTCGCTTCACTTTCACGGGCACGTTCGCCTCGCCTCCGTGGGCGATTTCGACCGGCTCGGCGGGGGCGTTCAAGGCGATCGGCGCCGGGCCGACGAGCGCCGTGGGCAAGGCCGCTTGGACGGCGACCTTCCCTGGCGGCGTCAATTGCGTGCCGAAGACCAAGGCCTTGCGGGCGGTCCGCACGATGGGGCCTTCCGGGCCCTTGCCTTCTCCCTGGACCTTGAGGTCGGCGATGTCGAAGTTGGCGTCGTCCGCGGCAGCGAGGGTCACGAGGCCGACCGCTTGACCCTCGGGAATCGTGGCTCCACGAACGGTCAGACCGGCCGGTGGGTTGGTCACGCTCAGCGTGATTGGCCCGTTGTACCCGGCGCGATCGGCGGTCACATACACATTGATCGAAGACCCCTTGGCGAGGTTGATCTCCGACTCATCAAGCCAAAGTTCATAAGACGGCGACGAAGGGACGATGGCGAGCCGATAAGTGTAGCCGACGCCGCCGCGTCCCTCCAGGTCGCGCACGACGACGGTGATCTCGTTGGCCCCGGCGGGCACGGTCACTTCAACGGTCGCGTCGGGGGACTGGAACTCCGCCTTCTTGGCGGCGGCCTTCTTGCGCACGTTGGGGTAGATCGGCAAGGGCGAATCATCGGCCGAGACGATCACCGCGTTGTTGGGCCCGAGGACCTGGATTTGAGGGTCGAGGGCCGAGCCGATCTCGGCGGCTCGCAAGGTCACGCGCAGCTTCTGACCAGGGCTGACGCTCACGACATAGCGATCGCTCTCGTTGGGATGGTCGAGCCGGCCGTTGATGACGATCGGGGTCCCGACCAGAATCGGGGCGTCTTTGTCCTTGCTGTCGGCGGGCGGTTCGGGGGGCTCAACGATCTCGGGTAGGTCGCCCACGACGAGGGGAGCTGGTAGTTCCACGTCCAGGTTCGCCTCGGGCCCTGGGCCGGCGAAGATCCGGCCGGAGAAGCGGGGATGGACGACGTCGGTGCCCGGCAGAGCATCGAGCTTGGCCGTTTGCGTGGCGGCCACCAACAAGTTGCCCCCGCTCAGACGCGCGGCGATCACGTGACCGCGCTGTCCGCCAGGCGGGAAGACCTCCTCGGCGGTCGGTATCGGCCCAACGAGCAAGTGATAGAACGGCTTGTTGTTCCCTTGATATTTCGAGTCGGAGATTTCAATCACATAATCACCGTCTTCGGGCAAGACGGCGAAGAGGCGGGCGTCGGTTTGCAGGCCTGCGGTGTCGTCGGCCGAGGCCACGAAGGCGCGGCCGGCGGTGGTCAGGCGCACTTGCGGGTCGAGGCCCGAACCGAGGCGCGCGCATTGGGCGTCGATCACGATCTTCAGGCCCTTCTTGCCGGGGAACTTGAAGTAATCGACATCGTTCCCTGGGCACTGGCCGCTGACCGCGCACAAGGGCGGGATGACCTGGGCCTTGTCGAACGTGGTGTTTTCTTCGACTTCGACGACCTCGGGCACCTGGCCGACGGCGACGAGAAGGGGGTTCGAGAGGCCGTCGTCCGTGCGGACGCGCAGGGGATAAACACCGACGGGTGTGTCGGCGGCGGGCGTGAGCTTGACCTTGAGGTTACCGGCATCTGTCTCGTCGTACTCGGCGGTGAGTGCGAAGGGGGAGATGACGCGCGTGTGTCCCTTCAGGTTAGCGCCGCTGATGGTCAGGTTGTTGGCGACCCCACGTTGCAGGCCCGCCGAGCCCAGGCCGTTGATCTGCGGGACCTCGGCGAGCAAGGCGGCTGAGACCGTGGTGAACGCGAGCGCCGAAAGGAGGACGGCCAGCTTGCGAAACATGGCGAGGGCCCCCAGGTCGAACGACGATCCGATTTCATCCGGATCGAACCGAGCCGAAGCGAGGAGAGTGGGGAGGGAATGAAGGCAGACGTGTACGGTCGCACGCCGCGCGGCGGATTGTCAAGCGTTCGCGATTGAGTGTCATCGGGAACGCCCGCAGGGCGATCCCTGCGGGGATCGCTCTTGAACTTGCCGAGGTCGAGTCCGACGATGGAGGCAATGGCCATTAGGCCCTTGGGTCCTTTGGGCCAACTCAAAGCCATAAAGGAGGCCTTGTGTTGTCTTGGCTGAAGAGGCGCTTACCTCAAGATCTGCGTCGGTGGTTGGAGAAGACCCGTCGGGGATCGATGCAAGTGATCGATGAACTTGGCCTCTGGGGCGGCCTTCTTTTCGAGGTCCGGAGGCGCCTGGGGTCCCGGGGCGCGACCTATTCTCTGAACCCGCGGCACGCGAAACACCCCCTGTCTTTCCGTATGGGCTCTTCCGATCTCGACGTCTTCCGACAGATCTTCATCCGCCTCGAATACGGTCCCCTCCGTGACCTGCAAGATGTCCGCTTGGTGATCGATTGCGGTGCAAACGTCGGCTTCTCGTCCGCCTTCTTTCTGTCGCATTTCCCTTCGTGTCGAGTGCTCGCCATCGAACCGGACCCGGGGAACTTCGCCATGCTCCAGCGCAATTTGCGCGCGTATGGGGAACGAGCGGAAGCCGTACGTGCCGGGGTCTGGTCGCACAACGTCCCGCTGAGGTCCTCACGTGACCCATATCGAGACGGTCGCGAGTGGTCGCTCCAAGTCGTGCCTTGCGAAGCTGATCAAGAGCCCGACTTCCAAGGACTGAGTATTCCTTCCCTCTTGGCCTCGTCGGGGTTTGACCGGATCTCGTTGCTGAAGATCGACATCGAAGGGGCGGAGGTCGTCGTCTTCCGCGAAAAGACGGACTGGCTGGATCGGGTCGATGCGATCGCGATTGAACTCCACGATGACAGCCGCTTCGGGATGGCCACGGAGGTCTTCCACGCGGCAATTCGCGGCCACGGTTTTGAGACCACTCAGAATGGCGGATTGACGATTTGCCGACGCAAGGCTGAATCATGAAGACATGACAAAGAAAGAGATTTTTTTACATTTCCGAATTCAATGTGCTTACGGAGGTCGCGCCGCCTCTCTTGGTGAGAAACATTCCTCAGGTTGTCTTCGAATTGAACGATCCAATCGCTCCCGCGCGACACCCGTTGGTCCGGGCCCGCACTCAGGATACACTGAGCGAGGCGGAACCAAGTCAGTCGCTGATTTGATCGAGGCATCGCAACCGACGGCGGGGTCGCGACCATGTTCCGAGGGACCAAACTTGAGTAGCCTACACGGCGGCTGACCTTGGTCGTCCGGATGGAGAGGCCGATCATGCGTTTGCGGACCCTTGCCTTGTCGTTGGTCGCTTGGGCTTGCTTCGCTCGAGGCGCGTCGGCGCAATCGCCGGACCCCGTGGCCCTCGCGTCGGATCGGCAATTCGTTGAACACGTCTTGCCCGTTCTGCAAAGCAAGTGCCTGGCGTGCCACGGTGCAGATCCGGACAAGCTCAAGGGCGGGCTCGACCTGCGAGACCGGACCAAGATGATGATGGGCGGCGACAGCGGAACGCCCGCGGTGACCGCCGGAAGTCCTATCGAAAGCCCCCTCTGGCTGGCCGCTTCGCGGACGTCGGAAGATTGGTCGCCGATGCCTCCCAAAGAGAATGAGAGGTTGGCGGTCGACCAACTCGCCGCGTTGAAGACCTGGATCACAGCCGGCGCGCCTTGGCCTGACGATGATCGCATCAAGGAACTCAACGTGCTCATCGGCAAGGAAGCCGTGAACGCGAACATGGTCGTGGTCAAAACGAGCGGCGGGTTGTCGGCGGACTGGACAAATCGTCGCTACGCCGTCGCCGATCTTTGGGCATTTCGACCCGTCACCGCACACCTTTCGCCAGCCGCGTCCGTGGACGGTTTCCTTGATCTGCATCTGAAGAGTTTGGGACTTGCCCCGGCCCCACCCGCTTCGCGACGGGCGCTTCTCCGGCGCGTGACGTTCGACCTGACCGGCTTGCCACCCACGCGTCAAGAAATCGCAGATTTCCTCGCCGACCCCGCATCGGACGACCAAGCGTTCGCCACAATCGTCGAACGGCTGCTCGCTTCCCCCCACTACGGTGAGCGGATGGCCCAGCATTGGCTCGACGTCGCCCGCTATGCCGACTCGTCGGGCTTCGCCAATGACTACGAACGCGGCCCGGCTTGGCGTTATCGCGATTATGTCGTCCGCGCCTTCAACGCCGACAAACCTTACAATCGCTTCGTCCGCGAGCAACTCGCCGGCGACGAGATCGACCCGACCAATCCGGAGGCCCTCATCGCCGTTGGGTTCTTACGGATGGGTCCTTGGGAACTGACCGGGATGGAAGTGCCGAAAGTGGCCCGGCAGAGGTTCCTCGACGACGTGACCGATTCCGTTGGTCAAACCTTCCTCGCGCAGCCCCTGCAATGCGCCCGGTGCCACGACCACAAGTTCGACCCGGTCCCCACGCGCGACTACTACGCCCTCCAAGCGGTCTTCGCGACGCTGCAAATCGCCGATCGGCCAGCCGAGTACCTTCCCGTGGAAGACCGCGGTGGCTTCGACGAGGAGCGGAAATCACTCGAACTGCGGCGTGTCCACTACGAGGCGGAATTGGCGGGACTCGCCCAAGCGGAAGCCGAGGCGAAAGCGAAGTGGCTTGAAGCCAACGCGGTCGTCGAGGGAGAGAGGCCCCAGCGCGAAAGGTACCTCTCGCCGGCCCACCTCGGTCGCGAGAGGATCGCGCGTAAGGAACTCGAACGATTGAAATGGCGACTCGACCGCTATCAGCCGATTGCCCTGTCGGTTTACAGCGGCCACACGCCCGATGTGAAGGCCCACTACGCTCCGCCTCGGCTGCCGGCCGACCGGCTCTCCTTCCTCCTCTTCCCGGTC
>CALLYK010000389.1 GCA_937858365.1 uncultured Isosphaeraceae bacterium | reverse complement strand
GGGTCCAGACCCGGCGGTGTTTCCCATCTCAGGTGCAGGAGCGAACAGATGGAACAGCCTTTCAAGCAGTTACACAGTCTGCGCAAGTCGCGCAAGCTCAAACAGGAAGATGTCGCCAAGATGGCCGGTATCTCTCGCGAAGCGTATTTGCGTGCGGAATCCGGTCGTGCCGATCCCCGGATGCGCGACCTTGGCCCGGTTGGTCTTCATCCACGTCGCCAGCTCCTTGCGAGAATAGAACTCGCCGCTGGTGTACATGAACGCCTGCAGGTCGTCGTGCAGGTCGTTGGCCGTGGCGTAGCGCTCCTCGGGCTCGCGCGCCAGGGCGCGCATCACGATCTGCTCCAGCTCCTCGGGGATCTTGCGGTTGTAGGTCGAGGGCGGGAGGATCTCGACGTTGCGGACTTTTTCTAACGTCGAGAAGTCAGTCTCCCCAACGAAGAGCCGCTCGCCGGTGAGCAGCTCGTAGAGCACGACGCCCAGCGAGTAGACGTCGGTGGCCACGGTCACCGTCTGGCCGCGCACCTGCTCGGGCGAGGCGTAGTCGGGCGTGATCGCGCGGCCGAGCAGCTGGGTCAGGTTGGGGGCGGCAGGGCGGTCCTGGTCGATCAGCTTGGCCACGCTCTTGAGTTGCTCGTTGACTCTCAGGCTGGGCACCGAAATATTCACCCCCAGCGGCCGAAACGTCTCGTGCATCCGCTCGACCAGTTTTTCGAAGTACGGATAGTCGCTCGTGGAGAGCGAGAGCAGCGAAATCTCGTCGTAGCCGGTCTGGCGATAACTTTCCAGCGCGGCCGCTACGATGGTCTCGACTTCGCGGATGCGCAAGGGGCGCTTGATGACCGTGCTTTGGCAAAATCGGCATTGCCAGGGACAACCGCGCATGATTTCGATCGCGATCCGATCGTGCGATGTTTCGACGAACGGTACCACCGGCTTCGTCGGCAAGGGGAGGCTATCAAGGCAAGAGATGACACAGGGGCGGATCGTTTCGGGAACGTCGTCACGCAAGCGGCTCAGGCCGACTTGTACGTCATTGTGCCCATAGATCGGTTCGTAAAAGCGGGGGACATAGGCCCACGGTACGGCACCGGCGATTCTTGCCAGTTTCTCCTCGCGAGAGAGCCCAAGGCCCTTCATCCCGGTCCAGAGTTCGGTCACGACGGGCAAGCTGGGCTCGCCGTCTCCGATCACGAAGAGGTCGATGAAGGGGGCCAAGAGCTCCGGGTTCTGAGCACAGGGTCCGCCCGCGATCACGAGCGTGTCCTCGGCGCCGCGGTCTTCCGCGTGGAGCGGGATGCCGCCGAGGTCGAGCATGGTCAGCACGTTTGTCGAGCAAATCTCGTACTGCAACGAGAAACCGAGCACATCGAACTCGTGGAGCGGCGTGAACGATTCCAGGCCGTAAAGAGGCAAACCGTGTTTTCGCAGGGCCTCCTCGAAGTCGGGCAAGGGCGTGAAGGCCCGTTCGCAGGCCCAGCCCTGTTCATTCATGAGGCTGTAGAGGACCTGCAAACCGTGATGGCTCATCCCCAGGGCGTAGGCGTCGGGGAAGGCCAAACAAACCGATCCGCGCGCCGTCGCGTGATCGGTGGCGACGCTGTTGAGTTCGCCGCCCACGTACTGCCCGGGCGTGCGGACCGTGGGCAAGATCAGTGACGTAATGTAGTCCTTCAGCTCGACGTGCCGCATCATGGTCCTTCCCGTTTCCTTCTCTTGTCCCACCATCATACGGTGGCGTTCAAGAGGATGGGATCATTGAGAAAGGTGGTGCGTGCGGCGGGAAGATGACCGCCTCGAAAGGTCATGGCTTCCGGCTCGATTGGGCCGCGCTCACGAAATCGCTCGAAGGGCCCTAGCTCGCTTCACTTGACACACAACAGCGCAATCAATCGCGATGCAGGGGAATCATGACGACGGACCGCATCCCCGTTTGATTCGTCGCCATACCTCAACGTTTCTCCCAGTAGCGGGTTTGAGGTCTTTCGGCGGGGGGTCTGCTCGATTGTAGAGGACGATGGTTAGGGTATCACCCTCAAGGTGGTAGATCCCCGGATACGTGCCGGCCATCCGAAGGGCCCCGGTTCCCCCCTTGTGGATGGCTGACGGTCCCTTGTAGGGTGGCGCCCTCGTCAGGTCGATCATCGGGTACGGATGGGCGGCCGCCCTGACCGGCATCCAATGCAATGTCAGTTCGCCTCGCTTCTCGCGCCAGCCGTCCTCATCGACCACGAGAGACCTGGCAGTCGATGGAAGACGATCCAGGTCGTGGTGTTCTGATACGAGTTCCCATGTCCCCGAAAACACGTGATCGTCTTTGAGCACCTCGCGTGGGGGGGCTGCCTGATTGGGAAAGGACGCGACGACAAGAGACACGACGAAGTATGAGATCATCGGTTGGTCCCTCCAACGATCGTCCGACCGTGGGCCGATATGGACCGCGAACGAAAAGGCTTGGGCCCGTTATGAGAGGAGAGCGGACCGATGGTTTGACAGGTGTCCGCAGTGAGAGGAAGGAGGACAAGGTTCGCGGCGATGGCGCCGCTCGGTGTCTGAGGTGCTTGTTTCACCAACCGGCCCACGTGTGCCGTTGCCACCGTGCCAAAGTCGGTCATCATGGCGCCCCTGCACACTGATTACCCGCCTTGCCAACGTCGTAGGAAAAGAACATGGGCATGCAAGTCAAGATATGCGCATGTTCAATATCGTTATGGTCCAGAATATATCCCGTCTTGAAACTCGCGATGTCTGCGGCCGTCAAGAGGAGAAGCCTCTCCAGACGCTCGATAAGGGGGATGAACTCCAAGGAGTGACCCCGTCGGGTGGACCACATTGCTGAGTCCTCCTGAAACATCGGTCATTGTTTGAGGGATAGAAAGCGTCGAGTGATGGACATACTTCGCATTTGTCTTAGACGAAACAGCGAGAATTGGATTCCACGATGTCCACCTTCGACTTTAGTATTATCTATGGCCTTAACTTCGGCCCGTCAACAAGGAGAGCAGTCAGATTGAAGAGGATTGTCATCGCAAGAGAACCCCCATCGCTTCGTAGACAAAGTTCGCTCGAATGTCCCGCGACAAGTCATCGACGTGCATCGGCTCGGCGACGTAGTTGTTGGGGCGGCCGTTTCGAATTGGTGGACGGCGCATCCGCTGGCGGGCGGGACCAACGTGTGCGAGAATCATCCCTCGATTCGTCTTTCAAGAAGGGACAAGAAGGGCCCGAACCGATGACCATCGTTAGCCGAACCCTCGCCGCGTTCATCGTCCTGGGAGGCACGAGTTTGAGCATTTCCACCGCCTCCGGCCAGGACGCCGAGGCCCGCGCCCGCGCGTTCGTCGCCCGTCATGAGAAGGAAGTCAAACCTCTCGAAATCACTTCGGCGCTCGCCTGGTGGGTGGCCAACACGACCGGCAAGGACGCCGACTTCGCCGCCAAGGAAGAGGCCCAGAACAAACTCGACGCCGCCCTCACCGACGCCGCCAAGTTCGCCGAGTTGAAGGCCCTGCGCGAGGCCAAGATCGCCGACAAGGTGCTCGCCCGCGAGGTCGAGCTGCTCTACCTGATGTATCAAGAAAAGCAGGTGGACCCGGCGCTGCTCAAGGCCATCACGGCCAAAGCCAACGCGATCGAGAAGGCGTTCAACGTCTTCCGCGCCCGCGTTGGCGACCAAGAGTTGGCCGACGGCGAGGTCCGAAAGCGACTCAAGGCGTCGCGCGACTCCAACGAATTGAAGGGCGTCTGGGAGGCGAGCAAGAAAGTCGGCGTGGCCGTCGAGGCCGACCTGAAAGAACTTGTGAAGCTGCGTAATCAGGCCGCCCAGGCACTCGGCTTCCGCGACTTCCACCACCAGCAGCTCGCCCTGAACGAGCAGGACCAGAACCAGGTCGTCGCCCTCTTCGACGACCTCGACAAGCTCACGCGCGGTCCCTTCCTCGCCGCCAAGGCCGAAATCGACGGGCGGATCGCCAACAACTTGGGTCTGGGGGTTGCCGACTTGCGGCCCTGGCATTACCAAGACCCATTCTTCCAGGAGTCGCCGGCCGTCTTTGAGGCCGACCTCGACGCGGTCTACTCGGGTGTGGACATCCTCAAGCTCTGCCGCGACTTCTATCAGGGCATCGGCCTGCCCATCCACGATGTGATCGCCAAGAGCGACCTCTACGAGAAGCCGGGCAAGAGCCCGCACGCCTTCTGCACCGACATCGACCGCGAGGGGGACGTGCGCGTCCTGGCCAACATCGTCCCCACCGAATACTGGATGGGCACGATGCTCCACGAACTCGGCCACTCGGTTTACAGTTCGAAGAACATTCCGGCGACCTTGCCTTACATCTTGCGAGGCGAGGCCCACATCCTCACCACGGAAGGGATCGCCATGATGTTCGAGAAGTTCAGTAAGGACGCCGATTGGTTGACGGCGATGGGCGTGGCCGTGCCGAACCCCAAGGCTTTCGACGAAGTTGGGGCCAAACTCCATCGGAACAAGTTGCTGATCTTCTCGCGCTGGTGCCAGGTGATGCTTCGCTTCGAGAAGTCGATGTACGCCAACCCCGACCAAGACCTGAACAAGCTCTGGTGGGACCTGGTCGAACAGTACCAGGGCCTGAAGCGCCCCGAGGGCCGAAACGCGCCCGACTTCGCCGCCAAGGTCCACATCGTATCCGCACCTGCTTATTATCATAACTACATGATGGGTGAACTGTTCGCGGCCCAGGTGCATCACGCCATTTGCCGCGAGGCGCTCGGCGGCATCGAGCCCGGCAAGGCGACTTACGTGGGACAACCAGCCGTCGGCAGGTTCCTCAAGGAAAAGGTCTTCGGACCGGGACGAATGCTGCGTTGGGACGATTTGACCCGCTTCGCGACGGGGGCCGAACTCAACCCGCGGGCCTTCGCCAGCGACTTCGGGGGCCGCTGAGTCCTTCCTCAAGCTGCCCCATGCGCGACCAGCCCTCTAAGGGGGGACGGTCGCCGCCGGTCGCGAACGCTTGGCCCTCCTACCGGCCGTGGCGGACGACACCACGGCCGTCATTTCCATCAAAGACTAGAATTCTCGATATCGCCTGATTCATAAGCGCTACCGGAGACTCTTTGGCGTCATATGCAAGTGGGCCGTGTGGTTGATGCCGGCCGGGCGCTGAGGGCCCCCCCGGGTTCATTGGCGAAGCACACGCACGGAAACCCATTCGGTCGCGATCGTGGTGGGCCAGACCGAGCGGACTTCCGGGTTGGCCCATCCCAGGTGTGGGTCGGGCTCCAGCGCCAGGCGCATCCGGTATTCGCCGGGAGCCTCAATGGGTATCGACCCGAATTGCAAACGGGACCGAGCTTCAAGGCCCTTCAAGGCCACCACATGGCCGGCCGGGAAACGACCTGGGACCCCCTCGAACTCGACGAACGCCTGATGGGCCAGGTCGCACGGTGGCCTAGTTACGACAACATCGGGCGGTCCCGCCAGCGCGAGGTGGCCACTCAAAGCGATGAACCGGGCGTCGTCGTTCGGCCCCGGATCGGGTGCTCTGAGGCGCACCAAGCGCGTGATCGCCGCCCCTCGGTCTTCGTCGGGGAGTGTCAACAAAGACTCGGGACGAAGGTCCGCGTCGAACTCGAAGGTAAAAGGGACATGAGGCAAGGCCACTTCCCATGGTGATCGTGTGCGATCGACGGCCGCCGCAGCAGCAATTTCGTCCTTGGTCGTCGACGAGGTTCTCGGTGGCGCGGCGGCCACGACTTCCGTGTCGGGGTGAGAAGTCCGCGCGCGTACCTCCAAGACCAATCGATGCGGACCGCGACCCGAGAAATCCCCCGGTTCCAACTCAAAGGCGATCTCCCTGGGACCAGGCGTCCATGCGCTGAACGCCTCCAAGCTCGCCCGGCTTGCTCCCGTGATCCGATGCGACCAGAGCAGTTGATCGGGCGAAATGCCTGGCCCCTCCGCGTTCAGGAACGGCAGGCCGAACCCAACGCGGGCCTGGATCGGCGCTTTCATGGCTCGGGGATAGCGTCGACGCATCGACCACTTCACTTCAAATCCGCGGACGACGACCGCCTTCTCTTCTTCGGCGACGAGTTCATCACGTCGCCAGAGTTCGGCCAGGGCTTCGCCCGCTGCGCGTCGGATCGGCTCGGTGGGGCCG
>CALLYK010000388.1 GCA_937858365.1 uncultured Isosphaeraceae bacterium | reverse complement strand
GAGAACGGGAACCGATTGCGCGTGAGGAAGAGCCCGAGCACGAGCGCGCCGGCGAGCGCGTTCTCGAGCAGCCAATCGCTCGGGTAGCGCGGATGGATCGCGGAGACGGCGACGCCGAGCGCGAACAGGCCGATGCAGCCGTACAACCAGCGGCGGAAGGGGTGGATGGGGTTGGACACGCAGGCGTTGTACTTCGCCCGAAGCGCGTGCGCATCGAGTCGCGTGTGGATGTCCCGCGGTCCGCGGCGCTCGAAGACGGTCCTCGATGCCCGCGCGACTCCCCCGAGGAGCCTCGATCTCTCGCGTTGGACCTGCACGGTCCGAGTCGAGCGGGCTTCCATCGCCGACGAGCATCCTCGGGCCGGTCTGCGAGGGTGGGCCGTACTGGGGACTCGTCCGGGACGACTCGTGGGGGGCGGTGATTCGTCGTGCCGCGTAGACTGCTCGAACTCGATGGTTCCATGCCTCGCGCTCGCTCGCACGTCTGGATCGGTCTGGCTGCGCTCGCCGTCGCTCGGCGACCTGTCCGCCGCCACCGCCCTCGCTGCGCTGGTCAGCGTACCCGCCTGGCCTGCGCTGCATGCCGCTCCGGCGGGCCACTCAGCGCCGGCGGTCGAACAGCCGAACCGGATCATCCTCGCCGATGCGATGGAGTGTCACCAGAGGTTCGCGACGGTCCCCGAGTTCGAGGCGGTCAAGCACGCTCAGCGGTTCCATCCCACAATGGCCCTGGTCACGTCCGTCGTGATGGCCTGCTTCTTGTTCACTTGGGCCGCGCGCCGGTTTGAAACGGCCGACCTTTAGACACGCGCGTTCGCGCGTATGTATGAGGCCGAATCGAATTTCTTGCGTGTGCTCTCATAACTCATGAAGCGGACCGTGCCGAAGATCGGCCGTTCGGGCCAGGGTCGATCGTGCTTGCCGCCGATCGCCCAGGCAATGCCCGCGTAGCCGTTGGGGTCGCGACCGTCCATCTCGTAGCGGTCGTTCAGGTCGAGCGCCAGGTGGAAGGCGGTCTCGGCGTCGGGCGACCATTCCAGGACCTTCTTGGCCCAGTACATCCGTAGATAATTGTGCATGCGGCCGGTTCGGACCATCTCGCGCTGCGCGGCGTTCCAGAGCGGGTCGTGGGTCTCGGCCGATTCGAGTTGGTCGAGCGTGTAGAGATGGGGACGCGGGTCGGCCCTGTGTTTCTCCAGAGTTTGAAGGGCCCAACTCGGGCAGCCGGACAACGTGTCGTAGTTTGGGTTGCGCGCGACGAAATTGATCGCGAGTTCCCGGCGCACGATCAACTCTTCCAGAAGGGAGTCGATATCGGCTTGAGGCGCACCGCTTTCGCGCACCGCCAGGGCGATCGTCAGAGGGTTGATGTGACCGAAGTGAAGATGCGCGGAGAGTTCCGTCGTGTGGTATGGGGTAGGTTCATTCCGCTCCGCAGCGTAGCCTTCGAGTCGTTCGCTGAGGAATCGCCGGAGTCGGCGCATGGCCTCGGCGGTGCCTCCGAGATAGTCAGGGGCCTCGCCAATCCCTTCCACACCGAGTTTCTCCAACAGGGCGTCGGCGTCGATCGGCTCACCAATCGGGAGTCGACCGCTCGGATACGGCACGGCCGCCTTGGGGTCGGGGATTGGCTGGAGGTATTCGTCCCAAAGACGATGGACCTTGGGCCGCAAGGTGCGGGCGGCGTACTCTTCACGGGGAAAGTAGGACGACGGGACCACCACATCGGCGTCCACCACGACGAGGGCACATCGCAACCCATCGGCAACCAGGCGGCTCCATTGCCGACCGATCTTCAACGGATTCTCGTCGGTCACGACGACCGCGGGCCGGACCTCGGCGGCGAGTTGAAGGACGACCTCGTCCGGCGGCCCCAAGCGTACCAGGAAGGGCACCCCACGCTTCGCCAAATGCGTTGCCGTCTCCGGCAGTCCATCGACCAGGAAACGATACTGTCGACGCTGGGCGCTTGGATAGTGGGCGGTCAAGCCGAAAACACTCAGGACGGGCCTTCCGAGGGTGTCTCCCAAATGGACCGCGAGGTTCAGCGCGGCGTTTGCGGTACCTCGTTGGGCACGCTGCATCCAATGCAGGACGCATTCGCCGTCGGTCAGGATTGGCCCCGGGCCGGCCTGGAGAACGCGTGGATTGGTCCGGAGAAAGGCATCCAAGTTTGCCATTTGGGTCCTCGGGTCCTATTCAACCTGAAAGAAGGGTCGATTGGTTTATGCGATGCGGGCCAACCATTTTTCCGCGGGTCTTCCCGAAATCTTCACATGCCTTGGAATATAATCGCCCGTGATCGATCGCCAATCGACGGCATCGCCGAAGGCCCAGACCCAAGACGGGTCGACAGGTCTCCGGCATTTTGTTTTTCGTCGTTTGACATCGCGACTTCCCAGTTCTCTTTGAGAGCACCATGAACCACATTCGAAACCGGGACAGAACGCGAGGATTCACGCTCATCGAGCTCCTCGTCGTCATTGCCATCATCGGGGTCCTTATCGCCTTGCTTCTTCCAGCGGTGCAGCAAGCGCGCGAGGCCGCGCGTCGCATTCAGTGCACGAACAACTTGAAGCAAATCGCCCTCGCGGCCCAAAATTACCACGACGTTCACGGTTGTTTCCCAGGGGGCTCTTACTCCGGGACGCTGTACAACCCCCCTGGCGTTTGGAGCACATATCCGGAGAATTTCAGTTGTTTCGTGCGCATGTTGCCTTTCATGGAACAGGCGCCGATGTACAACGCGGTCAATTTCAACTTGACCTCTTCGGCGGCCGGGAACATCACGATCGCGGGGGTCCGGAACTCCTCGCTCATCTGTCCCAGCGACACGCAGAACCAAACGATGGCCTTCCCGAGCACTCGGTCCTCGGCCAGTGGGGTCTCGCCGGGCTGGAGCTTCAACGAAGACCCGAACCTCTTCCCAGGTCTCGCGCCCGCCTTCACGCAGGCCTTCACCAGTTACGCGGGCAACGCCGGGACATGGACGTTCGGCTACACGCAACTTATGAACACGTCGATCCTCACCTATTACACCGGCGTGATCTTCAACGACAGCGCGGTGAGCATCGCCCAGGTCACCGACGGGACCAGCAACACACTCTTCTTCGGCGAACATAGTAAGGGGCAACTCTTCCGCCTCGATCCGGCTTACGCGACCTCGGACGGGTGCTGGAACTCCGGCCGCTGGTACGACACCCTCTTCGCCGCGCTGTACCCGATCAATCTGGGGAACGGCAACAACACGGCGATCCGCAATTCCTCCTACTACTTCCCGACGGCCGCCGGGAGCCAGCACCCGGGTGGGGCGAACTTCGCCCTTTGCGACGGCTCGGTCCGCTTCCTGAAAAACACGGTCCAATCCTGGACCTTCTCGACGAACGGCACCACTTACGGCGACTCACTCCCCGACGGGGCCGTTTACGGCACGGTCACGGCTTCCGCGCCTTTCAGCAAGACCGGCAACTACATGGCGCACGGCACCGCGGCGCTCGGTGTTTATCAGAAGCTGGCCACACGGGGCGGCGCGGAAGTCATCTCCGCCGACGCTTACTAATCGCGTTTGCCTCACGGGGCCGGGTCGGCCTTGGGTCGACCCGGCTTGAGGAGTCCGCCGATGCTCACGATTCCTTGCGAGACGGCCCGTTCGGCCGTGCTCGCGTTTTGTTTTTCTTGCGTCCTTCTGGGATGCGGCGGCTCGTCCGTCACCCCAAGCGGTGCCGGCGGTCAGGTCGCATCTCACGGCGGGAACGTGATGGCGCTCCCGCGCGACGGCGGGCTGGTTGAACTCGTCTTCCAGCCGATCGACGCCAAAGCCAAAGGGGCCAAGGCCAAGGGAAAAGTCGTGGCCTTCTTCACCGCGCTGGACGGAGCGGGCCCTCCACCGACGTCCCCTCGCGACGTCGCGTTCACCGACGAGAACGGTAAGCGATATTCCCTCACCGCGAGCTCGGCGGAAGCGTCGGGGCCGATGCGATTCGAGTCGCCCGAGGTCACCTTACCCTCGGCCACGGAGCTCAACGGCCGATTGACAGGCACGGTCGGCGCGGAGACGTTTGACCTGGTGAATCGCCCCCGTTGACAGCCGAGACCAAACGATCAAGCCTTGTCCCCGCCGATGACTCTCGCCCTCGCTGAATTCATGGATAAGACGGATGCGGACGGCACATGGCGCCCTCCCAGTGACCATTCGGAGACCTGAAAAAAACAGGGGACTTCCGACGGGCATACGCCCCAGTCTTTACTCGTAGCTATAATCGATCTTGACTCGCGATTTCGCGTGGAAGGTGCTCTTGTGTTACCATGTCGACTCATCGAATATCATGAGTCCGAGACCGACGGGCAACGGCCTGGTCAGTGAATCGCCATCATCTTTCGGAGTCTTCCCATGACGCGATCGGATTGGGTCTCAAGACGGGGTTTCACGCTCATCGAGCTCCTCGTCGTCATCGCCATCATCGGCGTCCTCATCGCCTTGCTCCTGCCCGCGGTACAGCAAGCCCGCGAGGCGGCCCGCCGCATCCAATGCACCAACAACCTCAAACAAATCGGTTTGGGGTTGCACAACTATCAATCGGCCCACAACGTCTTCCCGCCCGGTCGCATGACGCCGGACATCATCCAAAGCGGGACGATCCTGACGAGCGCCTACACCAGCTACAGTCTGGCCAACGCGCCCAACACGCCCGGCACCTGGACCGGCATCTACTCGGTCCACTGCCACATCCTGCCCTTCATGGAGCAGACCGCCGCGTTCAACGCGCTGAATTTCACCGGGCCGAACCTGGGGCAGTTGCAAGACGCCTCGGGGAACATCGTTTCGCCCAATTACACGTCGTACACACTCACGGCCAGCTCGTTCCTGTGCCCGTCCGACCCTTACAACACCCCGAAGCCGGGCGGCGAGAACAACTACCGCGCCAACTTCGGCGGCAGCACGCCCTACGCGGGCGGCGGCCTGCGGGGCTCGACGGGCGGCAACAACAAGATGTCCGGCACCGACAACGGCGCCTTCACGATGGGCCCCGGCATCTCGTTCGCCGAGATCACCGACGGCCTGAGCAACACGGCCGTCTTCGCCGAAAGACTCCGGGGCTCGAACGTCGGCATCGGCGACGGCGACAAAGGCGAGCATTTCTTCGTGAGCTGGACGCCCACCTTCGTGGCGTTGAACGACACCAACACGCTCTTTCAGGCGTGTCTGACTCGGCCCAGCACGTCGGTCTTCTACCAGAGCGGCCGCTACGCCCCCAGCAGCGGCTTCGGACTCCAGTTCTCCGACGGCTGGGGCTACGCCTGGTACGTGGCGAGCCTCTACAACCACGTCGCACCGCCGAACTGGCCCGGGTTCGACTGCGGCGCCGGCAGCAGCATCTCCGACGTCCCCAGCGAGCACGCGATCGTCTCGGCCCGGAGTAAGCACCCCGGCGGCGTCAACGTGCTGCTCGGCGACGCCTCGGTGAAGTTCGTCAAGAGCACCGTGAGCGTCCAGACCTGGCGCGCGGTCGGCACTCGGGCCGGCGGCGAAGTCATCAGCTCCGACGCCTACTGATTCGCATGAGGAGACAGCGCCGTGCATGCATTCCGCGAAAGGTTGGTCCTCGCTCTGATCGTCGGTCTCTTGCCGATCGAGCATGCCGGCTGCTCTCCCTCTGGGCCGACCATCAAGGCCGAGTTCAGCAAGGCGATCACCGGCCCGCACGGCGGGCAGGCGTTCCCCCTCCCCGACCAGAAAAAAGGCTACGTCGAGGTCCTTGTGGAGCGAGTCGGGCCGACGAAGACGGCCAAGCCGTCGTTCGTCGTCTACTATCTGGGGCCTGACGGCAAGGCCCCTATGGCCGAGCGTCCCTCGGCGGTCACGGCGACGTTCAACGTCCCGGAAGGAATCGCCCCGACCACCCTGACTCCCAAGGCGGCCCCTAAAGACGCCTCCGCCGTTCGCTTCGCCTCCGAGCCCGGCGACTTCGACGCCGACGAGTATCAGGGCACCCTCAAATCGACCCTCGGCGGGACCGAGACCGAGGTCTCCTTCGCCATCCGCTGAATCTCACGCCGACTTCAAAGAAGGTCATTTGGTCGAAAGGCGGCGCCTCCCCCGCGCCGCCTCCACTTCCTTAGGGTCGTTCACGGGGTTGCGCGGGGGCTTGCCTTGGAGCACCCCCACCACGTCCTCCGCGACCCATGATGACATGTTGATGAGACTCTCGATCGTTTGCGCCGCGCTATGGGGCGTGAGCAAGACATCGGGACGGCCGATCAAGGGATGGTCGGCGGGGGGCGGCTCCACGTCGAAGACGTCGGCCGCGTAGCCCCAGAGGCGGCCGCCGTCCAGGGCCTCGGCGATCGCTTGTTCGTCAACAACCGGCCCTCGGCAGGTGTTGATGAGGATCGCGTCCGGACGCATCATTGCCAACTGGCGGGCGCCGATCATGCGTTTGGTTGATGCGTCCAGGGGGACATGCAAGGTCACGTACTCGCACTCGCGAAGCAGTTCATCCAGGGCGACGCGGCGGGCCCAGCCGGCCGCCTCCTCGGCCTCGGGGGGCGGGTCCACAATGTCGTTGTAGAGTACTCGCATCCCGAATCCTTGAAAAGCCTTCCGTCCCACGCTCCGGCCGATCCGCCCAAACCCGACGATCCCGAGCGTTCGTCCGAACAACTCGCGCCCGACAAGTTTGGTGCGGTCGTTGTACCGGCCCTCCAGCAGTGCGGTCGTTTGTTGGGGGAAGTGCTTCGAGATGGCGATCATGAAGGCGATCGCGTGCTCCGCGACCGCGATCGTGTTCGCGCCCGGCGTGGTAACGACGTGAATGCCCCGTTCCGTTGCGGCCGGCACATCGACATGCTCGTAACCGACCCCGTGCCGGCCGATGACACGCAGTCGAGGCGCGCAATCGAGCAAGGGCGCGTCGATGACTCCGGCGGTACGCAAGATCAAGGCATCGGCGTCGCGGACCTCGCGGCGGAGAGAATCGGGGTCGAGCGACGAGGCGACCCGCAACTCGCCCGCCTCTCGAAGCAGCCCCATCCCGGACTCATGCATCGTGGTCAGCATCAAGATCAGGGGGCGATCGGCCATGGGAAGGCTCGGCGAAGGGGTGGGAGGGCAGTGGAACGCAGGGCATCCATCTTAACATCGGTGCAAGTCGGATCGGGAGGGCCTTGGGGACGATTGCGGACATCTCGATCCATCGCATGAACGGCTTGTCCGTTCGCTCCCCACGGGGTCCATCTAAGAAGGCCCCAAAGAGCCTTGGCCGGGAACGGCCGCCCTGTCAGCCTTGTCTTCTTTCGCGTATGATCGCTGCTCGTTGGCCCTCGCTCGATCGTAGCTGGTTCGTGAGTTGCTCCATGCGACAGATCGGTTCCCTTCCTCTTGAGGAGCAAGCCCGTCGCCTGGCGGATTATCTCCTCACGAGGAAGATCACTTCACGAGTCGATCAGGCCCCGGAAGGTTGGATCATCTGGGTCCACGACGAGGACAAAGTGGCGGCTGCGCGCCAGGCCCTGGATGAATTCCGACTCGCCCCGGAAGACCCCCGCTACGAGGATGCGTCGGCCCGAGCCCGGTCCCTCAGACGCCAGGCTGAGCGTGTCCAACGCGAACACGCGCGCCAGAGTGTTTATCTTCGAGACCGCTGGCTCTATCGTTCACCGCGTAAGGTCCCGGTCAGCCTCGCGTTGATCGCGATCAGCGTGGGCGTCTTCACCCTCCAGGTCTTTGACAATGCTCGCAGTGAGGGAGTGAAGGCGAGGCTCTCCATCGCCTCCAAGCATTTTGTCAGGCCCGATTTCCCCGATGATGGGCTCTGGCATCGCGAGCGATACCGCGAGAACTTGGAAGACCTCTTCCAAATCCGAGAGGGCGAGGTCTGGCGGTTGGTGACTCCCATGTTCCTGCATTTCGGGATCATCCACCTCGTCTTCAACATGTTCTGGTTGGCCGACCTCGGGGGCCAATTCGAGATGCTCCGCAAGAGTTGGCGCCTCGCGTTCTTCATCGCCGGCTCCTCCGCTTTCTCGAACCTGGTCCAGTACTTCTGGGATGGCCCCTTCTTTGGCGGAATGTCGGGGGTGGTTTACGCCCTCTTCGGCTACACCTGGATGAAGACGCACTTCGAGCCCAATTCCGTTTTTCGCTTGAACCCCGGCGCGGCCCCCATGATGCTGATCTGGCTCGTCTTTTGCATGACGGGCTCGTTGGGACCGATCGCCAACGCCGCGCACTTGGCCGGACTCGTATTCGGCGTGTGTCTGGGGGTCCTGCCTCATCTCCGGGAAGTCGTCCGTCTGTGAACGATGGTCCCCGTGGGCGATGGCTTCTCGTCGTGGTCTTCCTGACCGGGTTCGTCGTCCGCTTGGGTTTGGCGGCGCCCTGGGCGGGAAGGCCCCTCGATGACCCCGACAGCTACTGGCCCCTGGCGCAAAGGCTCGCCGCGGGGAAGGGCTACTGCCGCGCGGATGGGAGGCCGACGGCGTATCGCCCACCGCTTTTTCCGATCGTCTTGACCCCCTGGACGTTCCTCCCTGAGTCGGCCCAGCCTTGGGCGACCGCGTTTCTCAACGCAGCTCTGGGGACCGCGACAGCCCTCTTGACCAACAGGACCGCGCGACTCTGGGGGGCCAACTCAACGCAGTCGCTCGCCGCGGTGGCGATCGTGTCGTTCGACCCCGTCTTGGTGGTTCGGTCCGGTTCGGTCATGACCGAGCCCTTGGCCACGTTTCTGCTCACGGGCGCGTTCTTCTCAGTCGCCAATCGCTCCGGGACCTGGCGACGGCGCGACGCGGCGCTCTCGGGTTTCTGGTTCGGACTGGCGGCCCTTTGCCGTCCCAGCACGCTCGCGGTCGCGGTCGCCGTGGCGACTTGTGCCGCCCTCCACCGCGGAGCCTCCAACTGGTCGCGGTTGGGCCTGATGGTCCTGGCGCTCATCGGGACAATGACGCCCTGGGCGATTCGCAACGCCCTCGTCTTGGGCGAGCCGGTTTGGACGACCACGCATGGCGGGTACACACTCGCCCTGGCCAATAATCCAGCCTACTACCAGGACGTGCTGAGGTCTCCCGCTGACGCCGTCTGGACCGGGCCCAACCAGCGAGCTTGGTTTGAGAAGATCAGCCAAGAGACGGTGGAGATGAGTGAGCCCGAGGCGGACCGATACCTGCGCAACCAGGCCCTGGAGATGCTCCAGGAAAGGCCTCGTGATTTCGTCAGGTCTTCCCTGGGCCGGCTGGGACGATTCTGGGCCGTGGCCCCTTCGCCGTTGGTGTATGGAAGCATGGTCCGCGCCTTGACCGCCCTTTGGACGGTCCCCTTCTGGCTTGCCGCGGCTTGGTCGTTACTGAATCGCCGAACCTGGAAATGGCCCAGACTGACCGCGTTGGCGGGCGTGCTCGCCTTGTCCGCAGTCCACACTGTTTACTGGACCGACATGAGGATGCGCGCACCGATCGTCCCCGCCTTGGCCTTGCTGGCGGTAGTGGCGCGATCGCCGCGCCCGAATGGGTCTGGTGGGGCCCGCTTTTCGTGAACGGAATCCGACATTTTTTCGCTGTTCAAATCGAGCCCGTTGGCTATGCTGGAAGAACGCTCTCGGGAGGTCCTTCTAGCCGTCCGTCACGCTAGCCTCGCCAGAACGCTCTCGCTCGAAGGTCCGATTCCGTGGCCAAGAAGCTCTATGTCGGGAACCTCACGTACACGACCACCCAAGATGACCTCGTGGCCCTGTTCAGTGAGTTTGGTGAGGTCCTGTCGGCCCAGATCATTTACGACCGTGAAACGAATCGTTCGAAAGGCTTCGGCTTCGTCGAGATGTCCAGCGGGGCTGACGAAGCGGCCAACGCCTTGAATGGGCAGGACTTTCAGGGTCGCAACCTCACCGTCAATGAGGCCCGGCCGCGCGAGGACCGAGGCGGAGGTGGCGGCGGAGGTCGCGGCCCGCGCGGCGGCGGTT
>CALLYK010000387.1 GCA_937858365.1 uncultured Isosphaeraceae bacterium | reverse complement strand
CTTCGCCGGCACCGACGTGAAGCTCGACAAGTACGCGGCGCTCGAGCCCACCCGCGCGTTCTTCGCCAAGACCAAGGTCGGCTCGGTGACCTCGTTCAACCGCGCGACGCTCGCGGCCGGCGTCGGCTGGAGCGCGGCCAAGACCATCAGCGGCACCCCGAGCTTCGTCGAGCAAGAGGCCGCCGCCATCCAGCCCACCTTCGCCGTGCTGATGCTCGGCACCAACGACACCTACGCGACCGGCGTCGGCGTAACTTCGACCACCGGCCGTCGTGCCGGAAATGTCGTACGCGCCGCGACCGGCCGAGACGCCCCCGGGGCCCGTGCCGCCCACTCCGGCCGCGCCGTAATTGACCGTGCCTCCTCGGCGCGTGTCATAGGTGCCCGAGGTCGCGCCGCCTTGATACTGGCCACCGCCTGGGCCGGTCATCGACCGCTGCATTCCGCCTTGCATTCCGCCGGGCATTCCGCCGCCGTGGGGGCCCATCGCCCCCATATTCCCGCGGTTCATCGCCGGGTTGTTCATGGGCATCCCGCCACCCATCCCGCCGCGCGGCATTCCGCCGCCGCCCCGACCGCCGCGTTGGGCCTGGGCCTCGGCCGCGATCGCGAACAGGCCCATCACCACCGCCAAGCCGACTTTTCCGAATCGCATGATCATTCGTCCTTTCAAGGATGTTCTTTGAGTTTATTTGGTCTTGACGCGCGTGACCTTGGTGGGGGGCAGGTCGGGAAGGCCGTCGTCGTCCAGTCGACGCTGCGTGGATTGCCATGTGAACGTGTCGTCGTTGATGCGTCTCAGGACGTTGACGGCGGTCAAGGTCCGGCCGTCGACGAGCGTGCCGGTGGAGGTGGCCGTCCAGTGCTCGCCGTCGCGTTCCCAAACGGCCTGACCGATGCCCCCTTCCGCCTCGAACGTCCAGACCCGAAGCTGCTTGGTCGCTGGGTCGACGCCCATCACCTGGAAGCCGGACCGGCTGAAGTCCTTGCTCTTGATCGTGAAGCGTACTTGGATGAACTTCTTGTTCTCGTCCCAGGAGTACTTGGTGACGACCTCGGCATCCTCGCCCGCGGCCGACTTCCAATCGCCGATCAACCAGGCGAGGTCTTGAAGCGAAGTGGTTTCCTCGGCGATGCCTTCGCGGAATTGGGCGATGCGCCAGGTCTGGCCCTCGCGGACCAGGAGCAGGCTGTAAGTCGACGTGAGGGCCGTCCCCTCGCCGGCGTGCCGGATGGTCACGGTCCCCTCGTTGACCGCGACGTCCTTGGAGAGGAACCGCACGGGGCCCTGTTCGATCGACGCCTGCGGCTTGGTCTTTTCGGCGAAGACGACGGCGAACCCCTTCTCCAGGGCGGCCCGACCTTGCACCGAGCCTTCGCCGTCGCGGACGAACTCGCCCGTCTCGGTCCAGAGGGCCGCGACCGCCTTGGCGTCGCGCGCCTGGAAGGCGGCGAGAAGGGCCTTGATGGTCGCGCTCACGGCCTCGCGATCCGTCGCTTGGGTCGCGGCCGGTGCCGCTTTTTGAGTGTCTTGAGGCTTGGTCGCCGCGGGCTTGGCCACGTTTTGGGCCAGGGCCCTTTGCGGCATCATCCCGACGCACGGCGCCAGTGCAATGGCGGTCAGGACGAACTTGAAGAGACTTGAACGACGCATGGGATTCGAGTGCCTCATGGGGAATGGCCGCCTCCCGCCATCGACATTCGCGACGGGGGAGAGGTCCGTTGGGGGCCCGAGTGGACGTGTGCCACTCGACGCGGTTGATCGCGGGCCGCGAGCACGACCTCGCGACGCCAATGGGTCCCGCGTGTTTTCTTTGGTGAGTCTGAACGTGTGATCGTAACGGAAGCGGGGATAGACTTCACGACCGTAGGGTCGATCGAGACCATTTTCCGCCGGTCTTCACCCGTCGGCTTGACTCGCCCCCGCCAGTCCCGTCTCATCAATGTCCACAACCACAGGTCTACTCGCGAGGGCAACACATGAAAACAAGAGCTTCATTTATCGCTTTGGTGGCGGGCATCATCGCGTGCCCCTTCTCCATCGCTTGGGGGCAAGAGTTCGACCTGGTCGTTCGGGGCGGTACGGTTTACGACGGCTCGGGCGGGCCACCTATGACGAGCGATGTCGCGATCGTAGGCGATCGGATCGTCGCTGTCGGTAAGGTCGCCGAGGGGAAGGCCAGGCGCGAGATCGACGCGCGGGGCAAGGCCGTCTCTCCAGGCTTCATCAACATGCTGAGTTGGGCCTGCGATTCCTTGATGGTCGACGGACGGTCTTTGAGCGAATTACGACAAGGGGTGACCCTGGAGGTCTTCGGGGAAGGGGAGTCTTACGGCCCTTGGAACGCTCCGCTGAAGGCGGAGATGACCAAACGACAAGGCGATGTCCGCTACGAGATCACCTGGGAGACGCTGGACGAATATCTGGAGACCCTGCGCAAGCGGGGGGTGGCGTGCAACGTCGCCTCATTTGTGGGCGCGGCCACGGTCCGAGCCCATGTGGTCGGCTTCGACGACCGCCCGGCCACGGCCGAGGAACTCGAGCGCATGCGCGCCTTGGTGGACCAGGCGATGAGGGAAGGGGCCCTGGGCGTCGGCTCATCGTTGATTTACGCGCCGGGTTCGTACGCGTCGACCGACGAACTCGTCGCCTTGTGCGAAGTGGCCGCAAAGCATGGGGGCATGTACATCAGTCACCTGAGAAGTGAAGGGGCCCGCTTCCTGGAAGCGCTCGATGAACTCATCACGATCGCGCGGCGGGCGAAGTTGCCGGCCGAGGTCTATCACCTCAAGGCGGCCGGTCGGGACAACTGGGGCAAGCTCGACGAGGCCTTACGCAAGATCGAGGCCGCGCGTGCCGAAGGGCCGCGGATCACGGCCGACATTTATCCGTACACGGCGGGCGCGACCGGCCTTGACGCCGCGATGCCCACGTGGGTCCAGGCCGGTGGGCTCGACGCCTGGATCGCCCGTCTGAGGGACCCGGCGACACGCGCGCGGGTCGTCCGCGAGATCGCCGGGCCGGGCGACACCTGGGAGAACCTTTATCACGCGGCGGGGTCCGCCAAGAACGTGCTCCTGGTCGAGTTCAAGAACGACGCCCTGAAGCCCTACACCGGCAAGGACCTTGCCGTGGTGGCCCGCTTGCGCGGCAAGTCGGCCGAGGAGACGATCGTGGACCTGGTGATCGAAGACGGCAGCCGCGTGGGCACCGTTTATTTCATGATGGATGAGGCCAACGTCGAGAAGGAACTGGCGCGACCCTGGGTGAGCATCTGCTCTGACTCCCCCTCGCTCGCGCCGGAGGGGGTCTTCCTGAAGTCGAACCCGCACCCGCGGGCCTACGGCTCCTTCGCGCGCGTGTTGGCCCATTACGTGCGCGAGCGTCGCGTGATCTCGCTTGCCGAGGCCGTGCGGAGGATGTCGGCCCTGCCCGCGGAAAACCTGAAGCTGAAAGAGCGAGGCCGCTTGGCGCCCGGCTTCTTCGCCGACGTCGTGGTCTTCGACCCGGACCTCGTGCGCGACAAGGCGACCTACGACCGGCCTCATCAATTGGCCGAGGGCGTGGACCATGTGATCGTCAACGGCACGCTCGCCTTGGAGAACGGCGAGCCCACGACCGCCCGGCCGGGTCGCGTGGTGCGCGGGCCCGGTTGGAAGGCCCTTTGAGGACAACGAACGGACCGGATCGGAATGTGCGATCGAGACATTGACACGGCCTTCCCTGGGACTAGGCTTCTCTTGCGAGGCGAACGACGGTCGCGGGCGGATGAAGGGGCCCGCGACGTCCCTACCTCGACGGGTTGGTCAGGCGACCTGGGGAGGCGCTCTGACGCCCAAACCGAGTGACGGGGCGAGTCGATCCATCGATCGGCGCCGCCCCGTCGCTTTTTTTCCATCGCCGCCTCATCGGGGCGGGGCCATCCCGGACCGTCGCTCGGCGGACCTTGATTGCACGCCGCTCGACCCTTCCGTCATGATGGGTGAACGCCCCATGACCGGCGGGACGCCCAGTCAGTAGGGACAGCCGCAGAGGATGCGGACGTTCGAATAGGGCGTGAATTCGGCCGTGCGGATCACTCCCTTGACCCCCAGCGACTGCTCCTTGAATTCATGGTGAGGCACTTCATCGATGTCCACGTCGCCGACGATCCGCTTGATTTCCTGGAAGAAACGCGGACTGAACTCCTCGATTTCGGAGGCGACGGTGATCCCCTCAATGACCAGTTCCTCAGCCACGGCGCGAAGGACGTCGAGCAATCGGGGGACCCCTTGGACCAGCGTGAGGTCGATGACGTGGCTGTCCGGCGGCAAGGGATACGCGGCATCCGCGATCAAGAGCTCATCAAGGTGGCCAAGTTCGGCGAGCAAGGAACAAATCGCCGGATTGAGGATGCCGGAACGCTTCATCGGAGAGGGCCCTCAGAAGGCCCGGGGGATGATCGGGCCCATAGGTATTATATCCAGGCGGGGCCCCCTCATCCAACCCGGCCTCTTCGGCGTGTTCGCGCTGCTGGCCTTGGGTGGGGTCGCGCTCGCTCAGGAATACAAGCCGCCCGACTCCCTCTTCGACCCCAGACTCTCGGAACTGCGGGCCGCGGCCCTCGTTTGGGACGCCCGCCGGCCCGATCGCCGGATCGTCGATCAAGTTTGTCTCGTCCCCGATCTCGCCACCTATTTTGAGACGATCGCTCAATGGGACGGCAAGCACTTCTTTCCCATTCTGATCGACGACGGGGAATACGCGCCCAAGTTCGTTCGCGCGTTCAAACCGGCGCGGGTGGTCCGGCCGCCTTCTCGCGGCAAGGCCGTCCCACCCGAGAGGCTCTGGGAAGCGGCCCTCGCCGCCGTGGGCCGGGCCTGGGTGGAGGACGACGCCAAGGCCCCTTCGGGTGGCGCTCGCCCACGCGAGGAGATGGTTGGGCCCACGCCGCCGGGTGTGGTCGTTTCCGAGCCTGGTTCCCCGTCGCTCGCAGGGGCGGTCGCCCTGGCCGCCGGTCGCTTCCAGCCCTTGCTCAAGTGGACGCCCCGCAAGCGGTTCGCCGAGGCGCCGACCACCGACGAGGCCGAGGCCCTCGCCGGCGAAATCGAGACGATCATCTCTCAAGTGATACCCACCTATGCCCGGTTGGGTGATGCCTGCGACTTCATCACGTTGGCATTGGATTATCCTTACCGCTATCAAGGGCCCGACCCGAAGGTCCCAGGGCTCTCCGCCGGTCCCGCCGCGTTCGACGACCTGATCGGGCGCTTGCCTCCCGAGGCCCCCAACAAGCCTCGCTCGCGTTGGGCCTACACGGGCCGCTTGATCGGCGACCCGGTCTCCAGCCTTTATCGGGCCATGTGCTCGCTCTTCCTGGAAACGAACCGGGCCGCGCTCTTCAACGGTTACAGCGAGTCTGACGCGATGTTCGGCGCCTACAACCAACGTTTCGCCGAGAAGGCGCTGGGCAAGGTGCTCGCCTCGGTGGACCTCAAGGCGGGGCCCACCGACGGCACCATCTGGGGCTGGCACCAAGCATTCGACCCGTTCAACCAGGCCGGCCTGGTCATGGTGAACACGAGTGGCGGGTCCGCGCAGTTTAGTCTCATCAACGGCAGTTCGGGTCAAACCGCCGACGTGCCCATCACCGTGCCTTCGGTCGTTTATATGATTCATAGCTTCTCCGCCGAAGACCCCAACGACCCGGCCACCTTGGCGGGTCGATGGTTGGCGAATGGGGCGTTCCTCTATTTCGGGTCGAGCCACGAGCCGTATCTTCAGTCCTTCCGCCATCCGACGACGATCGCCCCCTTGCTCGCCGAGGGCCTGCCGATCGCGGCGGCGCTGCGGATGACTCCGTACGAGATCCTGCCGTTCGGCAACCCCTGGCGGCTCGTCTTGTTGGGCGACCCTTTGTTCCGACTCGGAAATCCAGGGCGGCGGGTTGGGGCCGAGACGTTCAAGGCGACGAGTTCCTGGTCCGCCTATCGATTCGAGGCGCCTCCCTCACCCAGCACGGCGTCGGTCGCGAAACTCGCCTGGGCGGCCAAGGCGACTTTGGCCGCGGGCCTGCCGCAAGCCCCCAAGAACGCCAAAGAGGGCCTCGCCGCGGTCTTGCTTTCGGTCCAGCGCGAGGGACTGCCCGCCGATGCGCGTGGCCTTTACGACGCCCTCTTGACTGACGCCTTGTTTCAGGTGAATCGCCTCCCCGAATTGCGGGGCAAGCTCGGGCTCGTGCCCAACGACCAACGTTCACCCGACCTCAAGCGCCGACTCGAAACCGCCCGCGTGGTCAACCTGCAAAGCGCGCTCGTGACCGACAAATGGACCGACGCCCTGGCATGCTGGGAAGAGCTGATGCGCTCGGACTCACCCCACGAGTTGAAGGCTCAGATCATGGGTCGTATGACGCCGCACGTCGCCAATCCGCCCAAGTCGAAGGAGTGGGAATCCTCGCTGAAGTCGGCGCTCAACCGCGTGGACCCGGGCACGGTCGGACTCATCGAAGCGGAACTGAAGCGGCTGCGCGAATCGGGGGCGAGCAAAACCGGGCGATGAGGACGGCTGGACCATCCAAGAGGGGAAGGCCCAACCGCCCAGACCTTGGCGAGAAAGCAATTTCGGCAGGTGCCCCGAGGTTGATCGCTCAACCGCAACGAGGCCAAAAACGCCTTTCATTCGCCTTTCGCGTCAAGTCTGACCCGGGCTGTGACACCGGTCACGACCCCCGGAGGACGTGCCACCCAGGTGCTTTGGGACGGGTCCAAGTCCGCGCGGACCATCAAGCGGTGTCGCCACTACCGCCTGAGCGGCTGCCATCTGTCAGGGCGCGCCGTTGTGTCGCGACCGTCGGACGATCATCCGGGTGCTTGGCCGGGACCACGAAAGCCTGTTGAATGTGCTTGAAGAAATCACTCTGGCCTCGCCCTTCGGCGGTGGCATCTTTGATGTCTGTATGAAAATAGTAGAGCATGATTCCAGATTGAAGTATCCAAGTAACATATCCAAATAAAAGCAATTTGAGAACGAGATACGTGAAATACAACAGAATCGACACATATTCAGGTTCATTGGCGTTCCTTTCGAGGGCCCATCCTGACTGGAGCACGGCGTAAAGGAGCAAAAGTGTGATCACCGGCGTGAGTCCTCGGAATCGCCGGCTCTCCAACCGGCTGACGAAGAGGGCCATCAATGTCCCACCGGCGATCGCGGAGACCGCCGCGAACGGCTTGAGCCACACCTGAGACACGTCCGCGAGGACCATGAAGAACTCGGCAGCCGCGAGCACGGCGACGGTCGTCAGGCCGTGGGCCTTGGGTGAGGGCGAGGCGGCCCCTCGTGGCGCGGCCCCATGAACCAGGCTGAAGTAGGCGAGAAAGAGCGTGAGGGTCTGGAGGTTGTTCAGCGTGTTCTCGGCCCAGTCGCTGTAATGTAGCAGCCTGCGAAGTCCGACAAGCACCTGGTGGACCTGTTTGAATCGAGACGGTGGCTGTTCGTGCTCGGGATCCTCCAGGCGCTGGATCACCAACCTCACGTCCTTGACGCGCACGCGTCTCAGGTTTTCTACGTTCCACGGCGGCCGTGCATATGACGCGTCGCCCTTGTCTGCCCGGGCGATCAGGTAGTGTGGGATGCTCAAGCCATCGCGCTTGTCATTATTGCAATAATCGAAAAAGGACTTCCTGGGCCAGTCGCTCTCCACTCTGGCAACGGCTTCGCCTCGATCCGAAGGCCCGACGGGGGGCCCAACAATCGGCCATGGATCGTTGATCTCTTTGTTGATGCGATATTGGGCGGCGAACGAAAAGCCCGCAAGGCAAGAATAAAGCAGGAACCAGCTAAGCCAGAGATACTGCCAGAACTGATAAAAGCCGTCCTGGGCCAACGCGGCTTCCTTCTCGTGGCGCAAGCGATGCAAAGTAATGTTGGCTTCGTGATGTGTAGATTTCTTGTCGTGTACGACCGCCTTGAACGAGGCGAGCCTACGCCGATACAGGGCGATGAGGATCGAGAGCACTACCAATGCTTGGGTCGCATGGAGGGCGGTCGATGTCCACTCGGCCGCGTCTCCGCCAGAGCCGACTTGCTTCAGGACGAACCGAAGGATGGAGGGGACTTGAGGGATGCTGATCAATCCCGACAGGGCGACCCATGCATAAACCTGTCGGGCTTGGTCCCATAACCAAGACCAGAAGAGCAAGCCCTGGTGCTTACCGACGTCTCTTGCGGTCATCGATCAAGTCTCGGGGGTTTCGCCCCGTTCAAGGCGCCCTCCAGTTAATTCGGTCGTCGGCGTCACTGGGGCCTGGCCCTCAGATTACGCATACGAGACACGGCTGAGTGGTAATCGCGGTGTTAAGCGGCCGGGGTGGTCAGCGATCCGCCCGGCTGGGGTCGGCAGGGGTGGCTTCGACGCCCACGGCTGCCTGGCCACCGTTCTCACGAACACGAACTGGGCCGCGGCTGACGGTCCCTGAAGGCGGAGACGCGATTCGGAGTAACCCAACGCAACCTTCTTGTTGCTTGTGACGATGGCGCAAGCCCCGAGTGAGGGGCCGCGGCGTGTCCATCACGCGGACCACAGAAGCGAAGGCCGGCCCGGCGGCGGTGTTTGGAGCACGGTGCCACCAGACCGGTCGTGTGACTGGGGTCTCACCTTACAGTGCGAGCCCCTGTCGGCCGGGCCTGCCGCCCGTCGACTCGCGCGGGGACCGTGGACCCGATCCGAAGGCTCTCCTTGAGTTCACGCAATGCTCCTGAATCCAACTCGTCACTGGGGCGTTGCTTTCGACCACTTCCGAGACTGAGTCGCGCCACGACCGGGCGATGGTCGCTAAGGTCCTTGGCGAAGCCCGGGAAGTTGCGGTCCTGAGCGACGATGTAGTAATCCTTGGGACCATAGGTGCGGGTCAGGTTCGAGGACAGGAAGACGTGGTCGATGAGGGAACGCGGCCTCTTGAGGTAAGAGAAGGCGCCTCGCGCCTCGTCCTCGGCACTGATCGCGGTCATTCCCTTGTCCATCAGGGGCTGGAAGTCTCGCGATGCCAGGGCCGCGTTGAAATCGCCGCCGACGATCCAGTCGGCGTCCGCGACTTCCTGGTCAATCATCTTGCGGATCGCGGCGCCGAGGATCGCGGAGGCCATGGAACGGCGCTTGTGTCCTTCGTCCATGGCCTTCAGATGGAGCGGCACCAGGTAGAAGTCGAGCTTGGCGCCCTTGGGCCCTTTCGAGCGGAAATAGAACAAGCCGGGATAGCGGTCGAACACCTTGCCCTCGACGGCCTCCACCACGTCGATCGAAGACGTCCACCGCGAGCGCGGCGAAGCGGGCTGGTATCAGCTCTACGCGACGAATCAGTGGAGCGTCACGGAGCACTTGGTCCGCCGCGCCGAAGCCGCTGGCGCGCCGGTGCTCGTGCTCACCGTCGATCTGCCCGCCGGCCGCAACACGGAGACCGAACAACGCCTCCGCCGCGAGGACAAACGCGACTGCGCCGCCTGTCATGGCGACGCCCGCCTCACTTACTTTCGCCGCAAGCCGATGTTCGCTGGTCTCGGCATCGAGCTGCCCATCAGCGGCCTCTTTCATCCGGCGATGGACTGGGTCTTCGTCGACCGTCTGCGCAAGCTGACGAAGATGAAGCTGGTGCTCAAAGGCATCGTGCATCCGGCCGACGCCCGCCTGGCCGTCGAGCACGGCGTCGACGGCATCATCGTGTCGAATCACGGCGGCCGCGCGGAGGAGAGCTTGCGAGCGACGGTCGATTGCCTGCCCGACATCGCGAAGGAAGTGAGCGGCCGCATGCCGGTGATCCTCGACGGTGGCATCCGGCGCGGCACCGACATCTTCAAGGCCATGGCGTTGGGCGCAACGGCGGTCGCCATCGGGCGGCCTTATCTGTGGGCGCTCGCGGCGCAAGGCCAGGCGGGCGTTGAAACCGTCCATCGCATGCTGGCCGATGAGCTCACGCTCGTCATGA
>CALLYK010000386.1 GCA_937858365.1 uncultured Isosphaeraceae bacterium | reverse complement strand
TTCGTCGGCCCGGATCGGCTCCAAGCCGGCTTGGCGGATCGCCCGCTGCATGACGACACGATAGACCTTGTCGAAATCGTGAGGTCGCCCCGACTCGGCATGATGGGGCTTGGTGCCGAACGGCATGATGACGAAGCACTTTTGGGGGCCTTGGTTGGGCATCTCGGTCGCCTCGAGGGTGGGCCGTGAATCGTGGTTCGGGATGAAGTCGCATCGCGGCGAGACCGCCCCGCTTCAAGGACTTTTGGTCTTCGCGGCGTCGTCCTTGAGTTGATCGACCTGAAAGAACTTCGCGGGTTCGTCGAACGGCGCCTCGGCGTCGACCCTGAAGGACTTAAGCGCCCCGCATACTCTCACGACTTGACGATACATGGACTGCCGCGCGTGCCAGTTCAGCTTCGGGCTTTTCAGGACGGTGCCGTACTCCCTCGCGGCGTCTTCGGACTTCTCCAACACGAGGTAGGCCTCGCCCGCGGTGGCCGGGTGCCAGAGGTCCCTGTCTTCGTCGCCATAGTCGAGCGGCCATTTTTCCCGGGTCCCGAGCAGGTCGGTCGCGAAACGCCTCGACTCGTCGCGACGCCCCTTCCCATCCGCGCCGGTTTCCGTCAGCATGCCGCCGAGGATGAGAAGCAGCGCCGCAACGTTGATTCCCGGGTAATGACCCTCTCGAATGCGATACGCGGCCTCATATGACTTTAAGGCCCGCTCGTAGAAGGTAATCGATTTGTTCAGGTCCCTATTGCGCTTGTCTTTTAGATACCAAGGAAGGCCCGCGAACTTGTCTCCCTCGTCTTTGAAGAGCCGGCCCCAGCGGCAAAGCGACTCCTCGTTTCGGTCGCCGAACTTGAGCTGGAGTTGCTTGAGGGCCGCCTCGGCATCGACCGCATCTCCTTGTTCCAGAAGCGCGAGGACGTATTCCTGAAGGACTTCCTTGGAATAGGGAAATCGATTCACCAGACCTTGGAGCGCGCCCCGCGACCACTCATATTGGTCGGGTCCGCGGCGATTCCGGTCCTTGGCGTAGGCCAGGAGCGGATGGTAGCTCGGCGACGGGACCTTAAGGAAGACTTCCACCGAGAGTGCATTTTCAGACATTTTCGTCGTTCCCTTTCGATTTATGAGGGCTGGGGGAGTCAAGAGAGCATCCTGGCCGATCCAGAAATGACATCGCGCGGCCATCTGAGGCGCGCGCAGGCGACCCCCGAGGAGATGTACGCCCCGAGACGTTCCCGAAGCTGGTAATTGGGGAACCGCCCGGTGTGGACGCCGTAACACATCAACAGGAAGTAATACTCTTCCAGCCAGTCGTTGGGGCGGCCGTGGTCGTCTCCCATCTGCTCGCTCGCCATGCGACGAATCATCAGAAGGACCGCCTTCAAGCGGGCGGGCGGGTCGTTCACCTGATCGATCGGCGGCCAATCACGCTTCTTGTGGGCCTCCTCGGTCGCCTCGGCCAGATTGAACTCGAACTCCTTGATCGCCTTGATGAACAGCTCATGGTCTTTCCCCGAAAAGACGTCGATGTAGGCACGGACCTTCAATTCGGTCTCAAGTTTGACGAAGTCCCAGCCGATGAGGTTGCACGGCCCCATGTCTTCATAATCGAAGACCGTGGGCCACATCATGCGCTGATGGACGATCCCCACCAGGACGTTGCGACCGTGAAGGTCTCCGTGAGCGCAGCCGCGCAGGAGCCTGGGCACGATGCCCGCGACCTTGGCGGGCGGCGGCAAGCCCGGCTCCTTCGGATAGTCCTGGATCGCGGGGTGAGGGAGCACGATGGGTCGCTCCTTCGTGCCGACGTTCCAATCGACGTGTTCCGCGAGGTACTCGAGATTCTGGATCGGATCGAGGAACCGCTCGGTCTCTTCCGTGAGATACATATGGACCAAATCATGCGCTTCAACGCACGACTTATCGAGATCCCGTAAGTTGCTCGCCGATGGGAGGCCCTCTTCTTTGGCGTGAGTGCCTTCTTGGACGTCCGCGCCCTTCGTAGTCGACGTGTCCCCGATCGCCACGGTACTCGCAAACTCGATGGCCGGGTCGCCCTCTTCGGGGTCCCGTGTTTCTCCCTTCTCATCCTCCGAGGCTCGACAGGAACTCACCACTCGGTCGTCCGTTAGGACCTGGAGGGCCCTCCAGCGACTCATCCCGATGTGGAGTTTCGGTACGTTGAAGACGTAACGCTCACGGAGCGGATCATCCACGAACGCCTGACTGTACAGGAGGAACCCGACCCGCTCGAACAACTCCGTGATCACTCCCCGGGCCGACGCGATCTTCGGCGAGCCGTGCTTGATCGTCTCGAGCAGGGCCGCCTCCAGAGGCACCGTGAGCGGGACACCCAGAAATTGCTGGGCGTCGCCATAGCGAATGCTCTGGAGCTTGCCATCATCGGACCGCGGCCCCTCCACCATCTCCAGGAAGACAAGGTCGTGTTTCAATCCGGGCGGGTGGCAACACGCCCAACCCTTGATCTCTTCCTCGATGTGCTTGGGTTTGCCGATTTTCACGACGTAGGCCCCTTGTGGCAGGTTGCCTCCGTCTTCGCCGAAGACCTCGACCAGCAAGACGTATGCGTCGGGCTTGCGACGATATCCGAGCATTTGGTCTTTGACGACCACCTGTTGGCCCTTGAACATCTCTTTCAGCAAAGTTTCGATTTGCGATTTCTCCGCCTCCAATACCCCGCCGCAAGGTCCACTGGCGCCCGCTTTCTCATGGACCTCGTGACAGAGCTTTTCCGCGAGGGCGTGGCGCAGGTTGCGTTGCGCCCGGATGGTCCAAAGCGGGTCGGGGCTCGGGGCCATGCTTTCCGACATGTCATCAATCCTCATGTGAGAGAATGGCTAGATCATTCGTCGTTGAAGACGGTCCCAGACCAGACGTCCTGATCGCAAACGCGAGGCAGTCG
>CALLYK010000385.1 GCA_937858365.1 uncultured Isosphaeraceae bacterium | reverse complement strand
CACGACGACAGGGCGGGCCGCGCCGTGGCCGTGACTCGCGAGCAGGGCCGCGAAGTCGATCCACTTGCGCACGTGTTCCAGGTCGGCGTCTCGCTTGGGGCCTTCGGCCTGGCAGAAGTCGTTGCGGATCGCCGTGCCGGAGATGTCCAGGCCGAGCTTGAACGCGTGCAGCTTGAGTCGATGCAGGTACGCAGGCGTGACTTCTTCAGGGAACCAGTAGGAGGTCGGCTCGACGCCGTCGAGACCCATGTCGGCGGCGAGGTCGATGAAGCCGAACATGTCGAGCTTCTTGGCGCCCAGGAGTTGTCGATAGGAGTATGCCGCCAGGCTCAGTTTCAGGTGGCTGGGGCGCGTTCGGTTGACGGGGTCGCTCGCGGCGCGGAGGTTGGGGGCGATCATCGCGCCGGCGGCGCCGAGTGCGACTTGTCCCAAGAACTGGCGGCGATGGGTCGTCATGAAGGGCCTCATCATGGTTCGAGGTCGGCGAGCATTTGGTTCACGTCGCGGTCGATTTCGCCCAGGGGAACGTGGTCGTACTTGCTCCCGGTCTCGTCGTCGAGGACGTCGATCGGTCCCTCTTCCTCGACGTGGCCGATCGCGCGAGGCCGGCTGCTGGACCCGTCCGTCAGCGGTTGCGTCCGGGCGCGGAGGTAGAGTTTGATCGGCACGTCGCGGAACGGCAGTTTCTCGCGAAACGTGTTGAGGAGATAGCGTTGGTAGGTCGAGTCGAACAGGCCGGGCGTGTTCACGAAGAGGACGATCGTGGGGGGCGACGTGCCGACCTGGGTGGCGTAATAGACACGAGGCGTCCGGTTCTCGCGCATCGCGGGCGGATGGGCCTCCACCGTCTCACGCACGACGCGATTGAGGGCGCCCGTGCTCGTCCGCTGGCTCGCCTGTTTGAACATGTTTTGGGAGAGGTTCAAGAGGGCCTTCACGTTCTTGCCGGTGATGGCCGTGATGAACGCCATGGGCGCGTAGGGCATGGTCCGAAAGGCGTGTTGCACGGCCACGGCGAACTTGCCCATCGCCTGGCGCGGGTCGGCCGACTTGTCGGCACGCATCAGGTCCCACTTGTTGATCACGAAGACGCAGGGCTTGTATTGCTTGGCGATGTAGTCGGCCAATTGCTTGTCCAGCCGCGTGATCCCCTGGATCGGGTCGATGAAGAGGTGGACGACGTCGGCCCGGCGGATCGAGCGTTCGGCGCGGTGGATCGAATAGAAGTCGATGTCGTCGCGCACCTTGGCCTTGCGACGCACTCCGGCGGTGTCGATGGCGACGAAGGGCAGTCCGTCCAGTTCAAAGCGCACGTCCACCGAATCGCGGGTCGTGCCCGGCACTTCCGAGACGATCATGCGTTCGGCATGGGCCAAAGTGTTGATGAACGTGGACTTGCCCGTGTTGGGCCGGCCGACGACCGCGATCTTCATCACTTCCGACCGGGGCGCCTCGTTGGCGTCGTCGGCCGGCGGGAGCATCTCATCGATCAAACGATAAAGGGCGGCCTTGTTGCGGTCTTGGTGGGTCGAGACGGCGATCGGCTTGCCGCGCCCCAGCTTGTAAAAGGGAGCGCCTTGCACGTCGAGTTCGGGCACGTCCGCCTTGTTCAAGACAAGGATGACGGGCGTCTTGCTCATGTAACGGAGTTTCTGGGCGACTTCCTCGTCCAGCGGCATGATCCCTTCGCGCACGTCCACGACGAAGAGGACAAGGTCGGCCTCGGCGAGCGCGGTCTCGATTTGGCGTTCCACGTCTCGCGAGAGGTCGTCGCGATCGACGATTCCGACGCCGCCGGTGTCGATCAGTTCGACAAATCGGGAGTCTTCCTTGTCGCCGAGTTGCACGAGCGTGCTCACGCGGTCGCGCGTGACACCTGCGACATCGTCGACAATGGAAATCCGGCGGCCCGCCAGCCAGTTGAGCAGCGACGACTTGCCCACGTTGGGGCGGCCGACAATCACGACTTTGAGGAGAGGCATGTGGGCGGGCCCGGTTGGCTCGGCGCGTCGGAAGACATCGGCGCTTCTCTTCGATCCGCGCTCGGTGTCCACGACTGCCATCGCGAGGGACTTCTCGCCTATTATAGTGGACCGCCCAACCACGACGCCATGAGGACGCCAGCTTCCATTGTCGGCCGAACTCGAAAAGGGACCGATGACACGTCCGCCGGCCCGACGCATCCTCGGCGTGACGGTGCTCGACGCGCTCGCGCTCGTGTTGGGGGGCGCCTTGGCTTCCGTCCACGTACGCGGTCGATTCGCGGACGAGGCTGGTGACGGCGTCGGGCCCGTGATCGCGCTCGCCTTCATCGGTCTCTCCTTGACCGCCGCCGGGCCCTTCCTGTTCTGGTCGCGGCGACTCGGTCGGGGTCCGCGTCCGCGGCATGACAGCGGCCTGACCTTGTGGGCCGCGCTTGGGTTTCCCTGGTGCCTGGGAGGGGCCATCGAGGCCATCGTCCCTGGCGGTTGGGCCCAAGGCCCCGTGCTTGTCTTCGGCTTGGTCGTGGCGAGTCTCTTTGTGGTTTTTCAAGTCTGGACGACCTGGGTCCGGGTCCCTGGACGCCAAACCGGGGCGCCCGCCACCGAGGCCGTCCCTTGGACCGACCATCTGGGCACGGCCCTCGCCGTGGCCTGGCCGCTGCAGTTCTCTTTGGTCCTGGTCTTTTCATCACAGCGCTAGACCCGCCGGCGCGGAGGTCCTCCACTTGCCCGAAGTGCATGCCAATGGACGCAAGCTCTACCATGAGGAAGTTGGCACGGGGCCGCCCTTGGTCTTCTTGAGTGGCCTGGGAGGGGACCATCGGGCCTTCAGCGTGACCATGCGGCACTTGGCCGCCCAGTATCGCGCCCTGGCCTTGGACAATCGCGACGTGGGTCGGAGCGAACGCGATCGGGCCCCCTACTCCACATCCGACATGGCCGACGACGTCGCCGCTTGGCTCGACGTTTTGGAAATCGATTCGGCCCACATCGTCGGACACTCCTTGGGGGCCCTCATCGCGCAGCACCTTGTGTTGAAGCATCCGGGTAAGGTCCGCAAACTCGTCCTGGCCTCGTCGCACGCGGGCTCGAACGATTGGCGCAAGGCGGTGCTCGACTCCTGGGTCCAACTTCGACGCCATCTCGACCCGGGTCCGTTCACCCGCGCGACCTTGCCCTGGCTCGTGGCATCCAGGTATTACCATCAACCCGCGCAGGTCGAAGGGCTCGTCCGGTTCGCCGAGAAGAACCTCTGGCCGCAAGACGCGCACGCATTCACGAGGCAAGCCCGCGCCGCCCAACGCCACGATTTGCGAGGAAAGCTCGGCGGCATCAAGGCCCCCACACTGGTCCTCGTGGGCGATCAGGACCTGGTGAACCCTCCGCGAATCGCGCGGGAACTCGCCGACGAAGTGCCCAACGCGCGGTTCTTGGTGTTGCCGCGCGTCGGCCATGTGCCCCACATCGAGGACGGACCGGCCTTCCGCGAGGCGATCGAGTCGTTTCTGGCGGGAGACGAGGTGTGGTGAACGAGGACCCGAGCGAGGACCCGACACGCGTCTACCGCCTTGTGTTTGGCATCGCGACGGCACTCATGATGGGCCTCTCCTGGCCCCTTTGGGTGGGACCATCCGAGCTGCCTCGCGTCCCTTTCGTGCCCTCTTTGCCGGTCCTGCCTCATAGGTTGAGTTGGGTCCTGTTCGTGTTCTTCCTCGGATCATTGTTGTGGGGCGCCGGCGCGAAGCGAGCGCGAGTCGCATGGGCGATCGCGGGGTCTTTGCTGGCCTACTTGGTCTTGGAGGACCAGCACCGCTTTCAGCCTTGGGCCTATCAGGCCATCATGACGGCCCTCGCGCTCAGCGCTTGTCATCGGCGCGACGCCTTGGTCTGGCCGCGTTGCTTTCTGATCGCCTTGTATCTCCATTCGGGCCTGTCCAAACTCGACGTGAGTTTCCTCCACGAACTCGGGCCGATGTTCCTCAACGCGGGCCTTCGGATCGTGAGGCTTGACCCAGCCGTCTTGCCTGAGCGATTCCGCGCGGCACTGATCCTAGCGATGCCGCTGACTGAGATCGCGATCGCCGCCGCCTTGTCATTCGTGAGGACTCGCCGCGCGGGGGCATGGGCCGCGGTGCTCTTGCATCTGACCTTGGTCCTTCTCCTGGGGCCTCTCGGATTGCGGCATAGCACCATCGTGCTCGTCTGGAACGCCGCGGTTGCCTTGGAGGTCCTCGCCCTCTTTCCACGCCCCGCGCCCGAGCCGCGACGAGGCCCGATCTTCGTCCTCATGGGCGTGGTCTTCGGGGCGGTCGCTTTGTTACCATTCACGGAGAGGTTGGGATGGCTCGATTCCTGGCCTTCCTTCGCGCTGTACGCGAGTCATGCCGAACGAATGGAAGTCTTGTTGTCCGACGAGGAGGCCGAACGACTCGAAGGACGCGTCCGGGCCCGTCTCTTGCCGGCGACTGGACCGGGCTGGCGACGGCTGGACCTCACCGCGTGGAGTCTTCAGGCACGGGGCACGCCGGCCTACCCCCAGAATCGCGCGGGGGTCGGCTTGGTCTTGGGACTGGCGCGAGGACTCCCCGAGTCAGTGTCGATTCGGGTCGTCCTTCTCGGTCGGGCCTCGCCCTTTTCGGGCCGAAGGTCGCGGCGGGAATTCACGTCGATCGCGGAGCTGAATTCATGGGCCGACCAAAACCGGATCAACGCGAGACCACGAAGGGACGAGGAAGGCCGATGAGCGCGTCTCGAAGCTGCGGTGTGTTGCTTCACCCCACGTCTTTGCCTGGAAAATACGGTGTCGGCGACCTGGGCCCCGCCGCGGATGACTTCGTGAAGTTCCTGGCCGAAACGGGTCAAACCTGGTGGCAGATGTTGCCTCTCGGGCCCGTCGGCCCGGCGAACTCGCCCTATCAGTCCCCTTCGTCCTTCGCGGGCAATCCTCTGCTGATCAGCCCCGAACGGATGTTCGAAGACGGCCTCGTTCGTCGCCAGGACTTGCGACTTTCTCCGGGACTCCCCGAGGGACACGCCGACTTCACCGCGGCCGGCCTTGCTAAGGAACGACTCTTCCGCGCCGCCTTCTCCCGACTGCCGAAGCGGTCGGAGACGCTGGACGCCTTCCGCGAGTCCCACGCCGCGTGGCTCGACGACTTCACGCTCTACACGGTCTTGAAGCAAGCCCACGAAGGACGGCCCTGGTACGATTGGGAAAAGGAACTCGCCCGGCGCGATCCATTGGCCTTGAAGAAGGCCCGCGCGATGCACGCCGAGGAGACGCGCTTCCTCGCCTTCGTGCAATACGTCTTCGACATGCAATGGCGACGGCTCCGGGAATCTTGCCGAAGCGCGGGCATCCGTCTGATCGGCGACATTCCGATTTATGTCTCCGAAGACGGCGCCGACGTGTGGGCCCGCCCCGACCTTTTCCTCCTGGGAAAGAAGGGGAAACCGCAGGTCGTGGCCGGCGTCCCCCCCGACGATTTCAGCAAGACTGGCCAGCGCTGGGGCAACCCGCTCTACGACTGGGAGGCCCACGCGCGCGACCGCTACCAATGGTGGGTCCGGCGCCTCAAGGGCACGCTCGACCGCGTGGACCTCGTCCGCCTCGACCACTTCCTGGGCGTCCTCAAGTTCTACAAGGTCCCCGCGAACCGCAAGACGGCCCGCAAGTATGAGCTGGCCGAAGGGCCCGGCGCCCCGTTCCTGGAGGCCCTGCGCGCGGCCTTCCCGTCCATGCCGATCATCGCCGAGGACCTGGGCCTGGTGGACCAGAAGGCCCGCGACCTGCGCGACGCCTTCGGGCTGCCGGGCATGAGGGTCTTCCAGTTCCTCGACTTCCTGCCGAACGGTCTCGGCGGCGAACACCTTCCCGACAACTACGCGGAAAACTGCGTCGCCTACTCGGGCACACACGACAACAACACGACCATCGGCTGGTTTGAATCACTCAGCACCGACCACAAAGAACAAGTCGCCAACTACCTTGGATCGGGACATGAAGGGTTGAATTGGGCCGTGATCGAGCGTCTGTACCGCTCGGCCGCCAAGTTGACGATCGTCCCCCTGCAAGACGTCCTCGGCCTCGACGCGAAGGCGCGGATGAACGTCCCGGGGGTCGTGGGGGACTTCTGGTCCTGGCGCTTCGAGCCGAAGGCCCTCGAAAGGGCCGCGCGGGGACGGCTGGCGAGCCTGACCAGGGCCTCCGGCCGAGGCCGCGTCGGGTCGAAATGAAGGCCCAATCAGGCCGTCGGTACCGCCGACACCTCATGCAATTGAAAGCGCTCGATCCCCTGTTCTCTCAAGACGTGCTTGCGCACTTTACCTGTCACCGTCCGGGGCAATTGGGAAACGATTTCAATATACTTTGGTATCTTGAAATGTGCGATTTGACTGGCGCAGTGGGCCCGCACGTCCTCCGCCGTGATCACGGCGCCATTCTTGGGCACGATCCAGGCCGAGACCACCTCGCCGAAGAGCGGGTCCGGCAGCCCCACCACGGCCACTTCCGCGATCGACGGATGATGACATAAGAATTCTTCAATTTCCGGCGGGTAGATGTTCTCGCCCCCGCGAATGATCAGTTCCTTGGACCGGCCGACGATCTTGAAGTTGCCGTCGTCGCGGCGCGTGGCCAAGTCGCCCGTGCGCAGCCAGCCGTCGGCCGTGAAGGCCCGCGCCGTGGCCTCGGGGTTGTTGTAGTAGCCGGCCATCACGCCGTGACTCCGGCAACAGAGCTCGCCGGGACGGTCCCCCGTCACCTCTTCGCCGCTCACCGGGTCGATCAGCTTGACCTCGACGCCCGGGATCGCCGAGCCGACCGTGCTCACGCGCACTTCGATCGGGTCGTCCACCGACGTCTGTGTGATGATCGGCGAGGCCTCCGTCAAACCGTAGCCGATGGTCACCTGACGCGCCCCCATGTGGTCGATTACTTGCCGCATCAGGGGCAGCGGGCAGGGGCTTCCCGCCATGATGCCTGTCCGCAGGCTCGTCAGGTCAAACGAGGCGAAGTCGGGATGATCGAGCTGCGCGACGAACATCGTCGGCACACCGTAGATCGACGTGCAACGCTCGCTCGCGATCGCCTTCAGGGTGGCCCCCGCGTCGAAGGTCGGGGCCGGCACCACCAGCGCCGAGCCGTAAATCGAGCAGACCGTCGTCCCCAGCACGCAGCCGAAACAGTGATAAAAGGGCACGGGCACGCACACGCGATCGACCTCGGTGTAACGAACACGTTGGCCGATATAATAGGCATTCATAAGAACATTGCGATGGGTCAACATGGCCCCTTTGGGCAGGCCCGTGGTGCCCGACGTGAACTGGATGTTGAAGACGTCTTTCGGGCGGACGACGGCCGCGCGCGCTTCGAGCGCCTTCAGGTCGGCGGGCCCTTCGAGTTCGCCCCAGGTCATCCAGCCGCGCCCGGGTCTTTCGCCGATCGCCAAGACGCGCCTGAGCGCCGGGAAGGTCGCCGAGCGCCAGGCCCCCGCGCCGGCCTCGCGGACCTCGGGCACGAGGGACTCGGTCATCGCCACAAAGTCGGACGACTTGAAGGGTAGGCCAACGATGAGGGTGGCGATGTCGGCCTGATGCAGCGCCTCTTCCAACTCGTGGAGGCGATAGGCCGGGTTCACGTTCACGAGCACGGCCCCACAGCGGGCCACGGCGAACTGGGCCAGGACCCATTCGGGTCCATTCATCGACCAAATTCCCACATTTTCACCTTGGGCGACCCCCACGCGCACGAGGTTCGCGGCCACGGCGTCGACCCGCCGATCGAGTTCGGCCCACGACCAGCGCACGCCGAGGGCCGGGAAGACCAGCGCGTCGCGCTCGGGGAAGCGGATCGCGGTCGCTCGCAGGACCTCGCCCACGGTCAGGCCGTCCACCCAAGGTCGTTCGTCAAGCATTGTCTCGCCCTTAAGGGATGGTTTGGTTTACTTGGTCCATCGCGGCGGTCTTCGTTCCAGGAAGGCCCGCATCCCCTCGATCGCCTCTTCGGAAACGCGCACGGCGGCCGTGATCGCGGCCGGCCCGCGCAGGTCGGGCAGGCGCTTGGTGGCCTCGTCGATCAAGCGTTTGATCGCGGCGACCGCCATGGGGCCGCCGGCGAGACAGCGCTCGGCCAGGGCCATGGCCTCGTCGTGGCAGTCGTCTTCGTGGACGACCTTGTTGGCCAGGCCCCAATGCAGCGCGGTCGCCGAATCGATCGGCAGGCCGGTCAAGAGGAGGTGTCGGGCCCGGCGCTCGCCGACCAAGCGGACGAGGTCTTGCATGACGATCGCGGGGACGAGGCCGCGGAGGACCTCGGGATATCCCAGGCGGGCCCGCTGGGCCATCACGACGAAGTCGCAGGCCATCGCCAGACCGGCCCCGCCGGCCAGTGCGTCGCCGTTCACGGCGGCGATGGTGATCTTGGGGAATGTGTGCAACTGATGCACAAGGTCGGCCAACCCGCACACTTCGGCGATGGCCTTCTGTTCGGCCTCGTCCGATTGGGCCGCGTCCGAGGCCTCGCGCAGGTCCATCCCCGCGCAGAAGGTCCCTCCGGCCCCGGTGAGCACGAGCACGCGCGCGGTCGGGTCGGCCGAGAGATGGGAGAGCGTGTCGCTCAACTGGAGGACCAAGGCCCGCGACATCGCGTTCTTCTTGTCGGGGCGATGCAGTGTGACCAGGCCGATGGGGCCTCTTCGCTCGGAGAGGACGAGGTGCTCGCTCATGAGGTTGGACCCTCGGGCGCGGGGAGTTGGAGTTCCAGAAGCGCGGCGGCCAGGGCCTTGCCTTGCGTGTCGAGCCGCAAGGAACGGCTCGCCCCGCCGGCCAGGGCCTTGGCGATCACGAAGTTGAACGACTGGACGTTGGGAAGGGGGTAACGCCGGACCAGGCCAATGCCCATCGGTCGTAAGAAGTCGGCGACCACCGCCTCGGTCAAGTGTGTGTCGAGCCAAGCGTGCGAGGCCGCGTCGTTGGCCACGACGCCCACGTTGGCCGTGTTCCCCTTGTCGCCGGAACGGGCGTGGGCGAGTTCACCGAGTCGAACCATCTTCATCGCCATGATCTTCCATTCGTCATCAATGTTATTATGTGGATTTTTTAACCAATGCTCCAATCGCGTGCCGGTCGTGTTTCGACTCGCGCTTCGACCAGCGACTTGGGGACGAGGGTCGGGAAGTAGCCGAAGGCCGGTCGCGGTTCGGGACGACCCGACGCGTAACCGGCGATGCCGGGTGGGCCGGCGGTCACCAGCGGGGCCAGTTCCTTGCAGAAGCGACTGACCGCCTCGCGGCGCGGGTCGCGGACGGTCACGCGCAAGACCACTTCAAAAGGTGGGGACTCCGGTCGGACGACCCCCGGCACGATGTCCCCCGCGCCGATGCACTCGACCAGAGAATCGGCCAAGTCGAAGCCGGCCCGGCGCACACGGTCCAAGACGATCCGGCCGGCCGCTCGGGCCTTCGCCTCGGCGTCACGACCAACCACCGCGAGCATTCCGCTCGCGGTCCAGCCGTCGCGATAGACGGCCGAGACCTTGAGGAAGTCGCTCGGCGCCCGGCCGCGCGCGTTCGTCATCAAGACCCGATCGGGGCCGACTTCTTTCAGATCAACCATGCTCATGTCCACATCGATGTCGGGAGTACGATAGCAAGTGGGGTCATCGATCTCATACAGGAGTTGCTCGGTCACGTTGCCGACCGAGACGATGCCCCCCGTTCCTTCGGGCTTGGTGATCACGGCCGAACCGTCGTCGTGGAGCTCGGCGATTGGATAGCCGACGTTGGCCAGGTCCGGCACCTGGTCCCAGCGGTGCCAGAGGCCCCCGGTCGCGTGGGCGCCGCACTCGATGAGGTGCCCGGCCACGCTCGCCCCGGCCAGCTTGGACCAGTCGTCCCAACCCCAGTCGAACGCGGCGGCGGCTGGTCCCAAAGTCAGCGATGCGTCGGCCACGCGACCCGTCAGGACGACCCGAGCGCCCCCCTTCAGGGCCTCGGCGATCGGCCTGGCCCCCAAGTACGCGTTCGCCGAGACCAGGCGATCGGCCACGTTCGCGATCGGCTCGCCCGTCTCGAAGTGTGTCAGGGCGACCCCCGCCCTCGTCCATTCCGCGAGCCTTCCCAACACATCATCACCCGTGACGACACCGATGGGTGAGGTTATGTCGGCCAAGATCGCGCCGCAGCGCCTCGCCAGCCCCGACGCGTTCAGGCCCCCCGCGTTGGTCACGACCTTCAAACCGGGTTGATCGACAAGTAAAGGGACAAGTCGCTTCAGTAAGTCTAGAAAATCTGTCACATAACCTGCGTTTGGGTCTTTCGATCGCAAGTGCGCCAGGATCGAAAGCGTGAGTTCGGCCAGATACTCCAAGGTGAGGTGGTCGAGGCGGCCGTCGCGAGCCAGGAGGTAGGGGGCGTCGAGGTTGTCGCCCCAGAACCCGGCCCCGTTGCCGACCTTCAGCGTCCGTCCCGACCGCATCGCGGGCCCCTTTCAAACCTGATAGACGCCCAGGGGGAAACCCTCCGCCTCGCGCGGCCGACTCACCACCTCGAAGGCGTGGATCAAGACGTCGCGCGTCTTGACCGGGTCGAGGATGGCGTCGACCCAACCGCGGGCCCCTGCGTAGCGAATGTCGGTCTCGCGGTCGTAACGCTCACGGAGCGACGCGGCCATCGCCTCCACCTCCGCCGCGTCCACGCGCTTGCCTTGCCGCTTCATCGCTTCGACCTGAACATTGAGCATCGTCCGAGCGGCCTGGTTCCCGCCCATCACCGCGTAGCGGGCACATGGCCAGGCGAAGAGGAACCGCGGGTCGTAGGCCCGGCCGCAGAGGGCGTAATTCCCGGCGCCAAAGGAATGGCCCATGATCAGCGTGATCTTGGGCACGACGCTGTTGGCCACGGCGTTGACCAACTTGGCCCCTCGCCGAATGATCCCGGATCGCTCCGCGTCGCGACCCACGTCAAATCCGTTCACGTCTTGAAGAAACAGCAAAGGGACACGCGCTTGATTGCTCTCCATGACGAAGCGGGCGGCCTTGTCGGCCGAGTCGCCGTAGATGACCCCGCCGAACTGGAAGGGGCCGCCGCCGGCCGGCTTGAAACGCAATCGCTGACTGGCCACCACCCCCACCGGCAACCCTCCGACCCGGCCAAACCCACAGACCAACGTTTGACCATAATCGGCGCGGTACTCATCGAGAAACCCGCCATCGAGCAAACAGCCTAGCACATGACGCACATCGTATTGCAACGACGGGTTCGTGTGGACGATGGAATAGAGGTCCTCGGCCGATCGCGCGGGGGGCTCGATGGGGACGCGGTTGGGGGCCAAGGGGTCGGGCGGCAGCAGGCCCACGAGGCGCCTGAGTCGGGCCAGGCAGGCTTGGTCGTTGGGTTCGCGGTAGTCGATGGTGCCGCTCACGGCCGTGTGCATCGCCGCGCCGCCGAGGTCTTCCGAGCTGATGTCCTGACCGATCGCCGCTTTGACGAGAGACGGACCGGCGAGATAGAGGCCCGACCCTTCCGTCATCAAGACCGTGTCGCAGAGGACGGGAAGATAGGCCCCGCCGGCCACGCAGTTCCCCATGATCGCGGCGAATTGCGGGATGCCACGCGCCGAGAGGACCGCGTTGTTCGAGAAGATCCGGCCGAAATCGTCCTCGTCGGGGAAGACCTCGTCTTGCATCGGCAGGAAGACGCCCGACGAATCGACCAGATAGATGAGGGGCAGGCGGTTCTCTGCGGCCACTCGCTGGGCCCGCAGGATTTTCTTGATGGTCATGGGGAAGCAGGCGCCTGCCTTGACGGTCGCGTCGTTGGCGACGACCATCACGCGGCGGCCGGAGACCGAGCCGATCCCGGTGACGACCCCGGCGGAAGGGGCGCCGCCCCACTCCTCATACATTTGATAGGCGGCCCACAAACCCAGTTCGAGGAACGACACGTTGGGGTCGACCAGTTGGGCGATCCGCTCTCGCGCGGTGAGTCGTCCCTTGGAGTGCTGGCGCGCGACAGCGTCGGCGCCCCCACCCAGACGCAACCCTTCTTCCATCGTGCGCAACTCGGCGGTCCGATCGCGCAATTCCGTACCGCCACCTCGCGTGGCCAAGTCCATGGGCCAACCGCCTCCACGTCCTGTCCCAAACCTGAACGAACGACCCGAAGTAAGAGACGCGATTCTAAGGCGGCCGGCGCGACGGGTCAATTCTCCCACGCCGGGCCCTGTCTCGTCGCTGCGGCCGTCTGGGCCTCGCGACCTTCGGTGAGATTGACGAGAGGTCCCCCGCCGTGGACGCCGGGTCGAGTACCGCTGCGCGGGGAAGCCGGGTGGACCCGGCACAAGAGGTTGACGAGGGCGTCTCTCGTCTCATTAGGTCTGTTCAAGAATGGCAAGGACCTGTCGTGCCGACCCCCTGAAGGCTGAGCCAGTCCCTCTTCAATTCGCCGAGGATCTTCCAAAAGAGGGGGCTGTGCATGCGTCCCGGCACTCGTCCGCAGGCTCGACCGTCGAACGTCCGAGGCTCGGTGTATTCGAGGTGATGGGCGATCTCGTGCAGGAACGTGTCGAAGAGTTCTTCCAGGGGCCTTCGGCCCGTCTTGCGGTCGTGAGAATAGACGCGGACGAGGGCCCGACGACGGTAGTAACCTCCCAAGACCCTAGATGTGGGTCGCGTGTTGATGTCGAGGGCATAGGTGATCTTGCATGTGATCACTCGGTCCAAGCGGGCCCGAAAGAGGGGGCCGACCGCGGCCAATGGAGGCTCGAAACGCGGTGGACTGAGACCAGCCCCGGGGCCGGTCGGCCCGTCCGTTTTTTCCAAGATCAACGCGCCCCCCAGACGAGTCGCCAGCGCGGCCACGCGCGTGATGTCGAATTGCGCAGGGTCGATCAACTGGCGAAAGCCGTTGGGTTGGACCAACCAATAGCGATGGTTCATCTCGTCCGACGGGGAAAAGCCTGAGCGGTCGATGGGAGGTCGCGCGCCTCCACCGGCCTAGTATGTGGCTCGACCGCCCGAGAGATCATAACACTGTCCTGTGCAGAATGCGGCCTCGGGGCTGGCCAAGTAGTGGACGAGGGCCGCGACCTCCTCCACCTTGCCGGTCCGTCCCATCGGGACCTTCGAGACCATGTAAGCGACGGTCGCGTCCGGCAGACCTTTGAGGATCGGCGTTTGGATCACGGCCGGCGCGATGGCGTTGACCGTGACGTCTCCCTTGCCCGCGACCTCCTTGGCCATCGACTTCGTCATGCCGATCACGGCCGCCTTCGAAGCCGAATAGGCCATCAGGTTCGGGTTCCCCTCCTTGCCCGCGATCGACGCGATCGTGACCACTCGGCCGTAGGCCCGTTCCAACATCCGCGGCAGCGCCGCCTTGGCGAACAGGAATGGGCCTAAGAAGTTGACGGCCATGACTTCCTCGACCTCGCGGAGACCGAGGTCCCACGAAGGGGCCGCGCGGCCCGTGATGCCCGCGTTGTTGACGAGGATGGCCAAGGGCCCCAGGACTTCCTCGGTGGTTTTCACGGCCATCTTGACGTCGGCCTCGTCGCGAACGTCACCCAAGAGCGCGATCCCTTCGACATGGTCGGCGACCTCGCGCGCCCCTTGTTCCTCGCGGTCGAAAACGGCGACCAGGGCGCCCGCGTCGGCCAGACGCAGGGCGATGGCGGCGCCGATTCCCTGGCCGCCGCCAGTCACCAGCGCCACTTGCCCGGCCAGGTTGAAGAAGCGCGACATCATCGTCGTCTCTGGGTTTCGGCCCTCCCTCATGGGGCCACCGGGGTCGAGACCCACTTGGCCCCTCGGACGAGGGTCTCCACGAACTCGGGGGTCTTCATCGCCGGAAGGTCGTGGCCGAGGGCCGTTTGAAACATCCGTCCTTTGCCGTACTCAGACACGAACAGCATAGGTTGCGGTTTGGAAACGGCGGCCTGCGTCCCGTGCGCCAGGACCCGAATGTTGTCTTGCAGCTTGAGGTTGGTGTACATCTCATCGGTCGTCTTGAACGACTTCAAACCGCGCGTGATGGGATGGTCGGCGTCCACCACCTGGACCTCGAACTCGCCGTAGGGAGGATGATAGGTGCCTCTCTCGGGGTAAATGGTCCCCTTGGAGCGCCAGGTCCCGCCCACAAGCGTGTCGAATTCGTCCCAGCCGGGGAAGGCGTTGTCGGCCGCGTGGACGACCACGAGACCGCCCCCCTTCTTCACGTAGTCGAGAAAGTTGGCCTCGCGATCCGCCGACCAGCGCTTGCCGCGATTCAGGTTCAGGACCAGACCCTGATACGAGGCGAGTTTCGCCGCGTCGCCGAGCGCTGGGGCGTCGGGGTCGTTTTCCACGTCCACGGCGAAACCGCCCTTCTCGAGCACCTCTTTGAGATAGGGCGTCGTCGCCTTCCAATCATGATTGTTGGCGCCGGTGATGATGAGCAAACGCGGCTTCTCGGCCGCCGGCGCGAGAAGGGAAGCCGCGAGGAGAGTGAGGAGGGTGCGCATGGTGAATTCCTGATGAAAGACCGAAGCGAACAGGCGGGCACGAAGGCGGCGCACACACTATAGGGGCACGAGTCGGCGATCGCCACACGTTTGCGTCCGGAAGACACAAGGCGCCGCTCGGCGGGGACGACTTTCGCGAACCTCTGCTTGTCGCGGCGCCTGTCTTCGGTTGCAATGGAAAGTGGTGCGACCAAGACGCTTGGTTGGGCGTTGCCGTCGCGCCTTCCGGGGGCCAAGACCATGTTCCGGTCCCTTCTTGTGGTCCCGTGCTTGCTCGTTGCGACGCTCGCGGCCCGAGCGCAGACGAACGACGGTAACCCCTTCGTGAACCCGATGGGGGGTTACGGCTCGCCGACGCCGAGCGGCATCCCCAGCTATGGATACAGCACGGTCTATCCGCTGGGGAGCGGTGGGCAACCTGTGAATTACTCGTCTTTCGGCATGCCCACGATCGGCAACCCAAACAACCCCGTGACCGGGTATGGCGGCCGAGGCATCATGGGTTACGGCATTGGCTCCGGCGGCGGTCCCAACAATCCGATGGGGGGTTACGGCCTGCCCGACACGCTTGGGCTGTACGGAGGAGCCGGCTCGGCCCGATCGAGGGGCATGCTGCCGTACCTCTTTCAACCGCTGGGAAGCACGAACGTCCCCCCCGCGCGCATGACGGCCGAGGCGAGTCGTTCTCTCAGCACGGCTCATTCTTGGAACGGCCCGGTCCTACCATCATTACGTTATCAAAGCGCGCGACCCGCGACCGCACCATAAGCATCGGAGAAGCTTGGACCATGTACATGACCTGCTGCCTCCTGGCCGTGCTCGCGACCGATGGGCCCGGATTCTCTCCTCTCTTCAACGGCAAGGACCTCGACGAGTGGCAGGTCTTCGGCGGCAAGGCCGAGGCATGGTCCGTGGAGGATGGCCTACTCGTCAGTCAAGGACACGGCGGCGGCTGGCTGGGCACGAAGCGCGACTACGCCGACTTCGTGCTCAAACTCGAGTTTCGGCTCTCGCCCGGCAGCAATTCGGGCGTTTACCTGAGGGCGCCGGCCGACACCTCGCACATCTCGCGAACCGGGATGGAAATCCAGGTCCTGGACGAGGAACACCCACGTCACAAGGACATTCAAGCCTGGCAAAAGACAGGCGCGATCTATCACGTCGCGCCCCCCAAACCAGGACACCTCAAGCCGCCTGGGACCTGGAACCGGCTCGAAGTCCACGCCCACGGCCCGCGCGTCTTGGTCTTCCTGAACGACGTTCGCGTGGTGGATGACCAAGTGGACAAACACCCCGAACTCGACAAGGAGCACCCAGGGCTTCAGCGCAAGGCGGGCCGGATCGGTCTGCAGAGTCATAACGATCGCGTCGAGTTCCGGTCGGTGCGCATCAAGGAGGTGTCGAACTAAGTCGAATTTCAAAATTGCTTGATTTGGCTTGATTTCGTCAACAAAAACACATTCAATCTCACAACGGACGTGGTTCTTCTTATATGAATAGGGGGTTTGAAGTGCCTCTTCACTTGACTCTTCGGGAAGCGCCGCAGTTCGCTTGGGAATGCGCCGGGCTTCGTCCCGACCTTCTTGCCGATGGACCTGCGCTCGCGGTGGGACAACTGCCGGTCTTGGTCGGTCGCGAGACGCTTCCGCTTGGCGACCTCTTCAACGTACGGGGACAAGCTGATGACGGCGAGGTCATCATGGAAGGGGACCTTTCGGGGTGTCGTCGCCTGGGCGCTGGGATGGCTTCGGGCACCTTGCGCGTGCGTGGACCGGTGGGTCCATTTCTGGGCGTCGAGATGAAGGGCGGCTTGATCGACGTGGACGGCCCCGCGGGCGACTGGGCGGGTGCCGAGATGCGCGGCGGCATCCTCCGAATCCAAGGAGACGCGGCTGACCATCTTGGCGCGGCCCTGCCTGGTTCGCGATTGGGTATGAGGGGCGGCACCGTCCTGGTGCATGGAAACGCAGGCTCGATGGTGGGCCTGGCGATGCGCCGGGGCTTGATCGCGATCGCGGGGACCGTCGGCGACGACCTGGGACACTCCCTGATCGCGGGAACGATCGCGGTCTTTGGCGCGTTCGGCCGGCGCGCTGGTGCCGGTATGAAGCGCGGCACGCTCTGGCTGGCGGGCCGGGTTGATGCGGACGTGCCGCCTTGGTTTCGGTTCGCCTGCTTGCAGAGTCCCCTCTTCCTGGAACTCTATCGCCGACGGCTGCTTGAGCTTGGCTTCCCCGTCACCGAGGCTGTCGTGGGCCCGCATCGCCGCTACAATGGCGACGTCATCACGGACGGAATTGGCGAGGTGCTCGTCCCTCATTGATCGCTGATCGCGAGGTCTTGGAATGCGACTGAACGACCGGGCCCATGCTCTCGTTGAGGGCCTTCTCGCCCGCGCGGAGGAGTATCGCGTCGAGGTCACCGACCTTGAGGGGGGCGGCCGGATGATCGACTGTGGCGCGAAGGTGCCCGGCGGCCTACGCGCGGGGGTCGAACTGGCGCGCGTTTGCATGGCCGGATTGGGCGACGTGACGATTGCGCCGGGCGACGTCGATGGTGTGCCCTGCCCGATCATTCAGGTCTTGACCGACCATCCCGTGGCCGCCTGCCTGGCCAGTCAATACGCGGGCTGGCAATTGAGCGAGGGTAAGTTCTTCGCGATGGGCTCGGGCCCGATGCGCGCGGCGGCCGGTCGCGAGGAATTGTACGCCAAGATCGGCCGGACCGAGAAGACGCGCGCGGTGGTGGGCGTGCTCGAAACGCGGAAGGCGCCGCCGCCGGCGATCGTCGCCAAGGTGGCCGAGGCTTGCGGAGTGACGTCGGACGCCGTGACCTTTCTGGTCGCGCCCACGGCGAGCCTCGCGGGGGGCCTGCAAATCGTGGCGCGTTCCGTGGAAACGGCCCTGCACAAGCTCCTGGAACTCGGGTTCGACCTAGATCGAGTCGTCTCGGCCCACGGGAGCGCGCCCCTTCCCCCAATGGCGCGCGACGACCTCGCCGCGATCGGCCGGACCAACGACGCGATCCTCTACGGCGCCCGTGTGGTCCTCTTCGTCAACGACCCTGATGACTCAGTCGTCACGATCGGCCCGAAGGTCCCTTCATCGAGTTCGCGCGATCATGGGTCGCCCTTCGCGGAGGTCTTCGCGCGCTACAACTACGATTTTTACGCGGTGGACCCCCTACTCTTCAGCCCGGCTGAGATCGTCTTTCAAGACCTGCGTTCGGGTCGCGTCCAGCGCTTCGGCGAAACACGGCCCGACGTGCTGGCGCGCTCCTTCTTTTCGTGAGGCGGCGATGGACGAGGCCGAAGGGCCACTGGGACCACCGCACTTTCAAGCCTTGCGACTACTCGCGCACGGCTGGGGTGAAGGCTGGCAATTGCGCCCCTGCCCGACCACGCGCCCCTGGATGGACGAGCACCCGACGGCCTATCAATGCCTTCCTCTCGTCGTCGCCAATCAATGGGGCTGGGAGGTCCTCTGCCCGACGAACGTGACCGCGACCTGGGACGGCTCGATTGGTCGTGAGGGCCTGCGCGTGGACGTGCTCGACCCGTGGCGGCCCGCCGTGAAGTGCCAGTTCGGCCGCGGCATCCTCACGTTTTCGCCTCCCTGGCTCTTTCGGACCCCGAAGGGCTGGGACCTTTACGTGAAAGGGCCCAGCAATCGCTGGAAGGTGAACGCGGCCCCGCTGGAAGGGGTCGTGGAAACCTGGTGGCTCCCGTACACGTTCACGTTCAACTGGAAGATCGTGGAACCAGGCAGCGTGACCTTCTCGCGCGGCGAACCGATCGGCCAGCTCGTGCCCGTGCCGCACCACACGTTTCACGGGACTGAAGCACGCGAGGCGCCTATCCTTCACGTCGAGCCCGAGACGGCCCGGGAACTCCTACGCTGGCGCGACGAACGCCGACGGATCGCCGGCACCGAAGCGCCCACGCACAAGCTCTATCGGAAGGCCGACGACGTGGCCAACCATTTGGTGAAAGTGCCTGTGCCGCCCGTCGCGCCGATCGCGGGCGGACCTCTCGCGGAAGGCTGACAGGTCACATGCCGACGCACTTGGTCGCGCTGGTCTCGGGAATGGGCTGGCACGTCCAAGACCTTCAGCGCGCCGCGGCGAAGCTGGGCGTACGTCTGGACGCCCTTCCCTTTCCGAAGCTCGTCGGCCGCGTGGAAGCGCGAGGTCCGAATGTGAGCGCGGGCCTTATGGCGCTCGACGCGGTGGACGGCGTGCTGGTGCGGATGATGCCGCCAGGGGGCCTGGAGCGGGTCGTCTTTCGGATGGACAGCCTGCATCGGCTCGAATCGGCTGGGGTCCCGGTACTGAACCCGGCCAGCGCGATCGAAACGGCCGTGGACAAGTACCTCGCCCTCGCGCGACTGCACGAGGCCGGTCTGCCCGTGCCGCCCACCTGGGTCGGCGAGTCGGCGGCCGATGCCGAAGCGGCCTTCATCGAACTTGGCGGCGACGTGGTGGTGAAGCCAATCTTCGGCGCCGAGGGACGCGGTCTGGTGCGCGTTTCCGACCCTGAACTGGCCCGTCGTGCCTTCCACACGTTGGAGCGTCTTCAGGCCGTCTTGTATCTGCAAAAGTTCATCCAAAATCCGGGGCACGACCTTCGTGTGTTCGTCTTGGGAGAGTGCTTGGTGGGTGCGATCCGTCGTCACGTTCCCGCGGGCGACTGGCGTGCGAACGTGGCGATCGGCGGTCGGGCCGAGGCGTTCGAGCCGGACCTGGAAACGAAGCGACTGGCGCTCCGGGCGGCCCGGGCGGTCGGGGCGCGCATGGCCGGCGTGGACCTTTTGCCGACCCGCGAGGGCGACTTGCTGGTGGTCGAAGTGAACGCGGTCCCCGGCTGGAAGGCCCTTTCGGCGGCGACCGGCGTGGACGTGGCCGCGGCCGTGCTCGATGACTTGCGAGTCTGGACCCAATGAACGGTCCCAGACCCGGCCAACTGGCCCAACTCGCCTGCATCCTGGAAGCGACCGCGCGCAAGCCGGGGAACGTCCATCGTTTCGCCGACTTCGAGGATTGTTCTTATCTGGATTTCCTTCTCAGCGCCGCGGCGATCGCGGGGCCCCTCGATCGGGCCCGCGATCGCCCACTGGGCGCGACCGTCTTGGAAGCGATCGAGGCGACGAGGGCCCTCGTGGCCTCGAACACGAACCTGGGGATCGTCCTGCTGCTGACCCCCCTGGCGATGCTGGGTGACGATGACGGTCCCGAGGCCGTTTCGGCGTCGCTTCAGCGAACGACCGTGGATGACGCGAGGCAAGTCTACCAGGCGATCCGCCTGGCCCAGCCCGGTGGCCTGGGACGGGTCGAAGACCAGGACATTCGTGACGAGCCGACCGTCACCTTGCTCGAAGCGATGCGTCAAGCGGCCGGGCGCGACGCGATCGCGCGTCAATACGCCACCGGCTTCGCGGACGTCTATCGGGGCCTCGGCGTCTTGCGTGCGCACCTTGAAGCGGGAAGTCCCCTGGAGACGGCCGTCATCGCCACGCATTTATCGTTGATGAAAACATGTCCCGACACACTGATCGCCCGAAAACTGGGCCCGGACGCGGCCATTGAGGCAGCCAAACGCGCGGGGGCCGTGCTGGAGGCGGGTTGGCCCAACGGAGCATGGGGGGACCTGCGTGCCCTGGACGCCTGGCTCCGGGCCTCCGGCAACGCGCGCAACCCGGGGGCCACGGCCGACCTGGTGACGGCCGTCTTGTTCCTCGCCTTGAGGGATGGGACAATCCGTCTACCGCTTTCCCGCTTCGCGGACCATCAAGCGTCGGCCTCGTGAGGCCCCGATGGACCGCGCGGGCGTCCCCACCATGCGAGTCGTCCGACCGTGCCCAGCTCGACTTACTCCGTTCGCGTGACCAAAGACTACCTGGTTTTTTGCGCTGGACATTTCATCACATACAATGGTGATCATTGCGAACGCATTCACGGACATAACTATCGAGTGGCTGTCGAGGTCGAGGACGACCTGGATGAGAACCATTATGTGTTCGACTTCATCGCGCTGAAAGACCTGATGCGTGAGTTAACGAACGAGCTGGACCATCGGATGCTCCTGCCCACGACGAGCACCAAGGTGCGGCTGGAAGAGGCGGGCACGAACGTGGTCGTCCGCTACCAGGACCGTCATTGGAGTTTTCCCAAAGACGAATGTGCACTCTTACCCATCGCCAACACGACGGCCGAACTCCTGGCGGACTATTTGGGTTGCCGACTTCGGGAGCGGTTCGTGGAGCGCGGGCTATCGATCCCGCGACTGATGAAGGTTGAGGTCGAGGAGAGTTTCGGCCAATCGGCGACCGTGACATGGCGTCGGTGGGAGTGAAGCGGTCGGGCGCGTCCTGTCCCTCGTTCCCAGTCCGCGACGAAACAAAAGCTGGCAGCGTCGGCGACGCTCGGGCCGCGATGTGAGGTCGGCCGGCACCGGTGCATCGCCTTGACGTGCGCCTCAGGTCACCAGCAGCCGGACGTTGTCGAACGCGATGGACTCCGGGCCGAGTGTGTAGTCGGTGCTAATCGTGAACGAGCTCACGTTGCCCAGCAGGCCGGCGAGGCTGCCCGAGGTGACCGTCCAAGTCGCGGTCTCGAGGGCGAAGACGAAGGTGCGCCATCGACCGTTTCCGGGGACCACGGACGTGGGAAGCTCGAGTCGTGCCGTGCCTCCCGGTCCCGAAAGCTGGAAGATCGGCCCGGCGACCAACGGTTCATCGGCCGCGAGCACTTGGAAATCGAAGCTGATCAGGCTCGGCACCGAAGTGCCGCCCTGCCACGAGCCGGCGAACTTGGCCCCCGCGGACAGCGAGGATTGCCCACCCTGGCCCACATCGTCCACCCGCGCGTAGCCGCCCGGGTCGCCGCCGGAGTTCACCAGGGTCAGCGTGTTGGTCGGAGACGGGAGGACCCGCCAGCCGTCGAGTCCGGTGTCGAACGTGCTCTCCGTTGCTCGCGCCCTGGCGGCGGTCCAATCGTTGGAGTTGATGCCTCCGGACCAGGAGCCGTCAAGTAGGACCATGGCCGTTGGGTCGAGCCTCGCGTCATACATGCCCAGCACGATCCCCTGCGCGTTTTCGAGGCGTTCCCCCCGCAGATGGACGAGACGGGTGCTCGCGGTGTAAGTGCCGGTGAAATACTCGCGGCCGTAGGTCGCGAAATCGGTCGAGTGCCAGTTGAAGTAGCCGGAAAGAGCGCCGCCGTCGCTGCTGGGGACCTCCTGAACGACCAATTCCGCCAACCAATTGGTGCCGGCGAGATCGCGTCCTTGAAGGGCCCACGCGCCCGACAAGTCCACCGCCGGAGGTGTGTCGTCGTTGACGATGGTGCCCAGGCCCTGGTCGTCGGCGATCGCGGCCCCTGTGGGGACGCCCAGGTCCACGAAGAAGTTCTCGTCGGGCTCGGCGGTCGTGTCTCCCCGAATGAGGACCGTGATGGTGCCCGTCGTCTGTCCGGCTGGGACCACGAGGATACCGTTTGCCGAAACGAAATCGACGCCGGCGGCGGCCGAACCGGCCGACGTGGACCACGGTACGGTGACGTCCGAGGAACTCGCCGAAGACAGGCGGACCGTGAAAGAGAACGATGTGCTCCCGCTGTTCCCCTCGGCTTGCGTCGCGTCGCTTATCGAGAGGGTCCTGGACGAATCGTCATTGAGGATGGTGCCCAGGCCCCGTCCGTCGTCGATCCTGGCCCCTGTGGGGACGCCCAGGTCCACGAAGAAGGTCTCGTCCGGCTCGGCGGTCGTGTCTCCCCGAACGAGGACCGTGATGGTGCCCGTCGTCCGCCCTGCTGGGACCACCAGGATACCGCTCGCCGAGACGAAATCGACGCCGGTGACGGCCGTACCGCCCGCCGTGGACCAGGGGACGGTGACGTCCGACGCACTTGCCGAAGACAAACGGACCGTGAACGAGAACGAAGTGCTTCCGCTGTTCCCTTCGGCTTGCGTGGCGTCGCCAATTGAGAGGGTCGGCCGTGTTGGGACGACATACGTCACCCCGATCTCGGTCGTGGCGGATTGGCCGAAACGGTCGTCGGCCCGTAGGCGAAAGCGCGTTTGGCCCGGCGAAACTTCGAGCTTGAAACGCGCCGCCCCCAATGAATCGGCATTCGTTGTGAAATCCGCCTGTCCATCGGGACCGCGATCAAGGCCCACGCGCGTCCCGGGGCGCGTCCGACCGAGGATATCGATGTTCGGGCCGTTCACGACACCATCACCGTCGGGGTCGCTCGCCGCCGACAGGGCCGCGGTCAACGTCAGGGGGCGCACGGAGGTCGCGGCCCCCAAGTTGAGACCGGCGAGCGCCAGGTCCCTCGCGTTGACCACCCCGTTGAGGTCCACGTCCAGGTCCTTCGAGTACCCCGCACCGCCGACGCGTCGGCCTTGCGCTCGGCGGATGAGGTCCAAGTCCCGGTTGTTGACGCGGAAATTCCCGTCTACGTCGCCGGCGAGTGACATGACAATTTGGGAGAGACCGACACCTGTGGACGTGCTCAAGCGAAAGGAGCCGGGCCCGAATTGACCCAGAAAGACCCGCGCGGGCGCCCCCGTCGCCGCGGCGGCCTCGTGAAGGACGCGGGCCGCGCCGCGCGGCGAGGAGTTCAACCTGAGGGCGGCCGTCGCCGCGCCGGGCGCATCGGCTGGGTGGACGGCGCGAAGGAGCACGACACCGCGCGAAGTCGTCGTGAAATCGGCCGGCCGGACCTGGAACGCCACACCGCTGGGCGCGGGTCCGAGTCGCGCGAACGTTCCTACTGAGCCGGAAAGGAGTGTCCGGCCTTCCAGCCGTTCGAGGCCCGGTGGGCGAGAGCGCCGGGGACAGGACAAGACGAGCGGCGCGCGACGCGGTGGCGCAAGGAATCGCATGGGCACGGTCCCGTCGGCAAGGGGGGGGTTGCGCAAAGACGGCACTGGGCCTCGCGGGGCCCCGATCGGCACGCGGCAATGTAACACTTTTGAGAGCGCCACGTAAAGAATGCCGATGCAAGCCGTGTTTAAGGTGACCGTCTTCCGGCCTTCCCGAGGTTTAGGGCAAGGAACGAGGGGTGGTCCCTCAACGATGGGACGCGACACCCCCCACATCGAGTGTTTCGTCTGGGCGAAGATGGAAGGTCCGCTATCGCGGACCTCTTTGCTCATTCGAATCGCAAATAAATAAGAAGCTGGGGAACTAGGATTCGAACCTAGACTAACTGATCCAGAGTCAAGCGACACAACACCACAAGTCTTATCATGAAAGAACTTGCGTCGAGAGAAGACTTCGGTAGCACCGTCGGTAGCACCAGTTTTTCAGAAGCCGATGCTCCGACGGCCCGCCACTGGGGGCAAGGGGGGGGCGAAATTATGGACCCGAGGCCGCTAGACCGGCGGGAACGCCGCACGCATGAATTGATGGCGCGCCCAATACCCCAACAATGGATGCGTGCATCCAACGGAAGGGGAAACCAGTTAAGCGGGGCAAAGCCCGAGCGTAGTACCATCATGGCACTGGTCTATCGCAACGGCCGTCCGCGATTCCAACGTTCCGTCCGGCGCGGCGGCCGGGTCACGACGGAGTACGTCGGCTCGGGCGACTTCGCAATCCTGAAGGCCCTACTTGACGCCGAAGACCGCGAAGAACGTGCCGAGCAACGGGAGCAAGAGCGGGCCGAGAGGGATCGGCTCGACGACTTGGAGCACGAACTCGACGGCCTCGCCGAGCAAGCACGGGCCCTCGCCCATGAGGCCCTGACGACGGCCGGGTATCACCAGCACCATCGAGGCGAATGGAGGAAGCGACGTGGCTAAGGAACTTGAACTCTGGACCCGAGCGCGGCGAATCGACGCGGCGGTCGTCAAGGCGTTCGTCGATTTCGCGGCGGGGGATGGCGCGGGGAAAGAAGCGCTTCGGGCCGACCTTCGCGCCGACCTGCATGACTTCGCCGTCGGCCTTGCCGGCGGGAGCGAGCCCGGCCCCGTCGAACGGGAGCTTATCGAGACGGCGAGCCTATGTTGGTTTTGGCTTCGTCTGGCCGAATTTCAGGTTTCGGCCGGCGACCACCAAGGTGTCACCCTCCATCAAAGCGAACACGCCGAGAAGCGCGTCGAGCGGGCCCACCGACGTTTACTGGCCACACTTCGGACCCTTGCCCAAGTGCGAAAGCTCGGGGTGCCTACGATTCAAGTGAACGTCGCGAATCAACAAGTCAACCTTGCCGGGACATCCTGACATGAGGTAGATTCACGGGCGACCGGGCGGGCACTCACTGGCCAGTGAGCACCCTTGCGAGCCGGGCGAAGCGCGGTCCCCTACCCGCGTCTTCGCCCGCTCGGCCCGATCCAAGTAGGGGATGACCATGCCATCGCACACCATTGAGCAGCTTGATCGTGTCCTTTTCCCGATCAAACTGAGGACGTTCGCCGAAGCCGCCCAGCGGTATTACGACTGGCTGGACGAAGCGGGCTCGAATCGAGGCATTGGCGAAGGATTCACGCCGACCCGCGAAATCGAGAGGGAAATGGCCCTTGCTGCGCGGGAAGCGACACTAGCGAAGGCGGCCATCGACAAGATGGCCCATCGGGCCGAGTCCCGGTTGGTGCCTCGCCACCTGGAGAGGGAAGTCAACCGGATCGCCGAAGTCCTTGGGGGCCAAGTCGCTCGTTGGGGGTGGGGCGACTTGATGGGGGCCGACGGCGAGGAACGCATTGCCGCCAAACTTGAAGAGCACCGTGAGCGGCACTTCATTCCCTTCCTTCGCGCTTGCCTCGCCTGGCGGTCGATGCCGAACCTCGAACAGCATAAGCGGGCCGACCACTACGCCGATGAAGCGGAGCGCTTGGGGCTGGAACCACTCGACTTGAGCGGCATCGCCGACCCGAGTGAGCGAGTTTTCGAGCTTCGTCGCGCCTGGAACGTCCAGCCCGCGCTCGGCCCGGCCTTCCCCGTCGCAACCGACGACGAAGAGCGGGAGCTTGGGGGGGCGATCGACGTGGTGAGACGTGCCACCTCCGTCCGGCCTGAAACACCGACCGACCCCATTGGCGAGGCGGTCACGACCCAAGGGTCGCAAGCGGTCGAGGCTGAGCCCTTGCCGGGCCCCGCGACGAACCCCCGGAAGCGGCGAGGCGGTCGGCCGGCGGACACCGACCCGAAGCGAGACGCTCGCATCGCTCAAGCCTGGAGCACGGGTGAATACGGCACCTATGCCGGCCTGGAGCACGCCTTCAAACTGAAGCCGGGCGATGCCGAGCGGGCTATCGACCGGCACCGCAAAAGGGAAAACCCCGACGGTTGAAACCTCGTCAAGGGGGTGCGAGTTTTTCCGACACTCGAAGGCAACCGCGAAACCCCTAGGAAAACAGGGGCAAGGCGAGGCTTTCGTCGGAATATCTTCGGAAGAACTTCGGAAAAACTCCCGGTTTCCGAATCAACGTTGAGAATCCCGGCGAGGCGAGCAACGGTGACTCGCACTCGCATGAGGAATTCTCAATATGACGACGACGACTGAGCCGGCCGCACCACCGCGACGCCTCATCGACGCGAAGGCGGCTGGCACCCTGCTTGGGTGCTCATGGCGAACGGTGCTCCGTCTCGCCGACGCCGGGAAAATCCCGTGGGGCATCAAGCTCGGGGCCCTTCGCCGATGGGACGCCAGCGAGCTTGACGCCTTCATCGCGGGCGGGTGCAAGGCCCCTCGCCAGTCGCGAAAGGGGGTGGCCTCATGAGCACCCCTCATGCCGACGGACAAAAAGAAGGGGAGCGCCGCAAGGACGCGGCCCATGCCTTGCTCGAAGCTCGCCGCGAATACTGGATTCGCCGGGCCCGTCGGGCCTTGCTTGAAGCCTTGATGGAGCGAGGCTCGGCGACGGCCGACGACGTGGCCGAACGGCTCGGGGACATCCCCGACGACATCGACCCGCGCTGGCTTGGCACCGTGCCGGGCCGACTTGCATCCGCCAACATCATCAGGCGAGTGGGTTTCACGAAATCACGTCGGCCACCACGACATGCTTCGTATTTGTCGATTTGGGAACTGGTCGGGGGCCACGATGCCGCTCGGGACTGGCTCGCCGCTCACCCTGAGTTGCCCGAGCCGGACGACAACGAAGACGACGCCGGGCCCCTATCATGAGCACCCCGACGCCGTCACCTTCGCTCAATCAAGCTGTCTTGTTCTGACCACCCCGCGCTCGCCGGGCTGGCACTCGCCGGGCGTTTCTCACATTTTCATGAAAGGTACGATCGAATGGCCGAACCGAAACGGTCGGCCCCGGGGGGTCCACACCCCACCCCCGGGGCGGGGCGTCTGGTCAACGGGCTTCCCGCCGCGACCACCGCGCAGTTGTTGAAACAAAGGGGGCTTGTCCCCGTCCCGCTCCATCCGGGCGAGAAACGCCCCATCGGCGACGGTTGGGGCGACGCGGCGGTCGGGAGGACGTCGAAGGAAATTTGGGACTTCTTCAAGGTCCACCAAAGCGCCGGTGTGGGCGTCTTGCTCGGCCCTCTCGGCGGGGTGATCGCGCTCGACCCCGACACGCCGGAGGCGGTCGAGTCGGTCAGGACGCTGTTCGAAGGCGACCCGCCGCCGACGCTTTCCTGGACGTCGACGCGGGGCGCGCCCATGCTTTTTGAATGGGACGATCGGCTCGAAGTGATCGGCAAGGCCGTGTTCGCGCATGAATCGCTCCCGGGACTCGAAGTACGACTCGGGGCCGGGGGCAAGGCCGCGCAGCAAGCGTGCCCCCCGACCCCCGGGACCGACGGCGCCCCTCGCCGGTGGGGCGACGTGGACGAAATCGCGCCCCTGCCCGAAAGCGTCATTCGCAAGCTGGTGGACCTGGCGAAAGCCCCCGCGACCAACGGGGCGCCCGGCGCCCCGCCGTTCGTCGGCAGGGCGTTCGTGTCCACCGCGACCCCCGAAGCGTGGGCACGGGCCGCGCTCGCCCGTGAGTGCGACACGGTCGCGAACGCGCCCGTGGGGACGCGAAACGCGACGCTGAACCGCGCCGCGTACGTGATGGGGGGGCACCTCCACGAAGGTCATCTCCTTGAGTCCGAGGTCATCGACGCGCTGACCGCCGCCGGGCGCCGGGGCGGACTGGACGACGCGGAAATCGCGCCCACGGTCCGGTCGGGGATCGACGCGGGGCGGGCCCGTCCGCTCCCGACGGCGAACGCCCTGATCGCCCCGAGCGCAGGGGGCGCCCCGGCCGTAGGGTGGCCCAACCTTCAGCTAGACGACCCCGCGCCGCCGGTTGACGCCTTTCCCGTGGATGCGCTCCCGGGGACCGTGGGGGACTTCGCCCGAACGGTCGCGACGTCGATCGGGTGTCCCGTGGACTTCGCGGCCGTGGCGGCGCTAACCGTCGCCGCCGGGGCGATCGGGCGTTCCGTCGCGCTCGAACTCAAGCCCGACTATCGCGTCGTGGCGGCCCTGTACGCCGCGATCGTCGGGCCGCCGAGCGACGGGAAAAGCCCCTCGCTGCGGGCCGCCCTAGACGGTCTGGTGCCGATCGAAAATGACCTCCGAAGCGCGTTCGACAGCGACGTCCGGTCCTGGGAAATCGCCCGCGACGCCGCTCAAAAGTCGCATGCGCCGTCTCCGCCGAAACCGCGCCCCAAAAGGGTGTGGGTCGGGGACGCCACGACGGAGGCCCTCATCGGTGTGTTGGCCGACAATCCCCGTGGCGTGGTCCTGGCGACCGACGAACTAACGTCACTTCTTTTAGGTATGAATCAATATAAAAAGGGTGGCGGTAACGATCGGCCGGTTTACTTGAGCGCATGGGCCGGGGCGACGATCGTCCGCGACCGCGTATCGAACCCGGACCGCGTCCCCATCCGGGTGCCGCGCCCGTGCTTGACGGTGGTCGGCGGAATGACCCCCGCCACGCTTGGGGCGATACCCGGCCGGGACCAGGCGGACGATGGTTTCATTGACAGGTTTTTGTTCGTCTATCCCGACCCGGCCCCAACCCCGACCTGGTCCTGGGGTGGCGTGCCCCAGTCCGTCGTTGATTCCTGGCGGTCGGTCGTCGGCAGGCTGTGGGCGCGCCCGATGTCTCCCTTCAGCCCCGACCCTGTGCCGAACATCGTGCGACTCGGCCCGGACGCGGGGGACGCCTGGCGGGACGGGTTCGATAGGCTCGCCGGCGAGATGAACGCCCCGGGTTTCGACCCCGTGCTGCGCGGGCCCTGGGGAAAGTTTCGAGACCACGCCGCCCGGCTGGCGCTGGTCCTGGCGTGCTTGCGGCACGCCGACGACGCGACCCTGCCGGCGATCGCCCCACCAAACGTTGGGGCGGGCGACGTGGTCAACGCCTGGCGGCTGACCGCGTACTTCCAGACCCACGCCAAGAGGGTCCACGCCGCGATTCGCGGCGGGTGCCGGGGCCACGACTCCCGCGTCTCAGGCGCGGTCTTGTCGTGGGTCCGCGCCGGGCGCCTGGCCGACTTCTCCGAGGCCGAGTTGCACCGGGCCCGGCGATGGATGACCGGAGAGGAACGATCGGCCGCGCTCCGCGACTTGACCCGCCAGGGAGCCCTCCGCCCTCAAGGCGGGGCGTCCGTCGGCCCGAAAGGCGGCCGACCTCAGACGCCGCGTTACGAGGTCAACCCGGCGGTCCACACCGCCTAGCACGGCGCACGAAACCCATTCAACCCACGAAACCGCCCCTCGCCAGGGGGTTTTGTGAGTTAAATGGGTTTTGTGCGCCGTCTAGGCGACCCCCACCCCAAGGGGACCCATCAGAAAAAAGACGATTGACCACGATCGGCGATGATGCGACAATTCCTACATCATGAGCACCAGTAAGCCGACCGAAACGATGTCCGAAGTGCTCCGGCGGGCGATCGTCGAGAGCAAAGAAACCTATCTCAGGCTCAGCAAGGCGACCGGGTTGACGCGGGCGAGCATCCAACGCTTCGTCGATGAGCGGAATTCACTCCGTCTCGACCTCGCCGACCGCCTCGCCCGGCACTTCGGGTTGACGCTCCAACCCATCAAGCCGACGAAGCGAAGGGGAAAGTAGGGGGACCGATGGGCACCGTTTTCAAGAAGGTCGTGACGCGGCCGGTCCCCGGGGGGGCCGAACTCATCCAGGGTCGTGACGGGACGATCACCGCGAAGTGGACGCCGAGAGGGGCGCGACGGCCCATCATAGCGGCCGTCGTCACTCTGGCCGACGGGCGCAAGGCCGTTCGCCAGGAATCGAGCGTGTACTTCGCCCGGTATCGCGACGGGGACCGCATCGTCCGCGAAGTCTCGACGGGTTGCCGCGACAAGTCGAGCGCCGAGCAACGCCTCGCCACCCTGGAGAAGCGAGCCGACCGCATCCGCGCCGGGGTCATGACGGAACGCGAAGCCGACGCGGCCGACCGGATGAGGGAGTCGATCGGCCGCCACATCGCCGACTACATCGAACGACTCCCCAGCAAGCGAGGCGGCCGGGCGACCGAGGCCCATCGACGCGACACCGAGCGATGCTTGCGTCGCCTCGCCGCCGATTGCGGGTGGACCTGCCCGGCCGACCTGGCGAGGACCGACCTGGAACGATGGATGAACGACCAGGCGCAAGCGGGTCGGTCCGCCCGTTCCATTAACGCCCACCGCATCGCGGCCGTCGCCTTCGCCAATTGGCTCGCCGACCCCCTTGTCGGCCGCCTGTCATCGAACCCACTCGGGACGGGGCGAGGGGCCATCCCGAAGCTGGATGAGGACACCGACCCGCGTCGGCCGCGTCGGGCCCTGACCGTCGGTGAAATCGAACAACTGATCGACGCCGCCAGGAAGGCCCCCAAACGGCCCCAAGGCCACGCAAGCGAAGGGGGCGGGAAGTCTGGCGGCCGTCCCGCCGAACGTCTCTCAGGCGAAGCCAGGGCCGACCTGTACGGCTTGCTCGCCGGGACCGGCCTTCGCGTCGGCGAGGCCCGTCAACTGACCGTGGCTGATGCTCGGCTCGACGCATCGGTCCCGCACATCCGCATCCCGGCGAACGTGGCGAAGTCCAGGAAGGAACAAAGCGTCCCCTTGCGGTCTGATCTTGTCGAGATGCTCCGCCGTCACATTGCGGGCAAGGCCGGTAGTGACCGGCTCTTCGATGTCCCGGCCGACCTCATCCGGCGCTTCAATGCCGACCTGAAGCGGGCCGGCATCGCCAAGCGAGGCCCGGACGGGCGAACCGTAGACATCCATGCACTACGTTACTCGTTCGGGACGATGCTCTCGAAGGCTGGCGTCCCGCCCCGAGTCGCGATGGAACTGATGCGGCACTCCGACATCAGCTTGACCATGCGGACGTACACCGACCCGCGTCTCTTCGACCTGGCGGGGGCGGTCGAGTCACTTCCTTCGGTAGCACTCTCGGTAGCACCTTCGGTAGCGACGACCCCCGACAAACCAGGCGACATCTTTACACGTCCTGACAGGAAGGGCTGTAAGTCTGCCGCGTCGTAAGTCCAACGGGCGCATGAAAAAACCCGCATTTTCGCGGGTTTCCTTGCAAGCTGGGGAACTAGGATTCGAACCTAGACTAACTGATCCAGAGTCAGTCGTGCTACCGTTACACCAATCCCCAATCCGCCCCGGCGATCGCCAGCCGGCCGCGTGTTTGTCGGGTCAATCCTACTCCGCCCGCCCCGCCACGGCGAGCCGAGCGTGTCCGCGGCCCCAAAGCCGCCCACCTCCCACAAATCCACTCAAAACGCCGTCATTCCCATCGCGCTGGCACAAGCTCAGCCTTTGGCGGGCGAGCGAATTCCACGCCGAAACCCACGCGGCCCGCGGCCCGGAACGCCGCGAGCCCAACCCATTCCCACGCTTGGTTACCGCAATCCGACCGATCGCCGCGACATGCTCGCTTTCGCCCAATCCGACAAGCCAGTCCAGGGCCCGTCACCCCCAAAGCAACAGGGGCGGCCGCCGTTCAAGCGCCGCCCCGCTGCACTCATCCTGGTTCGTTCTCCGGCCTCAAGCCCGGGCCGTGCCCGATGCCCATGTCCGGTCAAATTCCTATCCACGGCCCAGAATCACATCCCGGGCAGGTCCGCTCGTCGTTACAGCCACTTCCCGCCGGGGCTGCTGTTGTTCGGGCGGGGGAGCGGCTGGGCAGGCTGCGCGACC
>CALLYK010000384.1 GCA_937858365.1 uncultured Isosphaeraceae bacterium | reverse complement strand
CCAGGTCAGTTGCTGATTGGTGAGTGCGTTCGCATCGTAGGCCAGGCTGCCGTTATCGGAGACTGAAAAGACCCATCTGCTGGGGGTGCCAGCGAGTCTGACCTTGTCCGCGACCACGAACGGCTCGCCCGTGAGTTTCAGGCTGTCGGCATCGAGGCCGGATGGGAAGCCGGTCTTGCTGATCACGCCGGTGCTCATAGTCAGCCAAGCCTGCACTTCGGCAGGCGCGTGATCTTTTCCAGCCAAGGCCTTGTAGATCGTTTCCGAGAAGCTTTCGACCCAGCTCTCCGGGCTGCGATGGGTCAGTATGAATTTGGCGTTTGGGTAGGCGGCGAGGAGCTCACGATAGAAACCCGCGGTGGGCCAGTCCACGGCGCTCTCATAGCCCCGGTAGATCGCTTGCCAGTCCGGTGTCCCCTTCAGGGCCGCCGTCCATAGCGGCACATGGACGGGCACGTCGTGCAAAACCTCCTCCATGTGATGGCAAGGCCCTAATCCGAGCTGGTTGATGGCAATCTTGAGCGAGTACGTCCCTGTCCGGCCGACGCCTGCACCGATGACATTCAATGACATTCAGTCCTCCGTTGTGTCTGTTGAGAGGCGCTCATTCGGCCAGACCAGCCTTGTGGAGGCCCGGGAGCAAGAAGTCCTGCGTCATGGCACTTCAGTCCGTCGCGTCGTAGCGAGTTCACGCATAGGCACAGGAGATCGAAAAATTTCTTTTACTGTATAATACGCGATGCGTCACACCAAAATCGTCGAGCCCGACCTGAGCTGCGACAGTCGAGGTTTGCAAGACGTGGGAGGCAGGCTTGGTGGGGGTGGGACGGCCGACGTGCCGCCCCCCTCACCCGAACGGAAACACCGTCTCGCCCGCCACCAACGTCCTGACCACCCGGCCCTGGAACTTCGCCTCGGCCCACGCCGATACCTTCTCGCCGGCCTTCGCCGCGGGGCCGGTGCCCACCTTCACGTCATCGATCTGGGTCGCGAACGTGGCCATGTTTTCACTCCGTGAATGCGCGTTCTCGCCACGGTCCCGGGCGAAGACGGCACGCCGGGGAACGACCCGTGATCGTAGGGCCGCCGACCGCGCCTTGACAAGGGCATTCGCGATCGCCTTGTCCTCGGGCGGCCAGGGGACTACCTTGATGGTCCCCTTTGTGAGACCCAGCGTGAAGGACCATTCCATGACACCGAAAGTCCAGGTCACCGTCAGTGAACGACACGGCCGGCGGCACGCCTCGACCGGCTCGAAGTGGGAACCGGTGGTGGGTTATTCGCGGGCCGTGCGCGTCGGGTCCTTCATCGCGGTCACGGGCACGGTGGGCATCAATGCCGATGGCACGTATCCGCCCGGTTTGGAGGCCCAAACCCGCCGGGCGCTCGAGATCATCGGCGCCGCCCTTGAGGCCCTCGACGCCGAATTGCGCGACGTGGTGCGCACGAGGATCTTCGTGACGGACATCGCGCGCTGGGAAGAAGTGGGCAAGGTCCACGGCGAAGTCTTCGGCGACATCCGACCGGCGACGACGATGGTCGAAGTGTCCAAGCTGATCGACGGCGCCGCGCTGATTGAAATCGAGGCCGACGCGATCGTGGCCGGATGACCCGACCGGATCGGTCCTCGTCCCGCTCCAGCCAGTGCCGACGGCGGGAGTCGAACCCGCACGAGGGTTGCCCCTCAGAGGATTTTAAGTCCTCGGCGTCTGCCATTCCGCCACGTCGGCCTTTTGGTCGTGGCCTGGATTCTCCGGATTCTCCGTGCGACGGTCGAGACCTTTCCACGTCTCCTTGCCGTTTTCGACGCCGGATCGCGGTCCGAGGTTCGACGCACGCCACCCTACGGCCCCCGATCGCTTTTCGCTACACTCATCCCCATGACGCGACTCATCGCAATCCAGCGGCCGATTCGGGAACTCGGTTCCCTCGTCCGGTTCAGTCACACGCTCTTCGCCTTGCCCTTCGCTATCTTCGGCGGGGCCCTCGCGGCGCACGACGCAGACGGTTGGCACCTTCGCGCACGCGATTGGTTGGGCATCCTCCTGGCCATGGTCACCGCACGCTCCGCCGCCATGGCCTTCAACCGATTGGCCGATCGGCATATCGACGCCCTCAATCCGCGAACCGCCTCCCGTCACCTTCCCGCCGGTCGTCTCTCCGCGCGAACAGTCGCCATCTTCACGGTCGCCTGCTCGGCCTTGTTCCTGGCCTCCACACTCCTCTTCTTGCCGCGCAATCCGTGGCCCAGCATCCTCGGCGTCCCGGTGCTGCTCTGGTTATTGGCCTACTCCTACACGAAGCGTTTCACCAGCCTGGCCCATTTTTGGCTGGGGGCGTCGCTCGCTTTGGCCCCCATCGCGGCCTGGGTCGCCATTCGGGGCGACCTGGCCTGGCCCCCCTTCTGGCTCGGTCTGGCCGTCCTTTGTTGGGTCGCCGGGTTCGACATCATTTACGCTTGCCAAGACGCCGACTTCGACCGCGCCCACCAGATGCGGAGCGTCCCGGCCCGCCTCGGCGTGAAAGGGGCCCTGCGCGTGGCGGCCGGTTGTCATCTGCTCATGCTGGGCGCCCTGGTCGGACTCGCCCTCGCGTACCCGCTCGGCAGGACCTATCAAGTGGGAGTGGCGGTCGTGGCCGCCCTGCTGATCTACGAGCACACGCTGGTTCGCCCCGATGACCTCGGGCGGGTCAATCAGGCCTTCTTTCATGTGAACATCGTCATCAGCATGGGCCTTCTGGCGATCGGCGTGGCGGACCTCATTTTTTCATGACATGATATGATCATAAGTGAAGGACACTAGCGGTCCTCCCTCACCTCTTTCTCGCGACGAAAGGTCATGAGGGTCCACTTGGTCCCTTCGCCCGCTTCGAATTTGGTGGGTCGAGGGGCGTCGGCGTCGGCCATGCAGATCGTCAGGTCGTCGCCGTCTTGCTTGTAAATGCCGAGCACATGCTTGCCGAAATCACGTCCGCCGTCGGGTATCACATCGATCCGTTTGGGGTCGGCCGACGGGTCCAAGACGAGCTTCGTCCCCGCGAAACTCTTGCCTTCACGCTTCCAAACCACATGGTCTTTTTCGACCACCCGCACGATCGATCGCGCGAGTTCGTCGGGGGTCTTCATGCCGTCTCTTTGGAACGAGACCACGCGCCAGGTCCCTTGGTGCTCCTCCAGGGCCTTGGAAACGGGGGTCGGCGGGTCGTCGGTGAGGGCCCCGGTGACCGCGCAGACAACGGTGATGAGGTGGACCATCGCGCCTTTCCAAGATTGATGGACTTTCGCCACGACACGTGGGCTGTATGGTAGTACGACACGTTCGGCCGAGTCCAGGGAGGCCCCCATGGCCCAAGGCAAGACCAACGCGGTCCGACTGCTCGAACGCCTGGGCGTCCCCTTCGCGCTTCGCGAGTACGAGGTGGACCTGGAGGACCTCTCGGCCGAGAGCGTCGCCCGCAAGGTGGGCCTGCCCCCCGAGCGGGTCTTCAAAACGCTCGTGGCGCGTGGCGACAAGCACGGCGTTTGTCTGGCCGTGGTCCCGGGCGATGCCGAACTCGACCCCAAGGCCCTGGCCCGAGCCACCGGCGACAAGAAGGTCGACACGGTGCCGCTCAAGGAGGTCGAGCCGCTGACCGGGTACGTCCGAGGGGGCGTGACGGCCTTCGGCGGCAAGAAGGACCATCCCGTCTACCTTGACGAACTGGCCGAATTGTATGAGACGATCTGCGTCTCGGCGGGGGCCCGGGGCTTACAGGTCTTGATCGCACCCACCGATTACGTTCGAATCACCGGCGCGAAGGTGGCAGCCTTGTCGCGGCCGAAATGACCTTCGGCCCTACTTTGGATCGAACTTTTTTGGGGATAGGACTTTAAGGTCGACTTCAGGACGGACCCAACTCCGCCGGGCCAATCCAGGGGGAACGAACCTGAGAAGGCCCCGCAAGCCAAGAAGTATCAGGGACTTACGCGGACCGTCCAACCCGATGAATGGGGCCCGTTCGGACTTGCCCGGGTGGGGCGCCTTCGAAGCGGCCTCAGAAGGCGGGAGAATGGTCCAATCGTCGCGACCGCTTCGACCCTCCCCTCGGACCGAGAAATCACCAAGGTCCCCCCCAACCGGCGCTCTGGAAAGGGCCGTCCACCGCGATGGTATAGAGTAGAGGGAGTTGGGACGCCCCATCGACCGTCCGGAAAGCGACCGTCGATCCGGTGTTGTTTCGTCCCTCGCCGCCCGCTCGACCTCCTTGGGTCAAGACGCGGCTGGAAAGGCCGCTCGGCGGGAGGACCGTTCTTTGGCATCACGGTTGTTTCTCGGATTGCAACGGTCCATGAGGTGATCAACGCGACCTTAGAGGGCGCCATGCCCGCCCCGCCGTGAACGACGGGTCGATGACCGCGTTCGCGGACAAGGCCCGTGAACGGGCCTCAAGTCAGTCCCCAGCCTGGTCCGACTCGCCCTTCAGGTCGGGGTCGCCTTCGTTCGGTGATACGAAACAAACGCTTTTCGCCATGTCCAGGCCGCGCGACCCCACCCTTTCGATCGGTCTGTCTCAATGAGATCGACATGGAGGCCCCGGCCCGTGACCACGCCGGCGCCGGCCGCTGAAGGACCATGCCGGGCTTCGCTCGGTGAACGGAACAAACGCTTTTCGCCATGCGTAGGCCGCACGACCCGACTTTCGTGATCGGCCCGAACGAGACGACGGGCGGGCATGGATCGGGACCGAGCGTCCGACTACGCACCGGCCGGCGACTCGCCCCGCCTCGAACCAGGCGCTCCTGAAGCGGACGGGACCTTCGGCCTCGACCGCGGTCCGGCCACAACTTGTCGGTTGGTCCGCGACTTGCTAGGATGAGTCATCATTCCCACCGGACTTCGGGTCACGCCTGGACAGCGGTCCCGACACGCCGGTGGGTTTTCCTTTCCGAGCCGAGGACAGGGACGATGATCGAAACCATCACCAGTGATGTCCGCACCCTGCTGGACCGCACGCCGTTCGACGCGTCGGCGATCGCCGACCTCCGCGAGGCCCTCGGCCGTGATCCATCGCGCTATCGGACCCTGCGCGAGGCCGCTCAGGCGATGGCCGATCGTCCCAAGGCGTCGCAACCCGCGGACATGGCCTTACGTCTTGGAGTGGCCGAGATTTTGATGGGTCGCAATCAGGCGGGCCTTGAGCAGCTGGCCAAGGCGGGCGACGTGGGGATGGCCCACCATTTCCGAGGCATCGCCCTGACGACCCAGCAGAAGCACGCCGAGGCCGCGGCCGCCTTCGCCGCCGCCGCGAAGGGGGGATACGACCCGAAGCTCTCCGAACTGCTCCGGGTGGGCTCCTTGCGCCTGGCGGGCAAGACCGAAGAAGCGCGCAAGGCCCTCGACGAACTCGCCAAGACCTCGGGCAGCATGGCCGAGTTCCACTACCAAAAAGGCTGCTTCCTGGCCGCCGAGGGAGACCTCAAGCGGGCCGCCGAGGAGTTCGAGAAGGCCCTGGCCAGTGATCGCGAGCACGTGGGAACGCTCTTTGAACTGGCTTATATCAATGACCTTTACGGCAACGACGACGTCGCGATCGAGTATTACAAGCAATGCACGCGCCGGCCGCCGGTCCCGCTGGCCGCCTTGGTCAACCTGGGGATCCTTCACGAAGACGAGATGAACTTCCGCGAGGCCGAGGCGTGCTATCGCCGGGTCCTGGCCTACGACCCCAACCAGCCGCGGGCCCGTCTCTTCTTCCGCGATTGCCTGGCCAGCCGCGACATGTACTACAACCCCGAGGACGACAAGTACCACGACCGGCTCCGGACCTTGCTGGAGATCCCCGTCACCGACTTCGAGCTTTCGGTGCGCAGTCGCAACTGCCTGAAGAAGATGAACATCCGAACGCTCGGTGACCTGACGCGGACGATGGAGGCCACCCTCCTCGCCTCGAAGAACTTCGGCGAGACCTCGCTCTCGGAAATCAAGGAGATGATGACCGCCAAAGGGCTACGCCTGGGCATGGCCTTGGAAGCGGGCGAACGCGGTCAAGGCGGCATGCGGTTGCCCGAGCCCCAGGTTGAACTCTCGCAAGAGGAACGGGCCCTGCTGGCCAAGTCGATCACCGAACTCAACCTCTCGGTCCGAGCGCGCAAGTGCATGAGCAAACTCAACCTGCAAACGGTTGGAGAATTGATCATGCGATCAGGCGATGAACTTCTGGAATGCAAGAACTTTGGTGTGACCTCGCTCAACGAGGTCCGCGAGCGTCTGGGCGAAATGGGTCTTAAGCTGAAGGGGGAGTGAGGGCCTGGACCCGTCCATGACGTCCTTCTTCCGATTTGAGGAACTGGCCCGCGACCCGCACTCCGGGGCGCGGGCCGGTCGCTTTCACACGCCCCACGGGGTCGTGCTCACTCCTGCGTTCATGCCGGTCGGCACGCAGGCGACCGTGAAGGGCCTCTTGCCCGAGACCCTCCGCGTGATCGGCTCCACGATGGTGCTGGCCAACACCTATCACCTCGCCCTGCGACCCGGTGAGGAGGTGGTCGCCGCGCTTGGGGGCCTTCATCGATTCATGGCCTGGGACGGTCCCATCCTCACGGATTCCGGCGGTTTTCAAGCCTTCAGCCTGGCCCATCGGAGCAAGCTCACGGAGCGCGGGGTGCAGTTTCGGTCGCATCTTGACGGCCGTCTTCTCGACCTGACTCCCGAGCGCGCCGTGGCCGTGCAAGAGGCCCTGGGCGCCGATGTGATCATGTGTCTCGACCACTGTCCCCCCTTGCCGAGCGATCGGTCCACGATCGCCGACGCGGTGGCCCGGACGGTCCGATGGGCGGCCCGCTGTCGCGACGCTTGGAAGCGTCCCGATCAGGCGCTCTTCGGGATCGTCCAAGGTGGGCCCCACGCCGACCTGCGTGGTCCATGCGCCGAGGCCTTGATCGCGTTGGGGTTCCCAGGCTACGCGATCGGCGGCGTGAGCGTGGGCGAAGGCCCGGAGGAAGTCCGCAGGGCGCTGAACGTGACGACGCACCTCTTGCCCGCCGAGAAGCCTCGCTACCTCATGGGGGTGGGCCGACCTCAAGACCTCCTCGACGCCGTGGCGACCGGGACCGACCTCTTCGACTGCGTGCTGCCGACGCGCAACGGTCGCAATGCGCACTGCCTAACCGCGTTCGGGCCGGTGAAGCTCCGCAACGCGCGGTATCGCCTCGACGCGGGGCCGGTCGAGGCCGGTTGCGATTGCCCAACCTGTGCGCGATTCAGCCGGGCCTATCTACGGCACCTCTTCATCGCCAATGAGATGTTGGGGCCCGTGCTGGCATCGATCCACAACCTCGCGTATTTGCATCGACTCATGAGGACGATGCGTGAGGCGATCCTGTCCGGGACCTTTGGGGCCTTCCACGAACGAGCGTCCCGCGACCTCGCCGCGGGCGGTCCCGACGGCCCGCCTTGACCAAATCCGAGACCATTCCTATAGTCTCGGCCGAACCAGGGCCGGGACTTGAGCGAGGACCCGCGCCGCTTGGGCCGTTCGCTACGGGAGGGTGCTCAATGTACGCGATGGATCGTGGTCCCTGGGCTCGGGTGCTGGTCGTCGCGACCGCCCTGACGGTCTTCTCGTCGGTCGAGGGGCGGGCCCAGGGCTTCTTCCGCAACCCGATCAAGAAGGACCCGGCGGTCAAGGCCGCGTCGGCCGAGGCGGACCGCGACAAAGACAAGGGGGACGGGACGGTCAGGCTCATCCCCAAGGAAGTGCCGGTTAGCCCCAATGACCCGATCGCGATCGTCAACAACCAGGTCATCACCCGCCAACAGCTCGCCGATGAGACGGTCGCTCGGGAAGGGAAGAAGGTCCTGGACGCGATGATCGCGGGCATGCTGATCGACCAGAGCGTCGCCGCCGCGAAGTTGACGATCACCGACGGCGAGATCAACCAGGAGGTCGCCGCGATCGCGCGGGGCATGGGGGCCACGCCCCAGGATTGGCTACGCACCCTCGACAAGGAACGGGGAATCAGCCCCAGCCAATATAAGCGCGACATCGTGTATCGGATCATCGCCTTGCGCAGGCTCGCCGAGCCGCGCGTGCAGGTCACCAAAGAGGACATCCAGAAGGCGTTCGAGGCCAACTACGGCGAGAAGCTCCACTATCGGATGATCATGACGGCTTCTTCCAAGGACGCCAACGCGATCTGGAACGAGGTCAAGGAGAACCCGGCCTCATTCGAGAAGATCGCGCGCGACGACCGGCGCTCCATCGACACCGAGACCAAACCGATCGGTGGTCTGGGACTCCAGCCGATGGCACGCCACGCCTATCCTCTGGAGCTGTCCAAGGAGGTCTTCAAGCAGTTGGTCGATGGCGACCCCAACGACATCGACCCGCGCCACAAGCCCAAGGACGGTGACCTCACCGGCCCCATCCAGCTCGCCCAATCCGCCTTCGTGATTTTCCGTCGCGAGAAGGTGGACCCTGCGCAGCCTTACGACGTCAACGACGAGGCCAAGCGGAAAGAGTTCACACAACTGCTCCACGAAGTGAAGCTCAAAGACATGATCCAGACGACCTTCAACGAGATGATGGACCGGGCGAGCATCGAGAACAAGTTGACCGGCGACATCAAGCCGCCCAAGGCGCAAGTGACCGCCGCCCAGACCGACGGCGAGGTCAAGCTCATGACGAACCCGCCCCCGTCAACCCGGTCGGCCGCCGCGGTCAACCCGAAGTCCGCCGGCGACGCCCCCCAAGGCGTCGGGTCCCTGAACATCCCACGCCCCGCCAACGCTCCGCGCCGGCCGGCCCCTCCCTCCGCCCCGAGCGAGGGCGAGACGCCGAAAGACTGATGCGGTTGGCGATAAAGTGAAAGCCAGGAAACGACACGAGGCCGGCCCAGATTTCTCCGGGTCGGCCTCGCGCCGTTCTATGATGATCCAGGGCGGTCTTGGGCCTGGAGGGCGAATCGAGGAGTGCTGATCGAGGTCGCCCAGCCGAGCTGGTGGCAAGGATAGGTATCGACGCTCACGCCGGTCCGGTCCTGAAAAAAACCGGCCTGTCAATGACCGGCGCGTCCGTGCGTGTCTTGTGGGGGAACATTTCCGGCTGGGCGAACTGGTCCAGGGGCATCCAGGCGGCCGAAGATCATCCGTCCCGCGCTGGTCTGAAGGACGCTCGTGACCGTGAGGCGGACCATGTCGCCCAAGCGATGGGCCGCCTGTTCGGCGACGACCATCGTGCCATCGTCGAGATAGCCGACGCCCTGCCCCGCCTCCTCGCCCCGCTTGAGGAGCTTGACGTTCAAGGTCTCGCCGGGAAGCACGACCGGCTTGAGGGCGTTGGCCACGTCGTTGAGGTTGATCACGTCCACGCCCTGCAATCGGGCGATCTTGTTCAAGTTGTAGTCGTTGGTGACGACCTTGCCCCCCAGGTGCTTGGCCAGGATGACGAGGCGCTGATCGACCTCGCGCACGGCGGCCAGCTCCGGCAGCTCGACGTCGTGAATGCGCACCTCGATGCCGTTCATCTTCTGGAGCCGATTGAGGACGTCGAGGCCGCGGCGCCCCCGGTTCCGTCGGAGCTTGTCGGAGCTGTCGGCGACGCCTTGGAGCTCCTGAAGGACGAAGCGCGGGACGAGCAGCGGTTGGTCGATCATCCGGGCCTCGGCCACCTCGGCGATCCGGCCGTCGATGATCACCGACGTGTCCAGGACCAACGGCCGCGAGCCTTTCACTTCCTTGGCGAATTCCATATAGGGGATGATGAACCGAAAGTCGTCCTTGGTTTGCAAGAGCGTACTGACGCATACATAGCAGATCACGACCGCGACGAGGGCGAGCGTGGCCTGACGGAGCGGTTCGGAGACGGACGTTCCCAGCATGGCCAGACTCGGTTCCAGGGCCACCTGGAGGAAGTAGGTGAGGATCAGTCCCACGATCAGGCCGAAATAGACGGCCGAAATGGTCTGGATGCGCTTCCGCGGTGTGAGCAGGTCCACCAGGATCGCGCCGAGGGCGAGGCCTGTGACACCCACGAAGATGAGGGCTGGATGGAACGGGTTGCCTTCGCGCGCCAACGACGCCGCGCGACCGGCGAGACCGCCCATCACCAGGAGGAAGATCGCTCGGATGACATTCATCAACATACAGTCAGCCTCCGCGACGGGTGTGGCGGGCCACCCTCGTCGTTATGAAAAGGCCGCAAACTCCGCGACCAGTCGATCGTAAAATGCTTCGAGACTCTCGATGAGGACCTTGGTATGGCCGATGATCGGCATGTAGTTCGTGTCGCCGTCCCAACGCGGGACAATATGCCAATGAAGATGACCGGGGAGGCCCGCCCCCGCCGAACGGCCTTGATTCAGACCAATATTGTATCCGTGCGGCCTCAAGATCTTGTCGAGGGCCCTGATGGAGCGTTGGATGGTCTCGATCGGCTCCTGAAGCGAGGCACCGTGGAGCTCGCCGATCGAGCCGAGATGGACGTGCGGGCAAACCAAAAGATGGCCGTTGTTGTAAGGATAGCGATTGAGGAAGACGGCCGAATGAAGGCCCCTCCAGGCCAAGAGGGCGGTACGATCATCGGTCCCCGCCAGACCGCGGCACAGGAAGCATGCGGTCTCCTCGGATGGAGGGCCGGCGCTTTCCCGAATGTACTGGGCCCGCCATGGCGCCCATAAGCGGTCCATGAGGTTGCTCACGCGATGACCAGGGGAGGAGTGGGGACCGCCGCCGGACCAAGGCGAGGAATGGAAGGGAGGTCCGGCGCTAGGACACCATCATCGCGTCTGGACCCGAGGTCGGCCAAGCCCATTCCCCTCCAAAGTCACCGAAAAGAGAGGGACGGCGCCGAGGGCAACGGAGGTTTGACCTCAAACCTCGCGCGTTCGGCTGGTCCAGGGTCTGGGGTCGAAGTCCCACCGGCCCGATCGTGGACCACGCCATGGACCTAGCGGCAACTCCGCCCAAACACGACCCAACACCGATGACCGGGCCACGATCGTCAGGCGGATTGGTTCGTCGGTCTGCCCGTCCCCAGGCTCAAACGCGACGAGCAGGTGCCCCACGGGGACCCGGACCTCCATTTCCACGGCGCGGCCTTCCTGGCCGATAAGGGACAGGTCGCGGCCCGAGTGGAACCGGAAATCGTCGTCGCGACGTTCCATCGTTTGACCCGAGACCGCCAGGACGATCGCCGGCCCGGGCCCTATCGGTCCCTGGCCCGACACCCAAACGCGATCGCCCACCGCCGGGCCGTCTTTCTGGTAGGCCCAGCGATTGACCAAGAGGCCCGACCGTGACCCATCGAGACCCGCCACGGGCCAGGCCGACACAGCGCCCACGAAAAAGGCCGGCGTATAGCACCCCAGCCCTAGCGCCATGAGCGCCCACGTCCAGGAGACCCGCCGGGTCCAACCTGGAAAAGACGATTGTCGCAAAACGTCCACCGCCGAGGCCAAATGCACGAGGACGCCAAAGCCAAGGAGGATGGCCCCCATCGTGGTCCCCCAGCAAAGAAGCCCCCCAACCACAGAGCTCGCGTACCAGCCTAAATACACCAAACCACACCCGCGCTGGCCCCAGCACCATTGCGGCAGCCCCGGCAGGACTAGCAAGTACCTCAGCCGCGGGTCGATCGGGCGGTTGGCCATCGGGGTCCCAACTCCTGGTGGCGTACGGCTCCGGGTCTTGGACGACTGTCTGGGTGCTGCGGTTCCCGTCGCATCGAAAGTCTAGTTCGTCTCTCAGCCGACATTATTGAGAACGCCGAAACGACAAGGTCGTTTGGCGTCCCGGCGCGAAATTCGCGAGAATTTTGGTTCCCACCGCTCGACGCCGCCGTATAATGCCGCTGGGACGGTCTTGCCGTCGGACACGAAGGCCGACACGCCGTCGCACTCGGGACGCGCCCCAAAGCTCATGAGACCTTTACGGTCCGCACTCTCGATCCACACCCCGGTCGGGTAAGTCAAGGACTTCGATTCGCGCGTCATCCCGATTCGCCCCGACCCGAGCTTCCAAGGACCTCGCCGACCCGGTCGGGTGACCGGCCAGTAGCTTCCCTCTTCTCCAACCCATGTGCCTCCGCCCAGATCGGGCCCTACGTTTCCACCCACAGCGACCCCGCCCATGGAAAACCTTCGCAACGTCCGCAACATTGGCATCTCCGCACACATCGACTCAGGGAAGACCACGTTGACCGAGCGGGTCCTGTTCTACTCGGGCAAGATCCACAACGTGAAGGAGGTCCGGGGCGAGGGTGCCACCATGGACCACATGGAATTGGAAAAGGAACGTGGCATCACGATCACGTCGGCCGCGACCACCGTCCGGTGGCAGGACCAGAAAATCAACATCATCGACACCCCGGGCCACGTCGATTTCACCGCTGAAGTCGAGCGCAGCCTGCGCGTCCTCGACGGTGGCGTCGTCTGCTTTGACTCCGTCGCCGGCGTCGAGCCCCAGTCCGAGACCGTCTGGCGCCAGGCCGACCGCTACAACGTGCCGCGCATCTGCTTCGTGAACAAGCTCGACCGCGTCGGCGCGGAGTTCCACCGCTGCGTCGACATGATCGTCTCGCGCCTCAACGCGACCCCGCTGGTCCTGCAGATCCCGATCGGTGCCGAGGCGGACTTCCGCGGCGTCATCGACCTGGTCCGCATGAAGGCCCTCGTGTGGCCCCTCGACACCGCCAAGGGCGAGGAGTACGCGGTCGAGGACATCCCCTCGACCCACACCGAGGCCGCCCGCGAGTGGCGCGACCGTCTCCTCGAGACGATCGCCGAGGCCGACGACGACATGATGGAGAAGTACCTCGAGGGCGAGGAGCCCAGCGAGGACGAGCTCCACGCCGCCATCCGTCGCGCGACCATCGCCGGCAAGCTCACCCCGGTCCTCACCGGCTCGGCGTTCAAGAACAAGGGCGTCCAGCCGATGCTCGACGCCGTCGTGGCCTACCTGCCCTCGCCGCTCGACGTCGAGGCCATCGAGGGTCACAAGGTGGGCGACGAGGAGACCGTCGTCACGCGCAAGCCCAGCAGCGAGGAGCCCTTCTCCGCGCTCGCGTTCAAGATCATGACCGACCCGCACCTGGGCAAGCTCACCTACGTGCGCCTCTACTCCGGCGTCCTCGAGTCCGGCACCCAGGTGCTCAACTCGGTCAAGGGCCGCAAGGAGCGCATCGGCAAGATCTACCGGATGCACGCGAACAAGCGTGAGGAGATCAGCTCGGTGGGCGCCGGCGACATCGTCGCCGTCATGGGTCTCAAGGACACCACCACCGGCGAGACGCTCTGCGACGAGAAGAACCCCGTGGTCCTCGAGTCGATGAGCTTCCCGGCCCCGGTCATCTCGGTCGCCATCGAGCCCAAGAGCAAGGGCGACCAGGAGAAGCTCGGCACCGCGATCCAGCGCCTCTCCGACGAGGACCCGACCTTCCAGGTCCGCTCCGACGAGGAGACCGGCCAGACCATCATCTCCGGCATGGGCGAGCTGCACCTCGAGGTGCTCGTCGACCGCATGCGCCGCGAGTTCAACGTCGAGGCGAACGTCGGCAAGCCGCAGGTCTCCTACCGCGAGACCGTGCGCGGCACCGCCACGAAGATCGAGGGCAAGTTCGTCCGCCAGACCGGTGGTTCAGGTCAGTACGGCGTGGTCTACATCGACATGGAGCCCGCCCCGGGCGAAGGCTTCGTCTTCGAGTCCAAGATCAAGGGCGGCTCGGTGCCGACGGAGTACATCCCAGCGGTCGAGAAGGGCTGCGCCGAGTCCACCGGTACCGGCGTCAAGGCCGGCTACCCGATGGTGGACGTCAAGGTCACCCTCGAGGACGGCGCGTACCACGACGTCGACTCCTCCGAACTCGCCTTCAAGATCGCCGGAAACCAGGCGTTCAAGGAGGCCGCGCGCAAGGCCCGGCCGGTGTTGCTGGAGCCCATGTTCGCGGTAGAGGTCACCACGCCGGAGACTTTCCTCGGCGACGTCATCGGCGACATCAACAGCCGTCGTGGACAGGTGCAGAACATGGAGGACCGGCACGGTGACCGAGTGGTCAACGCGCTTGTGCCTCTGTCAGAAATGTTCGGGTACGTTGGTGACCTGAGGTCCAAGACCTCCGGTCAGGCGTCGTACTCGATGGAGTTCGACTCGTACGCCGAGGTCCCCCAGGGCATCGCCGACGAGATCGTCAAGAAGGTCCGCGGAGAATAGGCACCACTGGACCCTCGGCCAGCAACAACCACCACACGAGTCAAGTAACACACCAACCAGGAGGAGCCCACCGTGGCTAAGGCGAAGTTCGAGCGGACCAAGCCGCACGTCAACATCGGCACGATCGGTCACATCGACCACGGCAAGACGACGCTGACCGCTGCGATCACCAAGGTCCTGCACGACAAGTTCCCGGACCTGAACCCGTTCACCCCCTTCGACGAGATCGACAAGGCTCCCGAAGAGCGTCAGCGCGGTATCACCATCTCGATCGCGCACGTCGAGTACCAGACCGAGGCGCGTCACTACGCGCACGTCGACTGCCCCGGTCACGCCGACTACATCAAGAACATGATCACCGGCGCTGCTCAGATGGACGGTGCGATCCTCGTGGTCGCCGCCACCGACGGCCCGATGCCGCAGACCCGCGAGCACGTGCTGCTCGCCCGCCAGGTGGGCGTGCCCGCCCTGGTCGTGGCGC
>CALLYK010000383.1 GCA_937858365.1 uncultured Isosphaeraceae bacterium | reverse complement strand
CCCGTTCGCCGCCGCGCTGCTATCTTGTGCCGGTCATTGACGGGCCCCGCTCGGGGCGTGTGGCGGCGAGAGGGGGATCGTTGAAACGATGGCGGCACCTTCCCCGGCGAACGCGACGCACCATCGTCCGCCCCACATTCACTTCCAGCGCAAGGTCGCGGCCTGGGCGCGGTGGCTCCACGTCTATTTGTCGATGTTCTGCATGGGGATCGTCCTCTTCTTCAGCGTGACGGGCGTCACCCTGAATCATCCCAATTGGTTCGTCGGCGGCCTGGAACGGCGCGACGATCAAGAAGGGACCATGGACGTCCGACTACTCGACCCCTCCGGCGACGTCGACAAGCTCGCGGTCGTCGAACACTTGCGCGCCCGCGACCGTGTGCGCGGCGCCGTGGCCGACTTCTCGGTCGATGACCGTGAGGTCGCGATCACGTTCAAAGGGCCGGGCTATTCGGCCGACGCGTTCATCGACCGTCGCTCCGGGACCTATCGGCTCACCGAGACGAAGCATGGGCTCGTCGCGGTGCTGAACGATCTGCACAAGGGGCGCGACACCGGGACGACCTGGTCGCTGGTGCTCGACCTTTCGGCCGGGCTACTCGTGTTGGTCTCGATCACAGGTTTGATCTTGCTTTTTTATCTGAAACTGAGGCGCGTGGCTGGAATGGTCACGGCCGTCCTGGGCGCCTTGATCGTGGTCTTGATCGTGTCCTTGCTCGTGCCGTGACTCGGGTCGTTGTCCCAAGAATCAAGCGACGGCCCTATAGGGTTCCCGAAGGGGGATCGTCGGCCGATCGAGCGGTTTGACGGCCTCGGTGACGAGGAAAGGGGCGGGCCCCCAGTGGCCCTTTTGCTCTTCCAGTTCGAAGCCGGCGTCGGTGGTCAGGGCGCGGAAGCGCTTGCCCGAGCAGTGATGCACGGCCCCTTCCACGGCGGCCACGCAAACGTCATAAATGAACCAGCCCCAGACAAAGTCGCGATTGCCGTCGATGAGGAGGAGCCGGCCGCCCGGTCGGAGCACGCGGTGCATTTCCACCACGGCCCGCTCCTGGTGTGGATAATGGTGGAAACTATGGGCGCACGTGATCGCGTCGAAGCAGTCGTCGGCGAAGGGGAGGCGCTCGCTGTCCCCCTGGACGGGAAGGGTGTGCGCGAACTGCCGTCCCCAACGCACCGCGCCTTGACGGACCATCGGGCCCGAGAGGTCCACGCCGCAGACTTCCGCCTTCGGGAACCGCGCGCGGACCCGCTCCATGAATTGGCCCGTGCCGCAACCCACGTCGAGCAGACGGAAGGGGCGTTCGCCGAACCGGGCCTCAAGGCGTTTCAATACGGCCTTGTGGGTCGGCCGGAAGAGGAGCCACTGGAGCACGCAACGATCGTAGCTCTCGCTCCAGCGCTGAAACTCGACGGACGCTTGCCGCTTGTCGTAGCTCATGGTCCCCTCCTTGGGCCCGGCGCGCGATGCGGTCTCCCCTCGTGTCGGAACCTACGCGAACGACCGGAATTCGACAATCCGAATGTCGAGAGGACCAGGCGCGACCAAGCCGGAAGACCTAGCCGCGCCCTCCTTGGCGTCATTTGCCCTTCTTGCGGTCGAGCTCGATCTTGGAAGCGATGCCGTTCTCGTGCGTCACTTCGATGTTGATCCCCTTCTTGATTCGCTTTTCGACCCGTTCCTTGACCTTGGCCAGGTCCACATGACGGGCCTTCTTGGCAACGGCCATTTGGGTCCTGGCGTTGATCTTCACCACCACTTCCTTGTTGGTCCCGTTTTCGACGACCGTGATGCTCTTGTCGTCGATGTTGACCTTGCTCAAACGGCCTTTCAGCTCGTCGCTGAAGGCGGCGGGGGCCGCCAGTCCCAGGGCCATGAGGGTCAAGAAGGCGAGTCTGGCGCGCATGAAAAGACCTCGCAAAAGTGCATGGAGACCGGAGTGTGACCCGACGCGACCGAGCGCCTGGGCGTGGGTTTGATCTCCCCTTCATTCAACCCGAGAGATGACTCCGGGTTTCGCGTCGCGCATGAGCACGAAGCGAGTGCGTCGTGAGGGAAAACGGATTACAATCTCGCCAATGACGACGCGGGCGGGGCCCGCACCGAGGAAGGCGCCATGGCGACATCGACCGCGACTTGGGAAACGACCGGCACGCTGGAAGAGCGAACGCGCGCGATTGGCCGCGCCCTCTTTCGCGAGACCGGCGGCGGGCCGTCCATGGCCGAGCGGGCCTGGTGGGACGATCGCTTCATGGACCTGACCATGAACGACCCGACCGTCAAGGTCCAGGTCTTCCGCTTCATCGATGCCTTGCCCGCGCTCAAGGCCGACGCCTCCGTCCGCCGCCATTTGACCGAGTACCTCGACGAGGCGAGCGAGCGCGTCCCCTTTTTGCTGAAGGCCCCGCTGGCCTTGGCCCCTCCGGGCGCGCCTGGGGACCGATTGATCGCTTTCCTCGCGCGCTTCGGCGCCCGACGCATGGCGGGCCGCTTCATCGCCGGTTCCACGCCCACCGAGGCCCTCGCCACCGTGCTCTCCCTACGCGAGCGGCGCCTGGCCTTCACGGCCGACTTGCTCGGCGAGGCGATCATCTCCGACCCCGAGGCCGACGCCTATCAGAAGACCTGTCTCGACTTGCTCGCCGGCCTGGCCGCGACCCTGGCATGCGCGCCGGAGGTACCGCAAATCGACCGCGACGATCGCGGGCCCGTGCCTCGTCTGAACCTCTCTTTGAAGCTGACGAGCCTCACGCCGCGCTTCGACGCCCTTCATGCCGAGACCACCACCGACCTGGTCTTGGAACGACTCCGGCCGATCCTCCGATCGGCGCGCGGTCTGGGGGCGTTCGTCAACATCGACATGGAGCAATACGCCCACAAGGACCTCACCTTCGCGATCTTCCGCCAAGTCCTTTCCGAAGACGAGTTTCGCGATTGGGCCGACGTCGGCATCGTTTGCCAGGCGTATTTGCCGGAGGCCGAGGCCGACCTGGTCCAACTGCGCGACTGGGCCGAGCGTCGCGGCACCCCCGTGGCCGTGCGCCTCGTGAAGGGGGCCTACTGGGACTTCGAGGTCCTCCACGCGCGGCAGGCGGGTTGGCCCATTCCGGTGTACACACGGAAATGGCAGTCCGACGCTTGCTATGAGCGCTGTTCCCGCTTCCTGCTGGAAAACCACGCGCATTTGCGCCCGGCCTTCGCCAGCCACAACATCCGGAGTCTGGCGCACGCCCTGGCAGCCGCCGAGACCTTTCGCGTGCCGTCAGGTTCTTACGAAGTGCAGATGCTTCACGGCATGGGCGGTCCGATTCAGAGGGCCCTCGTGGAACGCGGGATTCGGCTACGGGTCTACACGCCTTACGGCGCCATGCTGCCGGGCATGGCCTACCTGGTACGCCGGTTGCTGGAAAACACGTCCAACGACTCGTTCTTGAAGGCCAGTTTCATCGAGAAAGCCAGGGTCGAGGACCTGCTCCGCGATCCCGAGGAGGTCGGGGCCATGCTGACGCGATCGCGACCCAAACCCAGCGCCAAGGCCGGAGCGGCCGACCTGCCGCCCTTCGACAATGAGCCGCCGACCGACTTCACTCGGCCCGACCACCGCGAGGCCATGAAACAGGCGATCGAAACCGTGCGCGGGCAGTTGGGCGGGGCCTTCCCGTCTTGGCTCCTCGGTCAGTGGGTGGGTCCGCCTGAAGAGACCGATCGGCAGTTGCGCTCGACCGACCCGTCGCTCTCGACGCGCCTGGTCGGCATCGTCGCCAAGACGACCGCCAAGCAAGCGGCTGACGCGGTCGCCCATGCTCGCGCGCTCTTTCCGATGTGGTCGAACACGCCCCCGCGCGAACGGGCCGAGGTCCTCTTACGCGCCGCGGAGGTCCTCCGGCGACGGAAGTTCGAGCTGGCGGCGTGGGAGGTCTTCGAGTGCGCCAAGCCCTGGCGCGAGGCCGACGGTGACCTGGCCGAGGCGATCGACTTCTGTGCCTTCTACGCCCGCGAGATGCTCCGCCTGGCAACGCCTCGCCATCGCGACGTCGCGGGCGAGACGAACGCGACCGAGCACATCGCGCGGGGCGTCTGCGTGGTGGTCCCACCCTGGAACTTCCCTTTGGCGATCCCGATGGGCATGACCGTCGCGGCGCTCGTCGCCGGGAACACGGTCTTGCTCAAGCCGGCCGAACAATCCTCGGTGATCGCCTACCACCTGGCGAAGGTGCTCGAAGAGGCGGGCCTGCCGCCGGGTGTCCTGCAACTGGCCCCGGGCGTGGGCGAGGAGGTAGGCGCCGCGCTCGTGAATCATGCCGACGTGGACCTGATCTCGTTCACCGGCTCGCGCGACGTCGGCTTGCTCATCAATCGGCAAGCGGCGGCCGTCTCGCCCGGCCAAGACCATGTTAAGCGCGTGATCGCCGAAATGGGCGGCAAGAACGCGATCATCATCGACGACGACGCCGACCTCGACGAGGCGGTCGTCGGCACCTTGCGCAGCGCCTTCGGCTACGCGGGGCAAAAGTGCTCGGCCTGCTCGCGCGCGATCGTGCTGGAAGGGTTGTACGACGCCTTCGTCGCCCGCCTGGCCGAAGCGGCCCACTCCTGGAAGGTCGGACCCGCCGAAGACCCGGACACAGACGTCCCGCCCGTCATCGACGTCGACGCGCGACTCCGCGTGCTGGAATACCAACGTCTGGCCGAGAGTGAAGGTCGCGTCGTGGCCAAGGTCGACATCGGCCCTCTGGCGAACCAAGGCAACTACGTGGGCCCGCTGATCGTCGCCGACGTGTCCCCCGCAGCGAGGCTGGCGCAGGAGGAGATCTTCGGCCCCGTTCTCGCGGTGCTCCGCGCGAAAGACCTGGACGAGGCCCTTCAGGTCGCCAATGGGACGCCCTACGCGCTCACGGGCGGGATCTACTCCCGAAGCCCCGCGCACATCGACCGCGTGAAGCGTGAGTTCCGCGTGGGGAACCTCTACGTCAATCGACCGATCACGGGGGCCCTGGTGGACCGGCAGCCGTTCGGCGGGTTCAAACTCTCCGGCATCGGCACCAAAGCGGGCGGAAGCGACTACCTCCGTGAGTTCCTCCTCACCCGCACGATCACCGAAAACACGATGCGCAGGGGCTTCGCACCCGAGATCGAAACGGCCACGGGAATCTGAAGCGCGACCGTTCGCTCAGCCGACCTTGCGACGCTTCTTCGCAGGCTTGACTCGCTTGGGCGTGATTGCCTCGGCGAAATGGGCCTTCTGCGGGGCCTCGACCGACTCGTAATCGGTGAGACGCATCCGGACCCCTTCATGGTGCTGGTTACCGTCGAAGAGGATCTCCGGGGCCCCCACGAGGGCTGCGTCCATGACCGTCTTCACACCGTAGGCACGACCCAGAGGCGGCACGGCGCCTGGCTGACAATCAAAGAAAACGCGCTCCAACTCGGCGACGTCGGCCAATTCGACATAAGCGACACCCAAGACACGCCGCAATCGGTCGAAGTCGATCTTGTGGGTGGCGGGAAGGACCGCCAAGACATACTCGGACCCAACGCGCACCAGGACCGACTTGGCGACCCAACGTCCCGGCACGTGGACGGTCCCCGCCAAACGCGCGGCCGAAGGCACCGGCCGATGCAGGATGACCTCGAAAGGCACCCGAAGTCCACGCAAATAATCAGGAATGCTCATCTTGGTTCGCTCCGGGTTGGGGGTTCCCTGTTATTATATTCTATCTGGAGAAAATGGGAAAAATAAATGCGCTCCGGCAACGAATTCGTTCCCTCAGGCCGCAAGTGTGGCCTTGTCGGCACTTCTGGACCCGTCTTTTCTTCATCCGTATGATGATCGGGAGAGAGGGTCGGGGCGGACGAGATGGCCGCCGCCGCGGGCCATTTTCGCTTTCGGGCGAGATGGTTTCGTGTGCGGAGGAAAGTCCGGACTCCACAGGGCGCGATGGTGGGTAACACCCACCGCCCGGGCAACCGGGTAGGGAGAGTGCAACAGAAAGCAAACCGCCACGGCGGCAACGCCGTGGTAAGGGTGAAACGGTGAGGTAAGAGCTCACCAGCGGGCCGGGTGACCGGTCCGGCTAGGTAAACCCCATCGGGAGCAAGACCAAATAAGGGGGCAGAGGGGCCCGGCGACGGGCCCCGAGCGGGTCGGCCCGGCCCGCCACGACCCCCGGGTAGGTCGCTTGAGGCGTCCGGCGACGGACGCCCCAGAGAAATGGTCATCCGGGGAAGACCCGACAGAATCCGGCTTAGCAGTCGCCCGACCCTTCTCTCCCAACCAGCGATCGACCGCGTTATGACGCGGGCGGGGAACATTCGTTCGTTTTCGTCGACATGATGTCCCTTCGTGGGACCGTTCGCGATGAACCTCTTGATACCTTGAGTCGCGCTCACGCGTCCTTGCAACAACAACGACGTTCTTGCACGATTGCGCGGGCGGCCTAGGCTCCCATCAGAACCCTCACGCCCTTCTTTTCGCTTCGACCAGGGTCGGCATTCTCCGCCGTCCTTTCGCACACACACTATAAACGTACTTCTTCGTCGGGTCCACTCGCATGATGCTCCCCTTATCGCGCCGTCGCGGCCGCGTCTTGCGTCGTTTTCGTCCAGCGCTCTTGGGTCTGGAAGGTCGCGCCCTGCTTTCCGGAGTGCCGGCGCAATGGTCGGTCCGCGGGTCGGGAGGGGGCGGGTCGCTCTTCGCGCCTCAAATCAATCCGTTCAATCCCAATGAGTATTTCGTGTCCTCGGACATGAGCCAACTCTTTCATTCCACCGACGCGGGCACGACCTGGCAGACTTTGGACTTCCGCCAAATCCAGGGCGGGCATGAGTCGCGGGTCCAGTACACCGAGGTCCCGAACTTGGTTTACGCCCTCGATTACTCGACCGTGGGCGGCGTGGACAACCAGCGGCCTGCGATGAGCAACGACGGCGGCGCGACCTGGCAGGCCCTGGCCGGCGACCCCACCGGCAGCGGCGCCTTCTATTTCGTCGTGGACCCCGCCAACCACAACCGAATGGCGATCGCCGACTATCAGAACATCTACTTCTCCAGCAACGCGGGCCAAACTTGGACCTTGAAGTACACCGCCAAGGACGCCAACGCCGGGATCGTGCTGGGCGGGGCCTTCTGGGACGGGACCAATCTTTACTTCGGCACCAATGACGGTCTTCTGACATCAACCAATGGCGGTCAATCGTTCGCCTTGGCCAACGTGGGCGGGATCGCCTCGGGACAGGTCATCCGGGCCTTCGCGGGGGCCAAGTCCGGTAACACGGTCCGCCTCCTCGCCGTGACCGACAACAGCGGCGACGTTTACGGCGGTGTCCAGGGCTACGACAACAACGGCGGCGAGCAAGTTTACACGCTCGACCTAGGCGCGGCCAATTGGACCCTGCGGACGCTGCCCGCCTCGGCCTGGCCCGACTATGCGGGGATGTCCCTAACCGACGTGAACACGATGTATGTCGCGGGCGGGAGCGACATCGGCAACCCGACCGTTTACAAGTCCACCAATGGTGGGCAGACCTGGCAGAGCGTCCTTGCGACGACCGGCAACGGAAACGTGCGGACCGGCTGGAGCGGTAGCGGCGGTGATCGCGATTGGAGCTACGGGGAACTCGCACTCGGCTTCGTCGTCGATTCGGCCGACCCATCCAAGTTGATGATCACCGACTACGGCTTCGCCCACGTTACGACCGACGGAGGCGCCACGTGGAAGGCCCTTTACGTCGCGCCGGCCGACCTCAATCCGGCGGGCTCCAGCACTCCCAAGGGAAAGGCCTACCACGATTCGGGCCTCGACAACACGACCTCATGGCAGGTCGCCTGGGCCGACCAGTCGCACATGGTCTTGGCCAACTCCGACGTTCGCGGTCAGATCAGTGCCGACGGTGGGCAGACCTTCGGCTTCGGCTACACCGGTCAGTCTTATAACAGCCTCTTCCGCGTGGCGACCGCGGCCAACGGCACCCTTTACGCGGCGACCGGCTCGGTCCACGACCTCTACCAGAGCACCACGCTGACCGACTCGCGTATCGACGGCGCCACCGGCTCGGTCCTCTTCTCAACCGACAAAGGCACCACCTGGCAGGTGCTCCACAACTTCGCCCATGAGGTCGCTTGGGTCGCGACCGACCCGGCCAACCCCAACCGACTGTACGCTTCGGTCGTCCACAGCACGCAAGGCGGGATTTACGTCACCAACAACCTCTCGGCCGGTGGCGGCTCGACCTGGACCAGACTGACATCGCCCCCGCGCACCGAGGGGCACCCGCTCGACATCATGGTCCTTAACGACGGGTCCTTGCTCGCGAGCTACTCCGGCCGACGCAACAGCTCGGGCGCCTTCACTGCGAGTTCAGGCGTCTTCCTCAGTACCGACGGCGGTCAGACCTGGCTCGATCGTAGCGCCTCGGGCATGAGGTATTGGACCTGGGACGTGGTCGTCGACCCGTTCGACTCGGCCCAAAACACGTGGTACGCGGGCGTCTTCAGCGGTTGGGGCGGGCCCCCGAACAACCTCGGCGGCCTCTACAAGACCACCAATCGC
>CALLYK010000382.1 GCA_937858365.1 uncultured Isosphaeraceae bacterium | reverse complement strand
TTTGTGAAAAGACGGCCATGAGTTTGGGTAAGTGGGAAGAAACGTCCAGGTACGGCGAGATTGCTGATTCGGTCAAGTCTACGATGTAAACGGGGGAAGGCAAGCCAATATAAGGTGAGCTCTGTCCCGAAAGCGGGTCGAGAACGTGTGAGAATTGAGAGGCGCACCTTTCACGGTGACGCAAATCGTGATGAGTGTGCGTCTTCCAGCGAACCCCCAAAGCGCGATCTATTCGCCGGCCGTCATGCGTTCGAGGGCCCAAATGACCAGGTCGGTCACGGGTGGGGTCACGCCGAAGCGTTTTAACTTCGAGGCCACTTGGCCGCGGTGGTAGGTCGAGTGATTGACGATGTGACGAAGCACGGCCCACGGGGGCAGGATCGCCTTGTGTCCTCGTCCTTGAAAGGTGCGCGGCTTGGCCAGGTCTTCGGGGGTCAACTTGGGGAGGACATCGTGGAAGAGGCGGTCGGCCTTGTCGAGGAGTCGTTGGGCGTCGTCCACTGTGGGAAGGTCGGCCTCGCTCATCACCTCACCGACGTTCTCACCGGCGACCGCTCGCAACCATCCTTCGGTGACCACCGCGATATGGACCATGCTGGAGCGAACGGACGTCCACCCCGGCACGGGTTCGGCGACGTATTGATCGGGGGTCAGTTGGCGGCAGGCGTCGAGGAAGCGTTGGTCGGCCCAGCGATTGAACGCGTAGAGGGAGGCGAAGTCGTCGTTCATGGATCGGCCCTTCAACGGGGACTGACCATCATCCGCGCGTTGCGTTTGGGTTCGCCTGCGGCCAGGGGCAAGAAGGAGCAGGCCGGGTCGATCGAGCCGAAGGGAGGCGAGCCGAACGGGATTGAGACGCGAGGCACAAGGGTCGCGCCCGCTTCCTGGTCTTCGTCGCGCACGCAGAGGGGCAGGGGGGCCTCGAAGACGAGCCCCGAGGTGCCGAGGAAGACGAGCATGTAAGGCATCGGCGCGTCGTCCTCGCGCCGGCGGGCCAGGGCCACGAAGGGAGCTCGGAAGGGCCCGGCCTGATGGACGTAGCAGCCCAGGCCCAAACCGGCGAAGGCCCCGCGATCGGCGTCGTGGTCGGGGTTGGCGATCCACTCCAACGTGTCGGGAAAGAACTCAAGTTCAGGCTGGGGCACCAGGGAGAGGGCCATCTTGGTCAGGCCCTTGAAAGCGGCCACGGGCATGGGCGGCGAGGCCCCTCGTCCCGGCACGGCCTTGCCGGTCGTGTAAGGAAGCACGAACTTCTCGAAATCGGTGAGGACTTCCTCCGTGAACCGAAGGTGGCATTCCTCGCACTCGTCGAGTGTCAGGAGGGTGTGGTTCCCGAGGGCCTGAGGGATCGGTCGCGTGAACGGAGCGAAAGAGACGCGCGGGGCCGCGGCCTCGCAGAAGCGGCAGACGCGCGGTTGACGGCCACCCAAGTAGGTCGGTTCGGGACCGTCGAGTTTCTGGTGGACGATCAGGGAATAATTCAGGGCGAAGAGCATGTCTTGCTCAGCCGCCGTCCAGTCGTCGAAGTCGCGGCCGTGGGCGAAACCGCGGCGTTCCCAGCGATGGTAGGCGGCGATTCGGATGTGGTCGGCGGTGGGGAACATGCGTGGGGTGACTCCTCTTCTCCTCAAAGCCGTCAATCGAGCAGCGTGACCGTGAGGCGCCTTCGCTGGGGACTGATCCGGTGCTCCCAGACGAAGACGCCTTGCCAGGTGCCCAGGTCGAGCGAGCCGTCGCGCACGGGGACCATGAGCGAGTTCTGGGTCAGGATCGTGCGCAGGTGGGCGGGCATGTCGTCGGGGCCTTCCACGACGTGCTTGAAAATGGGGTCGCCGTCGGGGACGAGGCGGGCGAAGAAGCGTTCCAAATCGCGCCTCACGCTCGGATCGGCGTTTTCGCAGAGGACCAACGAGGCGCTGGTGTGATGCAGGAAGAGGTGGCACAGACCATCCGAGGCGCCCAGGTCGCGGACGACCCGATCAATGCGCTCGGTGATCTCCCACATGCCTCGGCCGCTCGTATCGATCGTGAGCCGATCGGAATGCCGCATGGAAGGCTGACCTCATGTCCGACAATCGTCCCGCCCGCACGGGTACTCGACCCGACCATCTTACGGAATCAGGCCCCGGCGGACAGCGCCCGCGCGGCCTGATTCCCGACGAAAGGGCGACCTTCGGACCTGGGCCCCGCCGCGCTCGTCTTGTAAGATGTGCGCCCAAGCGGTCTTCATGTTGACCGCGGCGAACGGGACCGAATGCATGTTCCTCACGCTTTGCCTCGCCGGTTCGCTCCTGGTTCAAACGCCAAGCGGCGCATCGTCCTCCCCTTGGCGCACTTTCGCGTCGCCCAAGGGGGGCTACACGGTCTCGCTTCCCGGAGAGGCGGTCGAGGACGAGAAGGAAGTCGTTTCCCCGAACGGCAAGCAAGTGCCCGTGCGCACCATGATCTGCGACGCGGAGGGGGTGCGCTATTCCATCGTCCGAGTGCCCTTGCCGGTGGTCATCGGCTTCGACGAGCGCACCAAGTTCTTCAAGGGGAACATCGACGGGATGGTGAAGCGGGACAAGGGGAAACTGGTCGCCGAGAAGGCGATCACGGACGTCGGCCAACCCTGCCACGAGGTGACTTACGTGGCGCCTCGCGACGACGGCCGCGTGACCATGCTCGTGCGCACGCGTATGTACATTTTTGGTGGGAATTACTACACGCAAACGATCACGGGTCCCAAGGACGCCTTTCCCGCGTCGGCCGCGACCCAGTACTTTCAGAGTTTTCGGTTCGGTGGGGGCCAGGATACGACCAAGGCCAACACCAAACCGGGCCCGCCGACGGTGAAGTCCAGGCCGTCGGGCCCGGACCGTTGAACCGCGCTGGAGAGGGGCTTACACGATGTCCGACGTGCGCGCATTCGGGGCGGTAGGTGACGGCGTGACCGACGACACGGCCGCCATTCAACACGCAATCGAGGAGGGAGACGGGCAAGTCGTCTTCACGCCCGGCACGTACAAGATCACCCAGACCCTCACCGCCCGCCTCGATCGTCGCGGGCCGCTCTCGCTTTCCGGCTCGCGCGGGGTCGCCCGTTTGGTGATGCTGGGGGCCGGTCCGGCGCTCCGCTTGACGGGCACCCACCAGAAGACGGCCGACCCCAACGACTTCGCCCGTGAAGTTTGGGTCAGCGAGCGCATGCCCACCGTCTCGGGCCTGGAAATCGTGGGCGGACACGAGCAAGCCGTGGGGGTCGAACTCAACGGCACGATGCAGGCCACGTTCGCGGGCCTGCTCATTCGCCGCTGCCGATACGGTGTGCATCTGGTCAACCGAAACCGCAACGTCTTGATTACGCACTGTCACATCTATCATGGACGCCGGGATGGGATCGGTATCTATTTCGATGGGGTAAACTTACATCAAACGAACATCGTCGGCTGTCATATCAGCTATCATCCCCACGCCGGGATCAAGGTCGAGCGGAGCGAGGTCCGCAACTTGCAGATCACCGGCTGCGACATCGAATACAACTTCGACCCCGAAACGCCCGATTCGGCCGACGTATGGGTGGACGCGCGCGAGAAGACGGTCCGCGAGGTGACGATCGCATCCAACACGATCCAGGCGAAGAACAGTCCCGGAGGGGCCAACGTCCGCATCGAAGGCCCCGAGTTGGACGACTCCCGAGGCGCCGGCCTTTGGACGATCGTCGGCAACGTCCTCCAAAGCCAGGAAACGAACCTGTTGCTCAGACGCTGTCGCGGGGTGGCGGTCACGGGCAATTCTTTCGCGTCCGGGTTTGGTCGATCGGTGCTCATCGACGCTTGTCGGGTGGTCACGCTCGGGTCGAACACGTTCGACCACAACCCGGACTACACGGGGCCGATCGTCGATGGGATCGAGGTCGTCGGCTCCTCGGCGATCAACCTCACCAGCCTTGTTCTGGAGGGCACGCGTGCCGGCTCGGTCGAGAAGGGGGCCGCGATCACGGTGGCCAAGTCGTCGGAAGTGGCCATCACGGCCTGCCAGGTGCTCGACCCGCTTCATCGCGGTGTCGATCTGATCGATGTGCGAAACACAAGGCTGAACGCCTGCACGGTAGTCGATCGCCGGCCGGATGGGACGATGCGTGAAGCCGTCCGCTGGCGGGGCGGCGGCGCTCCGGGAAACGCCGCTGTCGAAAACCTGATCGGCAAGGGGACCGCCGGGGCCCTGGAAATCGAGAAGGGCGCGGCCGAGTCACGCGGCAACACGATCCTGGACTGAGGACATCTTCAAACGCACCCGGCGCACCAGGACGAACGCGACGCCCAGCGCGGCCATCACAAGCGAGGCCGGTTCGGGGACGGTCTGGACCCGGAATGAGCCGGAGTTGTCGGAGTAATCCGTATCGTTGACCCAGAGTCTCAAGACGGTCCCATTGGTGAGGGACGTGAACGTGGCGCCAAAGAGAGCGTCCAACTGGCGCATGGTTGGGAACGACGAAGGGGGAGTGGGACTACCCAGCCCGCTGTTCGCGTCGGCCGGAAAGAGGGGAAAGTAGCCCAGGGTGGGGTTGCCGATCATGAGGGCGGCGAAAGGGAACCCACTCGGGGTCAGCGCGATCGACCCGGGGACGGTGCCTTGGTTGGTGAGCGGAGGCGAGAGCACCACGCCGGCCGCGTTGGCGGTGTAGCCGCCGCTGGCGATGTCCACGGTACCGGCGACCTGGACGTTCACCATGTCCATCGGCCCGTAGTTCCCCGAGACGACGAAGGTGGGGCCGGTCGTGATCGTGCTCATGCCCGAGATGGTGAGGGGCGGGATGACGAGCAAGTCGGCGCGGGCGCACGGTGTGGCCGCCAGGACCAGCACGAACGCGCTGAGGGAGGACGTCAAGCGACTCATGAAAGGTCCCACTCCTCGGGAGTCGGGCCGCTTAAAAAGGTTGATTGGAGGGCGTGAACTTAACGAATGCCCACACAAGCCGTCAATGAAAGACGAACGACGAGTTGCATCCAGGCAACACTCCCCTGGGCGGGTTTGAAAAGGGGACAGGCACCTCGGAAGACCTCGGAGCCAGTCCCCTTTTGAAATCGCCTTCGCTCTCAGGGGCCGTCGATGTGACGGACCTCGTGCGTATCCACCCTGCCTTCGGTCGGCAGCCCCTTGAGTTCGTAACGACCATTTTCATCCGTGAACAATTGAAATGCAAAATCACCTGTGCGCAATTTATCGACTGTTGATGTCCAGAGGACCTGTATCTGTTGACCGACCTTGGGTCGGCCCTCACCGTCAACGACGCGACCTTCCACGACTCGCGCCGGGCGCAGCTCCACCAGCACGCTCTCGGCATCGGCCTTTATGACCGTGAAGCCCGCGAGTCGGCCCCCCGGGTCTTGGGCCAGGAAGACAAGGTCTTCTCCAGGAGGGACGTAGAACTCGACGCGACCTCGATCGTCGGCGATCCCGTTGTTATGATAGCCCGTTTTGCCGACCATGGCGGCCCGCACGGTCGCCCCGGCGACCGGCCCGCCCCCCTTCGCAACGACCTCGACGGCGACCTGCCGCCGCCTCGTCTTCCCGGCCGCCTCGAAGTCCCGCACGACCTCCGCTTCGTCGCCGATGGTGAGGGAGTCGCCCAGACCATGGTCGGGCCCTGTGACTCGGTATCGTCCCGGACCCAGGCGCAGCCGATACTCCCCATGGGCGTCGGTCTTGACCCAGCGAACCAGGCCCTCCTCCTCCGCGTAAACAGGACGGCCCTGGCCGAGGGCTTGCTGGAGATCGGCCCCTCGTTCGATGACTGTGATTCTCTCGTCGGGGGCGGGTACACGGTCGGGCCCGATCGTGACGCGGCCGCGCAGGACCGTCCCCGCGCCAAGGGTCAGGTCGATGCCTTCAACGACCTGTCCCTCGCCGACATCGATACCTGTCCTCGTCCGCGCGACCCGTTCCTCGTCGCGCGTCGCCACCATGTACGACTCCTCCGCGAGGACATCGAACCCATAGGTCCCATCGGGACCGGACCGAGTGTGTTGGCGGCAATAGTCGCTCGTCGCCCCTCGCCCCTCGGCCTGCAGGAGAACACCCGCGGCGGGCCTGCCCGCCATGTCGCGGACCACGCCGCGAATCGACCCGTTGCGCAAGACCCGATACTCCCGGACGCGCCCCACGTCCTTGGCGCGGTCCGCGGGACGAACGGGACAAGCGTATGCCCACGGCTCGACCATATACTCCTGGCCATCGGCGGACAGTGCCTTGGGCAGCCATGAGACCGAGGCGATCCCCTGGTCGTCCGTGCGTACCCGAGCGATCCGCGAACCCAAGGTGTTGGCGGAATCCACACGATTGGGCTTCTTGACTCCCATGGGTCGGAAGACGACGCCCGGGAACGGTCGACCGGCCGAATCGACGGCCTTGAATTGGAAGGTCCGAGCGCCGTCGAGCACGAGGGTGATCTCGGGCGGGAGGGGAGGTATATCGATTTGAGCGCGCGCTCGATAGTTCTCGAAATAGTCGAAGCCGACGCCGGCCTTGAGGGCGAGCACCGTGTTCGCCCGGCCGTCGACGGGGACGCGCAGGGTCGCGTCGCCTTGAGGATCGGTCTTCCCATCCGTGCGGAAGTTGTCGCCCAAGACTTCCACGTCGGCGTCGGGAATCGCCTTGCCCTCGACGTCGCGTAGATGGACGACGACCGAGCGGCTGGGGCGGACGACGATGCGCGTCGGCTCGGCCGGCCGCGTGTTGGCCGGTTCCTCGTGCAGGCCCAATCCGATCAACGATTCGTCGGGCGTCCGGGCCGTCAAGGCCGCGTGGGGCAACGGAACGTCGTAAGGAAGAGAGAACGAGCCGTCGGCGCCGCTCACCGCGAGAGGCCCTTCCTTCTCCCACCAGCTTAAGGCCACGAGCGCTCCCGCGACGGGACTCCCCGAAGCATCGACCACGCTCCCCCGAGCGACGAATCGAGCGGGGGTCGCGGGGGCCGCTTGGTCGTCTCGCGATGGGGCGGATCTCGCGTTGAAGGCCGTCGCGGGACGGAACATCGCGGTCGCCAAACAGGCGACCATCAGGGCCGGAACGAGCGCGCTGGTCCGACGGTCGGGTCGGGTCATGATGTTCCTCCTCGGGTCGAGAATGCCTTGAATGCGAGACTGGAGCGTCCATCCCGACTCGAACAGGCCGACGCCGAACGCGGGCGTGGGCCTCGCGTTCTCGGAGATCGCGACCAGGGTCTTGGCGAATCGGCACGGGTCGCCGGCGTGCAGGACATGATTGTCGCAGACCTCCTCGCGGGCCCGACCAAGGAGCGCGTTCATCCAGTGGACCAGCGGGTGCGGCCAGTAGACGACGGCGACCAATCGTTGAGTCACGCCGATCATCACGTCGCGATGGACCACATGAGCGCATTCGTGGATCAGGACATCGCGGAGCTCGTCGCGCGAGTGGCCCCCGACGAGACCTTCGGGAAGGACCACGACGGGGCGCCGAACGCCGATCGCCGCGGGCACCGAGACCCGTCGCGACACGGCGATCGGGGGCAGGTCGCGCAGGTCGAGCGCCTCGCGCGTCTCGATCAAAACCTGTGCGTGTTCCTTGATGTCGATCGGGACGAGGCTCGTCCTCAAGACGCGCACATTGCGGAAGGCCGCCGCCAACCGACCGATTCCGACAAGGACGCCTAAGCCGTAAAGGACCGCGACGAGCCTGAAAACCAGGCGTGGGAGGTCTCGTGGGGGAGTCGCGATCGGTCTCGAAACGATGGTCGGCGGCGCGGCCTGAATGGTCGATCGCGGCCCTTCGGGAAGAGCGATCGACTCCGCGCGCTCTGCGGGAATCTTGGTCCCGCTCGTGATCGTCGGGGCGAACGATTCAGGCTGGGAAGCCGCCGACGCAGGCGCTTTCTCGTCGGCCCTTTCACGAAGCAACGCGGCGGGGACCGTGACTTTCCAGCCGACAAGGCCCGCTGGAGGGACGACGATCGGTATCGCGACCAGCGTGAAGAGCGCCCCGACCCAGGTGCGATGTCTGGCCGCCGCGTGTCGTTTGTGGAGGGTCGCGGCCAAGGCGCCCGCGACCACGACCACCAGTGTCGCTTCCGCCAGGACCAGGATGGCCCACGCGAACACCCGACTGTCGAGGGTCGGTCCGTCGAGGATTGTCATGGGCGTTTCCTCCGTTGTCGCTCGGCCTGGTCGATCAAAGCGCGCAGGCGGGCCGCCTCTTCCTTGGAGATGCCGCGATCGTGCAGCAAGGCCACGACGAGGCCCTCGACCGAGCCGCCGAAGGCGGTCTCCAAGAGGCGGTCGATCAAGGTCGTTTGCGTGGCCGCGCGCGGCGCCGCGGCCCGGTAACGGTGGGCGTGGCCCGATTCGTCCCGCACGAGCCAGCCTCTTTCCTCAAGGCGCGTCAGGAGCGTAAGCACCGTGTTTCGCGCCACGACCCGCCGGCTGGAAAGGGCCTTCCAAACGTCCGCGACAGTGACCTCGCCGTGTTCCCAGACGACGTCCATCACCTCCAGTTGCGTCGGCGTGAGCGCCGGCAAGGGCCCTTCGTCCTCCATCGGCCATCTCCCCAAAACGCGAAATGCCTACGACTGTCGGCATTCTTACCGACACTCGTAGGCAATGTCAAGGGGAGCGCCGGAGCGAATCAGGAGGCGAGTTCGTCGCGGACCGTGGTGAGGGCGTCGATGGCGAATTCCAGGTCCGCGAGCGAGTGCGCGGCGGAGACTTGCGTCCGGATGCGGGCCTTGCCGTGAGGCACGACCGGGTACGAGAAGCCGATCGCGTAAACGCCTTTTTCCAGGAGGCGATCGGCCATGCGGCCCGCGAGGGCCGCGTCGCCGATCATGATGGGTGTGATCGGGTGTTCGCCGGGAATGATGCGGAACTGCCGCTCCGTGAGGGCCTGGCGGAAGAACTTCGTGTTGGTTTCCAGCTTGTCGCGGAGCTCGGTCGAGCGCCCACAAATCTCAAGGGCCTTCAGCGAGGCCCCCAGGATGGGCGGTGCGACCGAGTTCGAGAAGAGGTAGGGCCGGGAGCGCTGGCGGAGCATGGCGATCACCTCGGCCGGCCCGCTGGTGTAGCCGCCGCTGGCGCCTCCCAGGGCCTTGCCGAGCGTGCCGGTCAAGATGTCCACGCGTCCCATCACGCCGCGGTGCTCGTGCGTGCCGCGTCCCCGGGCGCCGAGGAAACCGACTGCGTGCGAATCGTCGACCATCACGATCGCGTTGTGCTTGTCGGCCAGTTCGCAAACCTTGTCGAGGTCGCAGATGATGCCGTCCATTGAGAAGACGCCGTCGGTGGCGATCAGTTTGAAGCGCGCGTTCTTGGCCTCGATCAGCTTGGCCTCAAGGTCGGCCATGTCGTTGTTTTTGTAACGCAGGCGCGCGGCCTTGCAGAGGCGGATGCCGTCGATGATGGACGCGTGGTTGAGTTCGTCGGAGATGACGGCGTCCTCTTCGCCGAGGACCGTCTCGAAGAGGCCGCCGTTGGCGTCCCAGCACGAGGAATAGAGGATCGTGTCCTCGGTGCCGAGGAACGCGCTGATGGCCTTCTCAAGGTCCTTGTGGGGCTTCTGCGTGCCGCAGATGAAGCGGACCGAGGCCATGCCGTTGCCCCAATGGTCAAGGGCCTCGTGCGCGGCCTTGACGACCTCGGGATGGTCGGCCAGACCGAGATAATTGTTCGCGCACATGTTGAGGACGGTCGTGCGTCCCTGGACGCCGACGTGGGCGTCTTGGGGCGTCGTGAGGACCCGCTCCCCTTTCCAGAGACCGGCGGACTTGATGGCGTCGAGCTGCTGAGCGAGGTGCGCTTTCAAGGCGTCATGCATCTTCAGGGTCTCGGGGCTTCAGCGCGGAGGGGTGACTTGTCATGAGGCCGGGAAAAGGGGGTCCACGGGAGGACGCCAACCGGGGACGGCCGGCTCGGCCTCGGCCGCCTGGCCGCGGCGGTAGGTGGTCGGCGTCATCGGGTCGGCGGCGCGGTACACATGGACGACTTCGGCGACGGGGTCGACGTCCCAGACGACCGGCGTGCCCGCGGCGAAGTAGTCGGCCCGCTTCTCGGCCATTTCGCGTTCCGCGGCCGGGCCGTAGTCCCCTTCGCTCCGGACCTCGACCGCCAAGGTGGGTGGCCCCTCGATCGGCCTCATTTCGTTTTGAGGAAGCGGCCCGACGTAATACGAGGCGTCCGGGCTGAACGACTCCCGACCCGAGGGCAATTCCGGCACGGCGAAGATGATGTTGTCGGCGAGGGCGACGCCGCGACCCGTAGTCTCGGCCCAGTCATCGAGCGAGCGGAAGCAACGCCCGGCGACTCGATTCGGTCGATATCCCGTGCCCATGAGATGCACGATCCTGCCGCCGATGAGTTCGGCCTTGCCTTCGATGGCGAGAAGGTCATCGACGGTGGCTCGGGTTGGCGTGGCCGTGGACATCGAGCTTCTCTCCGCGAGGTTCATCGCCCCACACGATTCTACCCAAGCCGACCCTGAGCGGGCAGACGGAACAAGGAGAGAACGAAGCCTGATCGCGGGCGAGCAACGCCTTACTGTCCGCCGAGCGCTTGCCGTCCTTCTCGCTCGTTCGTTGGGGCCCGGTTCAGGGCTGGTCCCCATCGGCGGGCTTCTTGAGTTTGGCCCGCCACTGGGCCGCCTGGTCCGGCTTGCCCCAGTCCTCGTAGAGCTTGATGATCCGTTCGGCCGCGTCGGTGAGGCGTGGCTTGCCTTGAGGGGGGACCTTGGCCTCGCGGGCCTTCATGCCCTCGTAGCCGGAGAGGACGAGTGGCTCGGCCTCGTCGTACTTCTTCTGTCCCAGAAGGCTGCCGCCGAGCGTGCTGCGGGTATTGAAGGTGGACCAGTCGTCGGGTTGGCCCTTCTCGCGGAGGGTCAGGCACTCGCGAAGGACCGGCTCGGCCTCGGCCCATTTGCCTTGCTGGATGAGGCCCATGCCCAAGGTGGCCAGTGTCCCGGCCAAGCGCGGGTCTTCCGGACCGAAGCGCTTGCGGACCCCTTCCACCAAGGCTTGGAGGATCGGCTCGGCTTCGGCGAAGCGGCCGGACATGGTGAGCAGGCTGGCCAGATCGTTCGTCAGGTCGAGGGTCAGCGGTCCTTCGGGCCCCTGGGCCTTGCGATAGCCCTCCAGCGCCTGACGAAAGAGCGGCTCGGCCTCGCCGGGCTTCGTGGCCACCAACTCATGGGCCTGTTTGTGGATGGCGGCAAGCATCGCGGGGACGTCGGGTCCCGCGTCCGGTTTCGGGTTGGTCGCGGCGGCGGGGACCGGACGGTCCTCCGCGACCTTGGCCTCCTTCGCGTCGCTCAGGAGTGCTTCGACTTCGGCCCAGAGCGCCTGCCATTGCTTCCGCTCGGTCTCAGGCAGACCGGCCAGGGACCCAGCGTCGCGGACGCTGGAAAGGTTGACGTCTTGCATCCAGTAGGCCAAGGTCTTGACGATCGTGGGGCGGGCCTCCGACGAGTCGGACTCGAAAACGCGGCCCCAGAGCGCCAGGTCCGCTTTAAGCCAGCCGAGTGCTTGACGGAGGAGGTCCGCCTTCGCTTCGTCGTTGGGAGGAGGGTCGTCCTTGCCTTTCCCGGCCGCGGCCAGGACCGCGCAGCGGGCGGCGTTGTAGCGGTGCCAACCTTCGCGCTCGTCGGCGAGCCCCGGTTGGAGTTCGAGGGCCCGGGCGAGCAAGCGCGCCGCGCCGAAGTACTGCTTGGTCCGATAGGCCGTCTCCGCGATCTTGATGCGCTCGGCGTTGTCCGCCGGTTGGTCCTCGCCCCGAATGATGGGCAGCACCCGATTCTCCTGAGCCAGGTCGCGTTCCGCGTCCGCGAGACACTGCCCGGACGGGAAGCGCCAGTCGGGCCGCTTGGAACCCAGTTCGTGCCCCTGTCGGAGCGCCGCAACGGCCCCAGCGAAGTCACCCTGGGCCCGCAAGACCATCCCCAGGTTGCAATGGGCCTCGGCGTAGTCGGGTCGGAGCCGGATCGCTTCCTGGAACGCGGCGGCGGCCTCGTCGGCCTTGCCCAAGAAGAGATAGGAGTTGCCGAGCTGGTAATGAGGCTCGGGGTCTCCGGGGTCGAGTCGGGTCGCGTCCAGGGCCTCGCGGACGGCCCGGTCGAAATTCTCCGAGGCCCGCTGAGGGTCGCCCAGCTTCCCGGCGGCCTGGAAGGTCAAGCTGAGGCTGCTGTGGGCATGGGCGTCACCGGGATCGAGCCGGATCGCTTCTTCGAGCTCTCGGGCGGCCTCGTCGTACCTCCCCACGCAGCGGAGCGTTTCGCCCAGGAGGTGGTGGGCCATGGCGAGGTTGGGCCGAAGCCGGAGCGACTCTTGCGCCTCCGCGATGGCCTCGTCGTACTTCTGCTGGCCCCGCAACAATCCGCCCAGATTGCAGTGCGCGAGGGCGTCGTCGGGGAATCGACGGACATCGTCGCGACTCGCGGCCAGGGCGTCGTTGAGCATGCCTTCGGCCTCGTCGAAATGCCCGTACCTTCGGAGTGCGGAGTGCATGCAGACGAGGTTCCGGGCGTTGTGAGGTCGAAGCCGCCTGAGGTCGCGGAAAACGGCGATGGACTCGTCGGCCTTGCCCTGGTGCTCCAGGAGATGCGCCAACTCATGCGCCGATTCGGGGCTGATGGAACGCGCGGCGGTGAGGAACCGAATGGCCTCTTCGCGTTGCGAGAGCCTCTCGAGCACCCTGGCGAGCCCGTAGTTCAGCCAGAGATCGCGGGGATGGACCTGCTGCGCCTTGCGGAAGACCCTCTCCGCCCGCACGTTGTCCCCGGCGCCGCTCAGGCCGGCACCCAGCAAGTTCAGGCTGACAGGTCCCAGTTCATCGAACTTGGCCGAGTCCTCC
>CALLYK010000381.1 GCA_937858365.1 uncultured Isosphaeraceae bacterium | reverse complement strand
AGGTCGCTCAACATCGGAAAGAAGGCGGCCGCATCGCCGAGGTCTTTGGGGGCCTTACGACTCGTGTCCTTCTTATCGCCGGCGACGCGGATCGTGACCGAGTGCGAATACCGACATAGGAAGGGCGGGACGATGTCCTCCTCCATCTTGGGCTTGGGACCAAGGCCATCGGCACTCTCGACGTTGGTGCCCAGGGCGAAGCAGCGGTCCTCGGAGCGGCACTTGAGGGTGTACTCGATGGCATCCTCAAGGGACCGTTGGCGTAGGACAAGACCATTGGCGCGCAAGGTGTGGTCAGGAGTGTCGAGGAATACGATTCGGCGCGTCTGGGTCTCGTCGAACTTCCCTTTGGTCTTGACCCCCGGAAGGGTCTTGGCCGCGTCCTCAATCGCCTCCCAGAGGGAAGCGACCGCCTTCGTCGGGTCTTGGAAAAGACCATGGTCCACCAGGAGCTTGTACTCGCGGGACTCGACTTTCATGGCAGGTTCCTCGGTAGGGGCGTTCGCGGACCCGAAGGAACGCTACTGGACGACAATCAACCATATGTTAATCTTTAAGATAGCAAGAAATGGTGGCCATCATTCGTGCCTCCTATCCGCGCCGGCACCATCGGGGTTTGCCAACTCACGAGACGGAATCGGCCTTCGCTCCAGGGTCACGCTCGGTCCATCGCGATCTTCTGGAATGCCGATGGCCGTCATCGTACAGGTGCCTATCATGGGGAGGAAGGCCCTTGAATGGGTGTTGGTCTGAACTTGCAAGACGGTTGCGAACGCTCCTCGACGACCCGGATGGTTGAACGTCGGACACCCAACGCGGCCGAGGTTTCAAGTACCCTTGTCGATCAAGGAACCGAGCAGTTCCAGCACCCTGTTCGACTCCTTGTCTTCGGGGCGGACGATCCTCCGGAGTTGAGGCAAGAGTTTGCGGGCCTCGTCCCCCCTCCGCAGCTCCAGCAGGGACTGAATCCAGTTCGAGAGCACCGCCGAACGCGACTCGTATGAGGCCTTCGCCGGCATCATTTCGTAGGCTTGCTTGTAGGCCGCGACCGCAGTTTCGTCGTCGCCGGCGCGCGACCGGGCGTTCCCCAGGTTGATCAGCACGTCGCACCGGTCGCCCACGTGATCGCCGCCTTGGAGGAGTCCCAAGGCCCGCTCCAGCGCCTCGGCGGCGGCCTGGTGCTCGCCCGCTCCCGATTCGAGCGAGCCCAGGTTCGAGAGCACCATCGCCAGTTCGGTCCTGCGGTCTTCGTACTTCTCCAACAGGCCGATCGCCTCGAGATAGGCTGCCCGAGCGTTCCCCAACCGCTTCAGCAATTTGTTCGCGTTGCCGACCCGATTCAGGCTCAACCCCAGCAGCCGGGCCATCGAGGAGCGCATCTCGATGACCTTCGGCGCTTCCGGAAGGTTCAGAAGTTTCTCATAGTATTTTGTATAAGTACGATTACTCATTTCGTAGTCGGCGATCGCTTCCTCGGCCCACCCAAGGCGGTATTCGGTCAGACCGAGTTGACCGAATGCGATCGGTACTTGGGCCTCGTTCTTGCCGGCGACCTCGACCATCCGCTGGGCCAAGACGCGCGCCGGGCCGGGCAGGCCCGCGTCCACCAGTTCGTTGGTCGCCTTCAAGAGCAGGCTGAATTCCCCCGGTTCGTCCCCCTTCTGGCGCGCCTCCTTCAGCGGCCCTTCGTACTTGGACTTGTAGGGTTCGGGAAGACCAGCGTCATCGGTACGCGATTCGGACGGGGCCGGCTTCTTGCTCGGGATGACCGCGGGGACCTCGTTCCTTTGCCGTTCGCGCCTTTCGTCTTGATCATTGCGGAGCTCGCGGAGCATCCGTTTCAGTTCCGCCGGGTCGATCGTCGCCGCCACCGGCGTCAAGGGGGCCGACGGTGCCGAAGGGGCGGCCGGCGGCGTGGGCGGACCCCAGGGGATGGCTCGGATGAGGAGCACCAAGAGCACAACGAGGAGAAGGACCACCCCGCCCAAGATCGACAATCGCATCCGGCGACGGGCCAGTCGTCGGGCCTCGCTCGCTTGGGTTGGGGCCTCTTCGTTTCCTTCGCCTTTCAGGGCCTCGGCGAAATCGGCGGCGGTCCGGTATCGCCGCGCGGGGTCGTGCGCGATCGCTTTGAGGCAGACCTCTTCGAGCCAGACGGGAATGGCGGGGTTGTAAAGACGCGGGGGCGACGGATCGGCCCGGTCGATCATGGTGAAAAGTTCGTCGCGGCTCGCCGCCTGATACGGAGGGCGCCCCGCGAGCATTTCGTAAAGGACGACCCCCAGGCTGTAGATGTCGCATCGGTGGTCGGGACGCGGCAGGCGAAAGCGGTCCCCCACCTGGGCCGGTTTCAAGAAGAGCGCGATGACTTCCGGCGCCATGTAGCGAGGCGTGCCCGCGATCGCCGTGTCGGTCGCGCGCATCGCCTCCAGCTCCATCGCCAGGCCGAAATCGGCGAGATAAGGCGTGCGCGACTGTTCTAGGAGAATGTTCGCGGGCTTGATGTCACGGTGGACCCAGCCTTGGGTGTGGGCCTTGTGGAGCACCTCGGCAAGCTGAAAGATCAGGAGGACGCTTTCCTCAAAGTCGATACGGCCCTTGGCGATCCGATCGGCGAGCGTGGGACCGTCGATGAAGCGCTCGACGATGTAGCAGCGTTGGGCTTCCTCGCCCACATCGTAAATCGAGACGACCCCGGGTTGTTCGAGTTTGCCGGCCTTGCGGGCCTCGGCCAGGAAGTCGGCGACGCGATCCGGAGTGGCGAGCATGTCGGAGCGCAAGACCTTGATGGCGACCTCACGGTCCATCAACGGGTCCCAGCCGCGAAAGACCTCGCCGAACCCCCCCTGCCCGATCCGCGAACGGACCAGGTATCGGCCGAAGTGATCGGGCAACGTCGAGGGAGGCGACGACCCGACGCGAGGCGAGGACGGACTATCACGCGTGGAATCGTCGTGAGGGTCTGAAGTCATGCCCTGGCCGGCCCCATCGGATGTGGGGCCCGATTCGTTGCCGTTCATCATTTGGGGACCTTCATAGGCGAAATCGGGCCGCATTACCCTGGGCCTTCATTGGAACCACACGAATACGACAAGTCCACAGAAAAGAGGACGAATCGCCGCCCTTCATGAGCGTCGGACGAGCACGTCGCTATCGGCAAGGTCGATGCGTGTGGCCCCGTCGAAGGCGAACCATTCCGGATGGCAGGTGAAGACGAGAAGTTGCAAGGGGCCCGACGGCGGGACCTGATCGGCGCGGCCCGCCGCCGCGTCTTTCAAGACCGCGCGCATCCGGTCCAGCCGGACCGTGTCGGAATGCGTCAACGGGTCGTCGAGCAGCGCGACCATCGGCCGCTCCGGGGTCGAGAGTAAGGACCCGAGGGCCAGACGCACCATCAGGGCGAGTTGTTCGATCGTGCCTGTGGACTCGTCCTCGAACGATCGTTCCCTGGCGCCGTCGCCCGAGACGAGCCTCTCCGGCAGAAATTGATCGTTGAACCGGATCGATTGGTAGTCGCCGATCTTCAGCAGGCGCATCCAGCGCACCACGCGATCGTGGATCGGTCCCATCAGGCCGCTGAGCTGCTTCTCGCGGCACTCCTCAAAGAGGGCGTACAAGCGGTCGACGGCCCGGCTTTCCAACTCCTCGCGCGCGACCTGCTCGCGCAAGGCGTCCACGCGGGCGGTCGCCTCGGCGCGACGCTGATGAAGCCCCTCGTGCTGGCCGATCGCCCCTTCGACGCGCGATCGTTCCGCCTCGGTGTCCCGCAACCGCTTCTCGACCTCGTCCCTTCCCTCCGTCGCGGCCCGAAGCCGTTCGTTCAAGCCGGCCTCGTCCTCGGTGAGCTCGGTTGATCGAAGGTCCTCTCGGGCCGTTTGCAGGGCCCTCTCGGCCTCACGGAGCGCCGCTTCGAGGTCGACCATAGGCGTCGAGGCCGCCAACTCCTCGTCGACGTGTTCGGCGCGGACGCGCGCCGTGTTCTCGTCGAGTTTGGCCTGATGCTCTTTGGCGCGCAGGTCCGTCCGGGCCACGCTCGCGGCCTTCGGAGTCTTGCCGCCGGCCGCGTCGGCCCCTTCGATGCTCAAGGTCAGGGTTAGGACCTCTTTCTCAAAGGCATGAAGTCGGTCGTCCGATTCTGAGACGCTCGCTTTCGTGGCGCTCTCGAGCCGTTCGAGCGGCCCCAACTCGGTCGGCAGGTCCTTCACCTCGGAGCCGGCGGCCAAGCTGTTCTCGGCCGCGACGATTTCGGCTTGAAGCGACTCGACCCCTTCCGGGGCGACGCGGTCCAACTCCCGCGACGCCTCATCGATCCGCATGACTCGTTCCGCGCGTTCGGCGGCGCGGCCGCGGAGGAAGTCAAGCGCATCGGACTCGTTTGGGGGAACGCCGAAGGGGGCGATCGTCTCTTGCCACTTCCTTTCCAGGCCCTTGAGTTCCTCTTCAATCTGGTCGAGACCGCGGGTGTCGGTGCCGCGAACGATCCGGACGCGTCCCCAGCCGGGCACCCGGACTTCCGCCGTTCGTCGGACGCGGTGGTCGGTCCCGGCGCCGTCCGATTCGGTCCGGCCGTCGATCGTGAGAATTGGAGCGGGCGCATCGGGCCCCGGTTCGAAGCTCAGGGTGATGGCCGCGGCGTCGAGTTCGGCCCGCAGTCGCGACGCTTCTTGACGATTGACGACCAACTCCCGCAAGACCTCCTGTCCTGGGGCGGGCGCGTTCGTGTTCTCGTCCTTGAGGCCGGAGATCGTCCGACCCAAGACTTCGGCCTCCGCCAGCTTCTCCTTGAACTTGGCGAGTTTGCCTTTCGTTTCGATGAGCGTCTTCCGCTCGGCGATGCGTCCCAAGAGGTCGCGGTAGGTCCGAAGGGACTGGTTCAACTCATCACGTTCTTTCACCTTGACTTGAAGGGATTGCAAGGCGGTTTCCAGGTCGCGGGCCGTTTTCTCGGCGTCTTCTCGGGCGCGAAGCGCGTTTTCTTGGGCCGTTCGCGCCCGTTCTTCCATTTCCGAGCGTTGGGCGATCGCCTTCTTTCGGTCTTCCACGTCCTTTTCAGCGTGTGCTGCGCGTTCCAGGGCCTTCTGGTGCGCGTCCAGCCTGGCCTGACATCGGTCCAGTTCTGCTCGGAGTTCGTCGCGCAGCTTGGTCTTTTCCGCCAGTTGGCGCTTAAGGTCGCGGACGCGGACCTCAAGTTCGCCGGAACGTTCCACGAGCGCTTCGAGCGTTCGATACTGCGTTTCGACCGCTTCCCACTCTTCCGAACGCCCCTTCAGTTCCTCCTTCTTCGCGTCGAGCGGGCAGCCCTTCTTGAGTTTGGGGGCCTCGCCCGGCTTCTGTCGCACGGTGAACCAGCGCGACCAGCGCCGCTTCACTTCCGAGATGAAGCGATCGTCGAGCGCCGTCTGAAGCGAGCCGAGGACCTCGCGCAGGCGCGATTGCACACCCGCGTCGAATTCCTTGGGTGAAGGAAGATGGAATTCGGCCTGAGTCAGCCAGAGGAGTTGGTGGAGACCCTGATCGGAGTCGTGGCCGCCGGCGAGTTGGCGCGTCCGATCGTGGACCTCGCCGGCGTCGGTCGATTCCACCTTCCAGCCGCCGGCTTCGGTGCGGACTTCCAGCTTGCTTTCCTTGGAGGTGAATTGCTTGGTGACGCGCCAGGTGTTCCCTTCGGCCCGGAAGGTCACGGAAACGACAGGTTTCTCCTTGGCTTCGGGGGTGCCTCTGCCCAAAGACCTCGACGTGGACTTGTTGTCCATCACGCAGGCGCGGAGGGCCTCGACGATGCTACTCTTCCCCGTGCCGTTGGGGCCGTGGAGCACGACCACGCCTGTGGCGGGAAGCCCTGTCACCGTGAGTTTCCGGATGCAGGACCAGTCCTGGATCTCGAACCCTTCGAGGATCATGGGGCCCCTTCCGAGCAAACGATTTCGAAGAGGCGCTTGAGGGCATGGTCGGCGACGCCCCTGACCGACTCATCGCTCGATGCCGCCTCGTCGCGGAGGCGTTCCAGAAGGCGTGAGAGCACACCGTCACCGACGAGTCGATCGAGGTCTTCCGCGGAGGGGGCGATCTTCACGTCGTCCGTATGGACGCGAGACCCGACATGATATCGCCCCTCGACGAGGTCCACGACTTCGCGTAAGCGAGCGAAATGGCGTGGCTCAAGTACGCCGGTCAGTTTCAGGCGGAGAAGTGTGACTTTGCTTTTCTCCCGGCCGGCGTATTCCCTCGTGATCTCACCGATTGGTCGAAGGGTCACGTCACAAACCTCACTGCACCAAGTCAGTGATCCGACTTCCAGCGCCTGAATGACCGGAGGTGCCCCCGCCTCTTCGATCTCCACGAGAAGTGCTTTGCCGCGTCCCTCGCCCTCGAAGACATCGCGATCACCTGAGCAAGGCGCCCAGCCTGTGGAGGCAGTCGCCTTGGAGTCGGGAAAACTCAATGGCTCATGCGTGCCGGAGTAGGCGGTCCGTTCATGACCGTCGCGCGATCGAACGCGCAGTTCTTTGTGCCAGTGGCCCAGGGCGAGATAGTCCAGCCCGAGGGCGTCGGCCGCGTCGCGCCGGATGAGATGGTCGTCGAGGGGAAGATTCGGCAACATGTTCAAGCTGCCGTGCGCCAAGCCGATACGGATCGTGTCGTCGCCGGATTCGCGAGGATGAGCGGCGATCCAAGCCGTGGGGTCGTCAGTCGAGTTGCGGTTTCGGAGTGGGCAAGGGAAGATCGTGACGGGAAGGCCCGGCACCTTGACCGGCTCGGGCACCCTCAGCAATTTCAAGTGACGGGTCGGTTGTTCGCGGTGCCATGGATCTCGATCCCAGACGCCCCCCGGGGTCAACGGGTCATGGTTCCCAGGGATGATGTAGACTGGACAGTCGACCGATTTCCCTTCAAAAAGGGCGAACGGACGCTGTGCGACGGTGGTCGAGACCGTGTGATCGTCGAATAAGTCTCCCGCGATCAGGACGAAGTCCACACCATGCTCTTTGGCTTTGGCTCGAGCATTCTCAAGGGCCATAAACCGGGCTTCGAGGACCTGTTTGCAGGCCGCCTCCTCAAAGCGAGTGATGCGCATCCCGAGATGGAGGTCGGCCAGATGCAGGAAACGGACCATTGTCAGGCGGTCCCCAAGGCCGGAAGCGCACCCAGGTCATGGTGAAAAAACGTACCCTCACAGGTAGTATAAGGGTCGCGAACAAACGTTCAAGGCGCGGGCCCGGACAATGGAAATTGAAGTCGACCGCCGAGTTCATCCTGTCATCCGGCCCAGGGATGAGCGGCACGCCCCTCCCACCTCGTTGACAGCCCCTTCCGGCGCCTCTTATACTCGCGAACGTACATGCCGCTAAAGTACCGCGCCGAGGTCCGGCTTCGTTGCCGTCCCTCGGTGTTTTTCCATCCCCTTCCATGAAACTCTCCAGGAGTGGACCATGCCGGTCAAGGTTGGCATCAATGGTTTCGGTCGGATCGGCCGACTCGTCTTCCGCGTGCTCGCGGCGCGGCCGAGCGAATTCGAAGTCGTCGCCATCAACGACCTTTCCGACCCAAAATCGCTGGCGAACCTCCTCAAGTACGACAGCGTCCACAAGCAGTTCCAAGGCGACGTCAAGGCCGGGGAAGACTCCCTCGTCGTCAACGGCAAGACCATCAAGGTCCTCAAGGAAACCGACCCCGCCAAGCTCCCCTGGAAAGACCTGGGTTGCGAAGTCGCTTTGGAGTCCACCGGGCGCTTCACCAACAAGGCCTCATTGCAGAAACACATCGACGCCGGCGCCCATTACGTGATCCTCAGCGCCCCAGCCAAGGACGCCCTTGACTTGACCGTCGTCCTCGGCGTGAACGACGACAAGCTCAACTCGAGTTGCAAGATCATCTCCAATGCGTCTTGTACCACCAACTGCCTGGCCCCGATGGCCAAGGTCCTCCATGAGACCTTCGGCATCGAGAAGGGCCTCATGACAACCATCCACGCCTACACGAACGACCAACGCGTGGCCGACCTCGTCCACGACGACATGTACCGCGCCCGGGCGGCGGCCGTGAACATCATCCCGTCCAAGACGGGGGCCGCCAAGGCTGTTGGCGAAGTGATCCCGGCCCTCAATGGCAAGCTAACAGGGTTCGCCCTCCGCGTGCCGGTGCCCGATGGCTCGATGACCGACTTGACCGCCGTCCTGACCAAAAAGGCGAGCAAGGACGAAGTCAACGCGGCGCTGAAGGCCGCCGCCGAAGGGGCCTACAAGGGCATCATTCAGTATCAGACCGACCCCGTCGTGTCGAGCGACATCATCGGCAACCCGCACTCGTGCATCTTCGTGCCCGACCAGACCCTTGTCATCGACAACCTCGTGAAGGTCCTGGCTTGGTACGACAACGAGTGGGGCTACTCGTGCCGGACCGCCGACCTCATCGCCAAGCTCGGCTCCTACGTGAAGGGCTGATCCGCCCGCGCGGGCTTTCGTAACGGAGGCACCGGCGGCACGTCCGTCGGTGCCCAATGACCAGACGGGCCCTCCTCGCACGTCTCCCTCAGCTTCAGCTTCCTCCCCATCCCGAAACCTCGAAGGACGACGACCGTGTCCAAGCAGACGGTGCGCGACCTGGACGTGAAAGGCAAGAAGGTCCTCGTTCGGGTCGATTTCAATGTCCCCCAAGGGGACGACGGCTCCATCTCCGACGACCGCCGCATCAAGGCCGCTATGCCGACCCTAAAACACGTCCTCGACAACGGCGGCGGCCTCATCCTCGTGAGCCATCTCGGCCGGCCCAAAGGGGACCCCGCCAAGGACACCCCCTTCCGCATGGACCTCGTCGCCGAACGCCTCGCCAAGCTGATCGGCAAGCCGGTCCGCAAGGCGAACGACACCGTCGGGCCCGACGCCCGAGCGGCTTGCGAAGCACTCCAACCCGGCGGCATCGTCCTCCTGGAGAACGTCCGCTTTAACAAGGGGGAAAAAGTCGGCGACGTCACCTTCGCCAAGGAACTGGCCGGCCTGGCCGACGCCTACGTCAACGACGCCTTCGGTACTTGCCATCGCGACGAGGCGTCGATGGTGGCCGTCGCCGAGCAGTTCCCTCCCGATCGGCGGGCCATCGGCTTCCTCGTCGAGAAGGAGTTGCAGGTCCTCGACGCCCTGCTGCGTCAGCCCAAGCAGCCCATGGTCGCCGTCATGGGTGGCGCCAAGGTCTCCGATAAGATCGGCGTCATCGAAAACCTCTTGCCCAAGGTCTCTCACCTGCTCATCGGCGGCGCGATGACTTACACCTTCCTCCGAGCTCAGGGCCACAAGACCGGCAAGAGTAAGGTGGAGGAAGACAAGCTCGACCTGGCCCGCGACCTCATGGCCAAGGCCGGCACGAAGCTCGTCCTGCCCAAAGACCACCTCATCGCCACCGGACTCGACGCATCGGCCGAAACCAAGGTCCTCGACGGTTCGGACATCCCCGACGGCTGGCTCGGGATCGACATCGGGCCGTCCACGGCCGCGACCTACGCCGACCTCATCCGTGGGGCCGGCACGGTCATCTGGAACGGGCCCGTGGGCAAGTTCGAAGTCGAACCGTTCCGCCAGGGGACCCTCGCGGTCGCCGAGGCGATGGCGGCCGGCGAGGGGATCACGGCCGTCGGCGGCGGTGAGACGGCCGAGGCCGTCGAATCGTTCGGCCTGGCGCAGAAGATGTCCCACGTCTCCACCGGCGGCGGCGCCTTCCTGGAATCGCTGGAAGGCAAGCAGTTCAACTCCCTCAAGGTCATCCCCGATCGCTGAGACGCCGGACATACCCCTTGATGAGCCAAGCCACGGGTCGGACCCAGGGGACCAACATGGACCGCGCCGAGCGCCTCGATCATTGGGACGCCCAGGCGCGGCCACTGGTGCTCCCGTCCCTACTGGATTGCGACTTTGCCCGGATGGACGAGGAACTGAAGGCCCTCCAAGCGGCCGACGCCGGGGCCCTTCATCTGGACGTCATGGACGGCCACTTCGTCGCCAACCTAACCTACGGCCCGCCCATCATCGCCGATTGGCGCCCTTTGACCACCCTGCCCTTCGACGTCCACCTGATGATCGCCGACCCCGCCAGGTACGCCGACGCCTTCCTGGCCGCCGGATGCGACCTGGTCCTCTTCCACATCGAGGTTGAACCCGAACCGACCGCCCTCTTGCGGTCGATCCGGCGGCAAGGAGCGCGGGCCGGCCTGGTCCTGAATCCGGAAACGCCTGTCGATGCCGTCTTGCCCTATTTGTCGGAATCGGATAGGGTCCTGGTGATGAGTGTCTCGCCCGGCCAGGGAGGGCAAGCGTTCGACTCACGCAGTCTGGAAAAAGTCCGGCGGATTCGTCGGGAGCGTCCCGCCCTGCCGGTCGCGATCGA
>CALLYK010000380.1 GCA_937858365.1 uncultured Isosphaeraceae bacterium | reverse complement strand
GTTCATCGGGGTTGAGACCGAGATCTTCGACAGCCAGATCCCTGGGGGCATGATCTCGAACATGGAAAGCCAGCTTAAGCAGCAGGGGGCTGCCGACCGCATGAAAGAGGTGCTGGCCGAGGTCCCGCGCGTTCGCGAGGACGCCGGCTTTCCGCCCCTCGTCACACCATCGAGCCAGATCGTCGGGTCCCAGGCCGTCTTCAATGTGTTGATGGGTCGCTACAAGGTGCTCACCGGTGAGTTCGCCGACCTGATGTTGGGTTACTACGGTGAGACCCTTGGCGAGCGGAACCCCGAGGTGATCGCCGCCGCGGAGAAGCATGCCAAGAAGTCTCCGATCACGAGCCGTCCCGCCGACCTTCTCAAGCCCGAGTGGGACGACCTGCGATCGCAAGCGCTCGCCCTGTCCGGTTGCGACGCGAGCGACGAAGACGTCTTGACCTACGCCATGTTCCCTCAAGTGGCCCCGAAGTTCCTGGCCCATCGCGCCGAAGGCCCCAAAAACGTCGGCAAGGCACCCTCCGCTCCCCCCGCTCCGGTAAGCGATAAGGCGGCCGATGGGAAGGCGACTGACGGCAAAGGCCCGATCACGGCCCCCGTGACTTACGACGTAAAGGTGGGTGCGAAGGCCCACAAAGTGACCGTGCAGCCGGTCTAAGCCGACCTCAGACTCGACGCCCGAGAGACGACCACGATGAGCGCCCAGACGCGTAAGTCCATGGACCAACTGATCGAAGACCTTCGCAAGAAGAAGGCCCAGCTTCGCGAGGGAGGCGGGCCCGATCGGATCGCCAAGCAGCACGAGGCCGGCAAGTTGACCGCGCGCGAGCGCATCGACGGTCTCCTGGACACGGGCAGCTTCGAAGAAGTCGGCCTCTTCGCTCAGCATCGCCAAACGTTCTTCGGCATGGCCGGCAAGGAGGTCCCGGCCGACGGCGTTGTCACAGGCGCCGGGTCGATCGACGGCCGCCCGGTCCACCTCGCCAGCCAAGACTTCACTGTGCTTGGTGGCTCGGCGGGTGAGGTCCACTCCCTCAAGGTCGCCGAGGTGATGGAGCGGGCCCTCAAAAACGGCACGCCCTTCATCTTCATCAACGACTCGGGAGGCGCCCGCGTCCAGGAAGGGATCGACTCCCTGTCGGGTTACGGGCGGGTCTTTTTCACGAACGTGGAGCTCTCCGGCGCCGTCCCTCAAGTCTCTTTGATTTGCGGCCCTTGCGCGGGGGGCGCCTCGTACTCGCCCGCGCTGACCGACTTCATCATCCAGACGCGCCAGGCCCAGATGTTCATCACTGGCCCCGGCGTCATCAAGCAAGTGACCGGCGAGCAGATCGACGCCGAGTCGCTGGGCGGGGCCCAAGCCCACATGGCCAACTCGGGCGTGATCCACTTCATTGCGGAGAACGACGGCGAGGCCCTTCACATCTGCCGGCGCCTACTCAGCTTCCTCCCGTCCAACAACCTGGAGGCCCCGCCGCGTCTGCCGTTTGAGAACAATGTGGACCCCAACCCACGCCTGAACCAGGTCGTGCCCGTCGAACCCAAGCAATCGTACGACATGCACGAGGTGATTCAGGGCATCGTCGATCATGGTGACTTCCTCGAGGTCCAGTCCGGCTGGGCGATGAACATGATCGTGGGCTTCGGCCGAATCCTGGGCCGGACCATCGGCATCATCGCCAATCAACCGCTCGTGATGTCAGGCGCGATTGACATCAACGCGTCGGTGAAGGCCAGCCGCCTGATCCGCTTCTGCAATGCGTTCAACATCCCGCTCGTCACGTTCGTGGATGTGCCCGGCTTCCTCCCCGGCGTGCAGCAGGAATACGGCGGCATCATCCGCCACGGGGCCAAACTGCTCTTCGCCTACTCGGCGGCGACGGTCCCCAAGATCCAGGTCGTTCTGCGCAAGTCTTACGGTGGGTCGCACCTGGCGATGTGCTCTAAGGATCTGGGGGCCGACCGTGTCTTCGCCTGGCCTACCGCCGAAGTGGCCGTGATGGGAGCTGAAGGGGCCGTCGAGGTCGTCTTCAACAAGGAAATTCAGCAGGCCCAAGACAAGGCCGCGCGGCGGGCCGAACTCATCGAAGAGTATCGGAGCACTTTCTCGACGCCCTACGTCGCGGCGGGCAGGCGCCTGGTTGACGACATCATCGAACCGGCCGACACCCGGCGTCACCTGGCGCAGGCCCTCGAATACCTCCAAGCGAAGAGAGACCATCGGCCGCCCAAGAAGCACGGCCTGATCCCGCTCTGATTTACCCCGCGCATGGCGGGTCCGCCGCCCTGGGCGGACCTTTCCTCATGTGTCCCGAATGTAATCGGCCGCGTAGGAGCGGACCTGTTTGCCGTTCAGGACGTGAAACGTCCGTAGGCGTTCGAGCATTTGACCGCCGAACCGCTTGAGCGGCAGGTGGACCAACTTCCGGCCGAACCGGCGGGCCAGGCGCCGCCAGGATGCGGGCGGCATGCCCGGACATACGATGGAGACGTGCCGCTCTCGGCTGTGCAGGCAGCCCCCCGCGAGCAGGCGTTCCTCCAACGTGTCGGCGAACTCCAGACGCGGATCGCGCCAAATGTCGGGGATCGGACGCGGTGGGAAGAGGAAGAAGGCCCCCCCGTACTCCGCTTGAGCGATCCCAGGGCCGATCAGGTTCTTCATTGGGTCGGTCGCGAAGAAGGCGAGTGTCGATTCCTCCGTGTGTTCGGCGTACCAGGTTGTCCGGTGGACGTAACGCTCTGGGTCCGCCGGCACGTCAAAGAGAAAGACGACGCAGTCGATCGACCCGCGCGCCGGCTGGAAGACCTTCACGTACAGGTCTCCCGTGTGCCAATGTCTAAGCGTTTCCCTGATGTCGATGCCGTCGCGCACGCTGGTCGTGAACTTCTCGCACCGGGCGAGGTCGGCCCCCAGAAGGGCTTTCGCCTGGTCCCGAACGTGGCGCTGGAAGCTCTCAACGCGGTCGTCTTCCGGTGGCCAAGAGCACATGCCGTAAGGATCCCAGCGCTGTTTCCACTTTTTCTGATCGAGCTCGGGCGGCCGCGGTTTGAGCTCACAGGTCCGCCACGACATCGCTTGGCCGGGGAGCCGATTCGCCATCGGGCCAACCCCCCAGCCGGGAATGTCGGCTTCGTGGAGCCCCATGCGCACGGGCCGTCCCATCCCCCATGCATCGGTGTCCGTGTCTTGATAGGGATACTCGCGGGCCGTTTCGGCGAGGGCCAGCGCGAAGTCGTCGCCGGCCGTCTGGCGGGCGGCCACCACCAACGAGTACAGGTCGGGCGAGAGTCGCCGCTCCATGAGCGTCAGGTTGCGGACATATCGCAACGTGACGCCCAGCGAGTGTGGCGTGACGCGTCGCGCGATCTTCGGCCGGTCCTTCTTCAAGCGTTCGCGAGCGGCCAGGAGCATCTCCTTCACGCCATCGATGGAAAGGTTGTCGTCGGGCGTGAGTTCGATGCGGCCCCGCTCCTGAAGTCCGGTGAGAAAGGGGAGTTCCCCGAGAAGAAAGGCGAGTGTCTTCGGGTCCACGTCGAAGCGCTGGACGGGCGCATCAACCGCTTCCTCCATCGTCACGGGCAAGCGGCGCTGGTAAGCCTCGCGCACTCCCGGCCAATCCAGGAACGAGCAAACGAACAAGATCAGGTCATGTTGCTTTTCCAACTGTCTAAGTCGGTGGGCCATCCAGGCGAGACGGTCGGCATGCTGGCCGGGAGTTGGTTCGGGAATCGACGGCAAGACGGCCGCGGCGAACGCTTCGGCTCGGACGCGCTTGAGGGCATATGGGTCGGGGAAGACCGCTTCTTTCGCCTCGAACCGGGGCGTGTCGAGGTCAATGAACGCGCGCCGGACCCGTTCGCCGACGACCGCTCGCAAGGCCGCGATCACGGGCTGACAGGGGTCGATCGGCACGTAGTTGAAGCCCGTTTCGACATCCGAATCATAGTCATCAAGGTCGCGGCGCAGGACCAACGATACCCTCGGGAGTTCGGCGATCCCCGCCTCCACCTCTTCTTGAAAGGCCGGCGGCAGAGGGACGGCGAGGCAATCGTAGGGTCGCGCCAGCAGTTCCTCGCGGACGAGCACGGCGCAGTCACCCGAGCCGTGGACGACGGGCAGCACGCGGACCTTGGGGCCGATTGTCAGGAAGTCATCGGCCGTCGTCTGTTGTCCCGCCATCGTTCTTCCTCAGCGGTCCTCCGGGTTCAAGACGGCGAGTCGCACCTTCAACTCGAAGCGTTGCGGGCGAGTGCGAGCGCCATCCATGTCCGATTCGCGGTCCGAGACCATCGAGATCAGGACAGTCCCCTTCGCGTCCTCGATGCGGAAGGGCTCAGAGAGACTCGTTGTTTTCAAGGAACGGTCGGCGGCCTCGTCGAACCAGAGCAAGGGCAAGACGGCGCGAGTGGTGTCGCGGTCGCCCCAGCTATCGACGCCGAAAACGGCGGTGGGTGGGTAATCGGGCCCCTTAGGCGGGACCAGGATGAAGAAGAAACGGGCCTCCGGACCAATGAGGTCGAACGAGTCCTCGGCCACGGTACGGGGTCCGCCCCCCTCGCGGTCATCGGTCATTTCCACCGAGATCGCGATCGAGCAGGCCGGGCCGTCGTACTCCCAGAAACGCGCGATGAGCCCAAGTTCGTTGAGGAGGTCCATCACGTCGCCATAGCGAGGCTCGCCCACGCGCACCTCCAGCGGGTCGCGTTCCTCGGCCGGCGGCCTGGGAGCATTCTGCGTATAAGGGGATACCGGCGGCGGCGGCTGACAAGCCGCCGGTAGGGCCAAGCCAATAAGAA
>CALLYK010000379.1 GCA_937858365.1 uncultured Isosphaeraceae bacterium | reverse complement strand
TTGGCGGGTCTGAGGTCGCCGCTCTTGACGGTCGCGAACACGAGCACTCACACGATCGAGAAGACCGTGGGACCGTTCGCCGCGTCGATCCGACCATTCACGATCAACGGGCGGCAGGACCGTGTCTTTGTATGCGTGAACGAATTGCTGGGCTTTGAGGTCGGCGACCTGAAGACGGGCGAGAAGCTCCATCGCGTGGAAGTGGCCGGCTTTGTGCAGGGGCCCGTCAAGCGACATGGTTGCCCCAGCCACGGGATCGGAATGACCCCCAATGAGCGAGAAATCTGGGTGGTGGACGCTCACAATCAACGCTTGCACGTCTTCGACGCCACCGTCACGCCTCCGAAGCAAGTGGCGAGCATCCCGGTGCGCGACGAGCCGGGCTGGATCACGTTCAGCCTCGACGGGAAGTTCGCCTACCCATCAACGGGCGACATCATCGAAGTCGCGACACGAAAGGTCGTCGGCACCCTGACCGATGAAACCGGGCAGGCCGTCCAAAGCGAGAAGATGGTCGAGGTCCACAAGGTCGGCGACCGCGTCGTGAGGACGGGAGACCAATTCGGCCTGGGTCGTGTCGTCGGCCCTTGACATGTGGGCCCCAAGCAGGAACGCCCCGGCAACATTGGCCGGGGCGTTGAAAGAAGTTGCGCCGGTAGGAATCGAACCTACGACCTCCAGGTTATGAGCCTGGCGAGCTAGCCGCTGCTCCACGGCGCAAGACTATCATACGTCTCTGGGCCCTCCGAGGAAAGGCCGGGCGCCTGGAAACCGTCGTGATTCGGAGAGATAAGAGGTCGCCGGACCCATCCGTTCCGGCGTATCCCATGATGATTCATGTGGTTGCGACTACAAAAAAAAGACCACGGTACGGGGCCTAGCTTCGCCTCGCGCCGTGGTCTTGATGTGGGGCGGTCTCGGTTCAGACGAGCTGAGTATGGCCGGGGACCGGGACGGGAGACTTGGGAACGTCGTCGTTCCAATCAAACGTCGCGGGGACGAGGCGTTGCGAGTTGTTCAGGGCCTCCTCGAAGGTGATGACCTTCCCCGTGTAGGCTGCCATCCGGCCCATGATCGCCAGGAGGGTGCTGTTGGCCGCTCGCTCGACATTGCGGAGGGGATCGCCCTTGCGGATCGCGGCGAACAACTCGTCGTGCTCGACCTGGTACATGTTCTGCTTGGCACCGCGGTAGCGCCAGGTCGTCTTGTCGCCCTCCATGATGGCGTTGCCGAAGACGTCGCAAGTCCCTTTTGATCCGAGGACGTAGTCCTTCACCTGGTTGGCCGAGTTGACCCAGTGCCGGCAGGTGTGATAGCCGCGCACATTGTTAGGATATTCGTAAACAATGGCGAAGTGATCATAAATATTGCCATAGCGGACGTCGGTACGGACCTGTCGACCGCCGGTGCCCCAGCAACGGATCGGCGGCTTGTCGTCGGTCACCCAGCCCATCGTGTCGATGCCGTGGACGGCCTGCTCGACGATGTGGTCGCCGCTGAGCCACGAGTAGTAGTACCAGTTGCGCATCTGGTATTCCATCTCGCTCTTGCATTCAGCTCGCGTCTTGCGCGGTTCCCAAACGCCTTGTGAATTGTACGTGGTCTCGATCGCGACGATGTCACCGATCTTGCCGTCGAAGACTTGCTTCATGGTCTCGCGGCGAGCGGGCTCGTAACGCCAGCAGTGCCCGGAGGCCAGAGAAATACCCTTCTCACGCGCCTTCTTGCAGGTCTCCAAGACCGAACGAACACCAGGAGCGTCGGTGGCGATCGGTTTCTCGACGAACGCGTGAATGCCCTTGTCCACGGCGTAAGCCAAGTGGATGGGGCGGAAGGCTGGGGGTGTGCAGAGAAGGACCACATCGACCTGATCGATGACCTTCTTGAAGGCGTCGAAGCCGGCGTACCTGCGATCGGCTGGCACGTCCACTTGTCCGCCGATGGGACTGTTTTTCAGGTTCGCCAGGCTATGCTCCATCTGGTCGGCGAAGGCGTCGGCCATCGCGACGAGTTGGGCCCCCTTGTCGGCGGTCAAGGCTTGCTCGGCCGCACCCGTCCCCCGCCCCCCACAACCGATGAGACCCACGCGGATGGTCTCGCCGCCCCCGGCATGGGCGTTGGCGGCCAGGAAGGACGTTGCGGCCACCGCCGCCGAGGATTGGGAGAGGAAGGCGCGGCGGGTTGGCCGGTTCTGGCTGGGACGCATCGATAAGGCCCCTGTGTGTGATGGAAGTCAAGGGACCGGGTGCGCCCCACGCCGAGGCGACCTCGGGCCAGATAGTCTTGACTTCCAGCTTACTCAGGGACCAACCGTGATGATAGTGGTCCGCGTTCCTTCAACCGACGCCGTCGAGCCTTCGGATCCGTTTGTGGACGTCGGTGTTCACGGAGTCGTACGGATGCGTGAGCCGCCCCGTGTCGAAGAGGGAGCGCATGCTCTCAAGGTCGTCCTGACCGAGCGCGTTGAGGAAAATCGACCTCAGGTACTCGGCCCCCAGAGCGGACGGCTGAAAGCGGGCCGGGTCGTAGAAAGATGGAGACATCGATCGCGCGTGGATCACGCCCCAGCGATCGCGGAGCTTGTTCGCGTCAATGCCGTCGTAGTGAAAGCCGCCGTCTGAGTACTGAAGCGTGGCGACCGTGTTGTGGTGTCCTTGCAAGAGCAGGTCCACCGCCTTACCCCCCAGTTGCGAGGCGTGGAAGCGATCGAACTGCATGGGCCTTCCGCCTCGTTGCGTGTGGCCGATCTTGCGTGTGAAGATCGCCGCGTCGGCGCTTTCGTTCCGTCGTTTGCGGGTGAAAAAGTCGTTGCCGATGCGTTCCACCAGGAGTTTCTTGATCGCCTCGGCCGCCCCGGAGTAGAGGAGGTTTCCGGCCGGGTCCTTGCTCGCGGTGACCGAGCCCAAGATGCGTCCCGACGGGTCGCGGACGCCTTCGGAGACCACGAGCACGGCGTGCTTCTGGACATCGAGGAAATGCAGGACGCGTTCGACGAGTGTGTCGTCGTTGTGCGGTACTTCGGGAACAAGAATGATGTCGGGTTGGCCGTAGGCGGTGCCCAGGGCGATCATGCCGCTGTCGCGGCCCATCACCTCGATGATCGCCACGCGGCGGTGGCTTTCCGCCGTTGTCCGCACGCGCTCCACGTTGCCCGTCGTCACAGCGACCGCCGTCGCATACCCGGGGGTCGTGTAGTTGATCATCTCCGACAAATCGAAACGCCGGCCGGGAACACGAACATACTCGTAACCGACCTTGTTGCTCGCGGGGAGACGCTCGTATTCGTGCGTCTCATCGGCGTAGTTTAGGCCCAGGTCGTTGTCGATCGTCTTCGGGGCCAGAACGGTGGGTAATGCCTCGGCCAGGGCCTGCATGCCGTTGAGCGTGCCGTCGCCGCCGACGCAGATGAGGCCCTCGATCTTCAATCGCGCGAGGCGTGCGGCCACGCGGGCGACCGTTTCGGTTTCGCCCGTTTTGAGGTAGTCGCGCGAGGCCCCGAGGATGGTACCGCCGCGCGCCGGGTCCAACTCGGGGATCGCCTGGAAAAGCGGGTTCAACGGGACGTGCGGGACCTGAGGGTTGAGCAGGCCGCTGAACCCTTTGATGAGGCCGAAGACCTCAACGCGAAGTTGATTCGCACGGACCACGGCCCCATGGATCGTGGCGTTCAGCGCGGGGGTGTCGCCCCCCGCGGTCAAGATCCCGATGCGCCTCATGGGACTTCAGCCTCCCGACGACGGCCCCTTCGTCGCGGGGCCGGCCAGGCGCACGGATGGAGCGCCTTCGACATCGACTTCGATCAAGTCACCCGCGGACATTTGCCGTCGCTTGCGCGTTTCAACTTCGCCGTTGACTCGAACCAGCCCCTCGGCGATCAGGGCCTTGGCCTGACCGCCGCTCTCTACGAGGTTCGCGCGCTTGAGGGCCTGAGTCAAGTTGATCGGCTCAGCGCCGACGTCGAGGACTTCGCTCATCGCCGGTTTCCCCACGCGCCTGGGACTCGACCGCCTCCTTCAGCGACCGCCCGATTCGCTTGCCGCCTTCCTCAAGCACGTCGCCCAGGATCGAGCCATCGTCCGACTCGGTCTTGCTTTGTCGGACGTGATCCAGCGCGTCGTCCACGAGGTCCCCTACGGTCCCGCGTCCTTCTTCCAGCGCGGCCCCGAAATCACCGCCGCCTTCGACTAAGCCGTCGCGTTGGGCCGTTTCCCAGAAGGGGCGCAGCTCCTTGCGGACGGACGGCGGCAACGCGGCTTGGGCCACCGAAAGGGCCTTGGACACCACCCGGCCCGAAGGGCTCTTGAGGACGGGTTCGCGCGTCGTGGGAAACAGGCTGACGACGAAGACGGTCGCCACGATCGCAACGGCACCTCCGCCCACCCCGCCGAGGACCCCGCCGAGGTGGCGATCGTAAGCCTCGAATTTGAGTCGTCGCAGACCCAGTTTGAACAACCAGGCCGCCAGGAAGACGCTCGCTGAGACCACGACATACGAAGTTATCAGGGCGAGCAGCCAGGCGACCGTCGGGTTGCCCGGGAAGTTGGGGGCGATTTGGCCCGCCGTGGGGTAAGCGACCAGATAGCCGAGGACGAGCGAGGCCATGCTCGCGACCTGCCACGTGATTCCCTTCCACACTCCCCAGATCACGCCGGCGAGCACCGCGGCCAGCATTAAGCCGTCATAGATCGTCATCGCGTCGGTCCTCCTGATGACACCTCGATTCGACCCAGTCCTCATGACCAGGGCGTCGCGATCTTACGCCAGAGCGACCAACGCGAGAAGGCGGGTTCAGCGACATCCTCGTCAAGCGTACATCCGTTCGCCGTCGCTGCGGACGTTGACTCCGTGCTCGTGGAGGAAGTCGAGGCAACGTCGCGGGAGCCGGCAGAGGATCGTCACGCGGTCGTCCGTGTAGGTGCGTTTGCGCACCTGAGCGTGTTGGGCCAGATACGCCAGCAGCCGGCCATCCCCAACGTTGGTTTCGACTTCCGCGTCGAGCGCCTGTTCGTGAAGGGCCTCTCGGACCGCTTGTTCCAGCCGGTCCAGCCCTTCGCCCTTCGCCGCGCTCACGACCACCGAGTTCTCGTGATGCGCCCGCAGGACGTCGAGGAAAGAGCGATCAGGTACCTGGTCGGCCTTGTTGAGCACGAGGACCGTCGGTTGTTCCTTGAGGCCCAGTTCGTCGAGTACCGCGTTGACCGCCTGGACTTGTTTTTCCGCCTCGGGACTGGAGGCGTCGACGACGTGGAGCAGCAGGTCGGCTTGCCTGGCCTCCTCCAAGGTCGCCTTGAACGAGGCCACCAGCGAGTGCGGCAAGTTTCGGATGAACCCAACCGTGTCCGAAAGCAGGACGTGGCCGCCACCGCGGAAATTCCAGCGCCTGGTGCGCGTGTCAAGCGTGGCGAAAAGCTGGTCTTCGACGAAGACACCCGCGTCGGTGAGCGCGTTCATCAACGTGCTCTTCCCCGCGTTCGTATAGCCGACGAGGGAGACGGTGAAGGACTCGTTCCGGCCGGCGACCTCGCGTTCCTTCCGCGACTGGATCTTCTCGAGCTTCTCTTTCAGGTCCTGGATGCGCTTCCCCACCAACCGGCGGTCTTCTTCGAGCTGCTTTTCACCAGGGCCGCGCACGCCGATGCCCCCCTTGTAGCGCGAAAGGTGGGTCCACAGGCGCTTCAGACGTGGCAGGGCGTATTCAAGCTGTGCGAGTTCGACCTGAAGGTGGGCCTCGTGGGTCCTCGCCCTGGTGGCGAAGATGTCGAGGATCACCTCCGTCCGATCGATGACCTTGACGCCGATCGCTTTCTCCAGGTTGCGGACTTGCGCGGGGCCGAGGTCGTTGTCGAAGGCGACCAGGTCGGCCTCGTGGGCCAAGACGAGTTCCTTGAGCTCGACCACCTTGCCCGAACCGATGTAAGTGGCGATGTCGGGCTGAACGCGCTTTTGAGTGAGGCTGCCGACGATTTGCAAACCGGCCGTTCGGGCCAGGCCCCCGATCTCGTCGAGGGGTTCATCGGGATTGAACTCTCCATCGGGCAGGAGCACGCCCACAAGAATGGCCCGTTCGCGGCGCCCGAGACGCTCGGTGGTCTTGAGTTCGCTCAAAGTGCGTTTCGCCCTCGGTGGGGGTGAAGTCGGCGATCGAGTCGGTGCGTTCAAGGCCCATTGGATTCTAGGGGCGGCCCGTCGCCGCCGTCAACGCATCGCGATGGCCACGGAGATGAGACACAGGAGACGGCGCCACGGTTCGCCGCCAAGCCAAACAAGTGTGCTCAACAACGTCGTCTGGGAGGACCCTCACGAGGCACCGTCCAAGACCTTCCGTGGTCGAAGGATGCCCTCCGAGCAGTCGTGTTCGGCCACGGCCGCCACTTCATCTCCCCCAAAGAGGGCGACCATTCCGGGTCCAGGCGCCGGTCCTGACAAGCGGGCGACCGCGAGCGATTGACCGCGTCGAACGCGCATCGCTTGTTCTTCGTTGAGTGAAACGGCCGGTAGCCCCGCCACGGCGAGAGAGAGCGGCAGCAACCGCGCCGCGATCGTCTCGGGGGTCCAATCGATGGCCGTCGGGTCCAAGGCCGCGTCGAGCGTGAAGGCCCCGATGCGCGTTCGTTTCAGCGCCTCGATCATGCCTCCGCAACCCAGGAACTCCCCCAAGTCGCGCGCGATGGCCCGCACATACGTGCCGCCGCCGCAGATGACCTCAACATCCAATTGTGGCCATGTGTAAGAAACGATGTCGATTCGATCGATGCGCACCGGGCGCGGGGTCAACTCGGGCGCCTCGCCTCGCCTGGCCAGATCGTAGGCCCTCTTTCCTTGGAGCTTCACGGCGGAGACGCTTGGCGGGCGCTGCTGGATCGTCCCCACGAACGTTGCCAGGGCCGCGCGGACCTCGTCTTCGCTCGGGACCCGCGCGCTTCGGGTTTCTTGGACCGTCCCGTCGGCGTCGTCGGTGTCGCTCGTCGCGCCCAGTCGGACCAGCGCTCGGTAGGTCTTGGTCTGTTCCTGAACGAACTCGATGAGCCTTGTCGCGGCGCCCACCGCAACCACGAGGACGCCCGTTGCCAGGGGGTCCAGGGTCCCGGCGTGGCCGACCTTCATCTTGGCCCGCCGAAGCGGTCGGGCGATCAGGTCCACCACGTCGCGCGAAGTCACTCCCGAGGGCTTGTTCAGATTGAGGAACCCACGAGTTGCGTTCATGCCGTCCACGATAGCTTCAGCGCGTCGTCTTGGGCGAGGGGTCGTCGAGCGTGACCGAGGGCGGCGGCGGCGCGAAGTCGGGAAGGGCGGGGCCTGGGAGCGCCACGGGAGACGGTTCTGGAGGGAGTGGAGGCGGCACGACGAACGCGGTCGACACCGGGATGACCATCCCAGGGCTAGGGAAGGGCCCGGTCGGCAAGGTCATGGGGGTCGGTGGTGAAGGTAGGAGCGCACCAACCATTTCGGTCATCATGAGGCAGATCGTCAGACCCATGACCGTGAACGACACATTGAGGCCGGTTCGCCCCGCCATGACAAGGCGTCGAGGCCAACCATGCAGGCCCTCCGCATCGCTGCCGAAACAGCGTCGCAGCCAAAGTGGGACGGCCAAGAAGGCGACGAGGAAGAAGGGCCCCCAATAGGCCGCGATCGGTGTCCCCCGAACGCCGCCGAAAAGGGCCATGGACCCAGCGGCGAGCCCCGTGCCTAAGACCGCCTCGTAAAACCGCGAGCGTCGCAGAGCGGCGGTCGCGATCCCAACCACGATGAGGCAAGCTGTGAGGGCCACGGCCCCGCCGTGCTCGCCGACACCGTTGGGTCCCGACAAAAGTGCGTTCGGCCCGCGAAGTTCGAGGAACAGGGCCGTCAGGGCCGCCGACGCCGCGACGAGGGCCATCAAGTGACCGATCGAAAACCTCGCGGCGGAAACAAGCGGCGCGCCTCGGTCGCAGACGATACGACCTTCCCTCTCCATGGTTGCCGTGTTCACGAGGGTGCTCCTTCCTGGATGTCTCAAGCCGATCCGGCTCGGTCCGCTCAGCGTTGGGTGCGATTCGAGAGGGCCTCGATCCGAGTGGTGGCGATGAACGGGATCGGCTCCTCGTTGTCGTAGTTGAGGGTCAGTTGACATTTGGCGACGCCCGGCTCAAGGGCCCGGGTGCGAATCAGGATGCGCTGCGTGCTTTTCGGTGGCATCCGCGGAATCACGGGGAAGATCAGGCGGCCCGTCTTGGGGTCGAACTTGGCCTGTTCGTCGGCGTCGTGGTCGGTCTCTTCGACCTTGAGGTTCTTGGTGAGTTCGGCCGAGACGATGACCTGCGTTGCTTCCTTGTCGCCAAGGTTTTCGAGGGTGATCTCGAACTCGCCGATCTCATTGATGTCAAGAACGCGCTTGCGTTCCGTGGCCTTGATGCGAACGTCGGCCTTGCCTTGAACGTCGGTATCGAACCGGGCGTTGCTCTCCAGCACGCGATCAATGGTTCGGACCTTCGCCTGGGCCGATAGCTTAAACAACTGGACGCCCCCGAGCTCCACCTGGAACTCGTATTCCAGCTTCTCCTTGGGTTCGACCCGAGGGACCGTGAACGAGAGGTTCCGATCGTTGGCCGTGTAACTCGAACCAGGTGGCTTGAAGCTCAGTCGACCCCCTTCGGGGATGAAGATCGCCGCCACGACGTTCTTGATGGGGGCCGTCCCCGGGTTCTGCACCAGAAGACGATAGGTGGCCGACATGCGCGTGTAGGCCCGTTCCGGACCCTGGATCGCGATGTTGAGCATCGGCTCCAGCACTTCGATTTCCGATTTGGTCGTTAGGCCGGCCTGGTCTTCAGGCGCTGGGACGACGTCCGGACTCGAAACCACCACCTCGCAAGTTTGCATCCCACCCGCCACCGCTTCGAAAACGAGAGGGGTCAATTCGATCGTCTCGCTGGGCTGGATCTCCTGGACCTTCAAGTCCAGTGAGCGACTCTTCTCCGAGTGGCGCAAGCCCGTGCTGAGCCGAGCTTGCACAAGGACATTGCGAGCGACCCCCGTACCAGGATTGTGGATTGAGACCTTCACCTGGACGCGGTCCCCTTTGAGCACCTTCGAGGACGAGGTGCTTTGCTCCACTCGGAGCTTGGGCTGCTGGACGACGCTCCGCGCTCGCGCGGCCGTTCGCAGTGAGACGCTCACGGCGTGGTCGATGGGGCCTGGTCGCGTGGGTTTGACTTTGAATGTCAGGACCTTCTGGGAACCGGCCGCGATGCTCGCCACGTTCCAGGTCAGCACTTGCCCGCTACGCTCCGGGGGCTGCGGCGACTGGCCGTCCACGAATTCAAGTCCGTCGGGCAGGACGTCACGCACGACCACGCCGCGCGCCTCGGTCTTTCCCGCGTTCTTGAGGACCACGCGAACGAGGCCCTCCTTCATGAGGAAGGTGACCGGGTCGGCCTGGACTTCGACCGATAGGTTGACTCCTTGGGGACCGATCGGGATGGTCTCCGCCGGGGGAGGGCCCTGGTCGATCGGGACCTGCGCGGTGACCTGAACGTCTCCGTCCACCTTGGCGGGCTTCTCATCCAAGGCCGGCGGCTCGGCGATTGGGGCCGGCGCGGGGAGGTCCAAAAGTTCGGGGGCCTCCGGCAACACTTTGGGTGCGGGCGGCGTGGCATTCGTGCGTGGTTGGGTCTTTGCCTGTTTGGCGACCTGAGCGCGTACGCTGGGCGCCGCGATCAAGAAGGCCAAGCCAAGGATGGCGATCCTTCGCAGGTCCATGTCCCCTCCCTGGGAGAGACCGCGATCCGCCCGTGCGGTCGAGCTGGGCCCGATCGACCCAAAGACCCGATTTCAGCCTGCTTCCTACCAGAAGGCCGAGATTCGAGGAAGGTCAGTTCGCCGTGAATCCGCGGCGGCCCAACGGTGTCTTTCGATAGAATGGACCGGTACAGCGAGGTACGCCGATGCTTCTGGCCGAGCCCGTTTGGTTGCTTGTCCTTCTCGTGGTGCCGCTCCAGTTGTTATGGGAGTGGCGGCGGAAGCGACTCGCCTGGCCATCACTTGCTTCGTTCGCCAAGTCGCCGCGCGGTCTGGCGGGTTGGTGGGCGGTCGTCCCCTCCTTCATTCGCGTCTGCGCCTGGGTTTGCCTGGCGATCGCCCTGGCCCGACCGCAATCGGTGGGCGGTCAGACGCACGTGGCGGGCAAGGGGGTCGCGCTCGTGGTGGTACTCGACCGGAGTGGCAGCATGGAAACGGCCGATTTCCCGGCGGCTGGACAGGAGGAACCGATCAGACGCTTGGAAGCGGCCCGCCGCACGTTCATCGACTTCGCGCGCGGGCGCCCCGACGATCTGGTCGGCCTGGTCGTTTTCGCCAACGAACCCGACCTGGCCTGCGCTCCGACCCTGGACCAACGGGCCTTGATCGAAGCGGCGCGCGCGATCCGTCCAGCGCGCGCGGGCGAAGACGGCACCAATATCGGCGACGCCCTCGCCTGGGGACTCAGCGCCGTTCGGGCCACGTCGCCGCGTCGGAAGGTCCTGATCTTGCTCACCGACGGCCAGGACCGACCCGCGATCAGTGAAGCGAGGCCCCTCGCGCCGGAAGAGGCCGCGAAACTCGTAGCGGCGTTCGACGTGACGCTCCACACGATCGCCCTGGGTCAACCAAGCAAGGACGGGCAGGAAGCGGCTGAAGGGCCCGACATTGTCCGATTGCGCGGTCTCGCCGAGCTTGGCGGCGGTCGCTTTTTCGAAGCCGGCGACGCCGACGCGCTCGTCGGTGTCTTCAATGCCCTCAACGCCCTGGAGCGTAGTCCGATCCAGGGTAGTGTCTATGTCCGCCACCGCGAAGAGTTCGCTCCCTGGCTGGCGGCGGCGGCCGGACTCTTGGCGCTGGAACGACTCCTCGGCTGGACGAGATGGCGGCGCATCCCCTGATCGTTTCGTCAACGAGTCGGACCGACGAGCTTCTTCACTCGCTCCGCCTCGGCCTTGATGAACGCGACGTCGAGGAAGGGCTCGGCGGAAACACGCGAGAAACGCACGTCTCCGTTGGCGTCGATCAGAAAGGTACCGTGCATCGGCGTGTCTTCGAAGTCGTCAAAACAGCGATACGTTTTGAAGGAATCGAGGCGTGGATTGGACAGCAGCGGCATGGGGAAGGAGACGTCCTCGCTGTTCGCCTTGAGTGCCTTGGTGGTTTCAAGGTCGTCGGTGCTGATCGCGACGAGGTCCACGCCCATCTCCTGGAAGTCCTTGTACGCCTTGCCGAAGTCTTGAAGCTGCTGCATGCAGTGCGCGCACTTGCCGCCCAAGTAGAAAAGTGCGACGACCGTCCGTCCACGATGATCGGCGAGGGACCAGGTTGAACCATCAGTGGCCGTGAGCGCGAACGGCTCGGCCGGTGTGGGCGACCAGGCGAGTGGTCCCAATTTGTTCAAGTCCCAGCGAGTCGGCGTGTAGGGGGCCTCTTTGAGGGACGCCGACTCGGGTGACCAGCCGTCGACCCTACGCCACTCGGCGACGAGGGCCTGAAGACGCCTCATGACGGGTAGATCGCTGTCGGCCTCGCGAGCCAGCGGCACCAGTTTCACGTAGGCGTCGCGTGCTTCCTTGGTTTGTCCGGCGGCGGCGAGTACCTCGACGAGGCAGGCCAGTGGCGGCACTTGGTTCACGTTTCGTTCGACGGCCGTTTTCGCGGTCGCCACCGCCTTCTCGGTTTGTCCAGCACGCAGTTGGGCCCGCGCCTTGAGCTCAGGCCGCATCGACGTCGCCTTCTCGAAGCATTTGAGGGCATCGTCGGGTCGCTGGTCAAGAAGGGCGAGATGTCCCTCCAGTTCCGCGAGGGCAGCTGCGGCGCCGGGTGCGCCGGCCGGACGACGCGGCCCGCTACCGGCGGCCTTCGTCGTGGGATCGTCCTTCTTGGCTTCGTCCTTCTTCTCTTCGGGCTTGGCTTCGTCCTTCTTCTCTTCTGACTTGGTCTCTGCCTTCTTCTCTTCGGACTTGGCTTCGTCCTTCTTGGCTTCGTCCTTCTTGGCTTCGGGCTTGGCTTCGTCCTTCTTCTCTTCGGGCTTGGCTTCGTCCTTCTTTTCTTCGGGCTTGGCTTCGTCCTTCTTGGTCTCAGCAGGCGGTTGAAGGCCCCTCAGGGCTTCGATCTGTTCGACGAGTCTCCCGCGGTCCCCTTTGTGTGCGTAGGCGATCCCCAGAGTGAGGGCCCGTTCCTTCTTCTCAAGAGGGACGTCGGACCAATCCAGCGCACCCGACTCCGTCGCGACGATCAGGTCGTCCCAGAGTTCATAACGCACGAGCAACTCCGACCACCGCGCGCGTCCGCTTCTCTGCGACGAGCCGCCATCGTTCTTGTTGTTACGCTGGGGGTCGCGTGGCTGTTCCGCGAGGTTGCGGGCCACGACGATCGCGTCCCGAACTCTCCCCGCGTGACTCATGCTTGTGCAAAGCCACTGGTTATTGTGCGCGTAGTTATGGATGTCGAAGGGCATGGTCCGGTCGCGGGCCATCGCCGCGTGATCGACCCGGGCCGACGCTTCCTGTTGATACGCGGCGTCGATGTAACGTTGAAGGCCGGAGTAGGTGTGGCCCGGCATGTGCCAGGCGTGGGCAATACCGGGCGCGGCCGGTCCGTATCGCGTGGCCGCGTCGAGGGCCCGCTCTTGCTTGACTCCGTCCCACATGTGGATTCGATAATGCAGGGCCCCCGGGTGCTTCGGGTCGATGCGCAAGGCCGACTCGATCAACTCGTCCACGGCCTGACGACTGCCGATGCCGTCCCCTTTCTGCGAGTTCTGCCAGATGATCATGGCCAGCCAGGAGCGAGCGTCGGTGTCGTCGGGGAACTCCTGGACGATCGTTTCCAGGGCCTTGAGCCAATCCTGCCGCCTGGCCTTGTCCTCGGCCTTCTCCTTGTGGAAACCGCTCAAACCATCGAGATAGAGTTGCTCGTGACGAGCGAGCTTGACCTTGGTGGCGCGTTGCTGCGCTTCCTTGATGAAGCCGCGGGCCCGTTTCTCGTTGTTGACGTTGGCCATCGCCATGCCCCAGTAGGGCATGGGGGCGTCGGGGTCCAAGCTGGCCGCCTGACGAAACGATCGCTCAGCTTCGAGATAATAGAACGTATGGATCTGGGCGACACCTTGATTAAAAAAGGCCTGGGCCTCGGCGCAAGCGGTGGTGATGGCGAACCCGCCGTTCCCTTGGCCGGGGAGGAGGCGTCCGCGTGATCGCGGACCATCGTCGAAGGCGGCCCCATGTACGGAGTGTCCCGCGGCGGGGACCGCTGGGTTGGCCTCGCTCGCGGGCGCGGTCGCCTGTGCGGGCTGAGCGTGAAGGCCAACGGCCATGGCATGAGACGCGATCGCGAAGGTCCCGAGCGAGAAGACCAGTTTGGCGAGATCAGGCACGAAGGGACCTCCGATCGTCGCGGGGCTGAGGTGGGGCGGGTGAGTTCGGTCGAGTCTTTCATCATAGTGGAAGGTCCGTGCGAAGTCAGGAGGGCGGGAAGGTCCCTCTTGTCAAAACGTCTCCCGCCAAGGCTCGCGAAGTGCGATGGACCTCGGGAAGCGCATGGAAGAGGGGCCGCTTTCGTGGTCTGATAACATGAAAACAACGACTCGACCCGCTCCACACGTTGCAATTCCGGAGGCATCCCGTGAGGCGTCTCGCTTGGTCCTTGACAGTCTTCCTGAGTTCTTGCGTGACGGTTTTCGGGTTCGTTGAAGACCCGCCTCGCGGCTACTCCGTCCCCTTGATCGACTTGGCCGGCCAGACGGAACGCCAGGTCGTGGTCGATCGCGAGGCAGGTCAGTATCTGGGCCACCCAACGACCGTACTCTTGGAGGACGGCCGGACGATCCTCATCGTCTATCCCAAGGGACATGGTCGCGGTGCGATCGTGATGAAACGCAGCGAGGACGGCGGCAAGACCTGGTCGGAGCGTTTGCCCACGCCCGCGAACTGGTCAACCTCGCTGGAAACGCCCACCATCCATCGCGTGGTCGACCCGTCGGGACACAAGCGTCTGGTCCTATTCTCGGGCCTTCATCCGATTCGAATGGCCTCGTCGGAAGACGACGGCAAGACCTGGACCGAGCTCGCGCCGATCGGCGCCTTCGGCGGTATCGTGGCGATGGCCAGCCTTGAGCCAATGCGTGATGGTTCCCACATGGCCCTCTTCCACGACGACGGCCGTTTCTTCCGCGCCGGCGGCAAGACCGACATGTTCCGCGTTTACCAGACGCGCTCCCGTGACGGCGGCCGAACCTGGGAGGAACCAAGCGTGATCGCAGCGCGTGCCGACGCCAATCTCTGCGAGCCCGGTCTCATTCGCTCTCCCGACGGCAAACAGGTCGCCGTCTTGCTTCGCGAGAACAGCCGCAAACGGAACTCGTTCGTCATCCTCAGCGACGACGAAGGGAAGTCTTGGACTGGCGCACGCGAACTCCCGGGGGCGCTGACTGGCGATCGGCATGTCGGCAAGTATGGTCCTGACGGGCGCCTCTTCATCTCCTTTCGAGACATGACCCACGTTAGCCCGACCCGAGGCGACTGGGTGGGTTGGGTCGGACGCTACGAAGACATTTCGCAAGGTCGCGAGGGCCAGTATCGGGTCCGCCTCATGAAGAACCACAAGGCGACCGACTGCGCCTATCCGGGTGTGGAGGTCCTGCCCGATGGCACCTTCATAACTACTACATATGGTCATTGGACCGATGGAGAATCGCCCTACATCGTCAGTGTGCGGTTTCGGCTCGACGAATTGGATCGCCTGGCGGGCCGATAGGGCCCCTTGAAACGCTCACTCGAACCGCAGGTGCTTGACCGACTCTCCCGAATCGCGCAGGTCTACCAGGGCGTCGATGCCGATTTGCAGGTGAAGGTCCACATAAGATTCGGTGACGGCCAAGTCGCTTCGGGACGTCTTCACGCCTTCGGGCGTCATCGGGTTGTCCGAAACGAGCAGAAGGGCCCCCTTGGGGATGTGGTTGACGAACCCGACGATGAAGATCGTGGCGGTCTCCATGTCGATGGCGGCGGCCCTGATCCTGCGCAGATAGTCCTTGAATTCGTCGTCATGTTCCCAGACGCGGCGGTTCGTGGTGTAAACGGTGCCTGTCCAGTAGTCGCGGCCATGGGCGACGATCGCCGCGGAAACGGCCCTCTGAAGGCGGAAGGAGGGCAGGGCGGGGACCTCGTCGGGCATGTAGTCGTTGCTGGTCCCTTCGCCGCGAATCGCCGCGATCGGCAGGACGAAGTCCCCAACGTGGGTCTTTTTCAAACCGCCGCACTTTCCCAGAAAGAGCGCGGCCTGGGGCTCGATCGCGCTGAGAAGGTCCATCACGGTAGCGGCCATCGCGCTGCCCATGCCGAAGTTCAGGATCGTCAACCCTTCGGCCGAGGCCGATTGCATGGGCCGATCGCGCCCCAAGACCTCCACGCCGAACTTGGCCGCGAATCGTTCCACATAGTTGGTGAAATTTGTAAGCAATATATGACGACCGAACTTCGCGAGCGGTCGGCCCGTGTAACGCGGTAGCCAGTCCTTGACGATCTCGAGCTTGGTCTTCACGCGGTTTGTCCCACGAACGGTCCGGCCGGTCCGGCCTATTCTAATCGACGGCCCGGCCGGCGCGATCGGGCAGACATCCAACTGGGACCGAAGTATCATGCCGGGAAGTGCCAACTTCGCTCGCTTGCTTCGGGTGAAATCATGAGCTTTCCAAGTCCAGCCGCGCAAGCGGCCCGCGTGGGCATCGTCATGGGCAGCCGGTCCGACTGGGAAACGATGCGCCATGCCGCCGACGTCTTGAACGACCTCGGCGTGCCGCACGAGGCCCGCGTCGTCTCCGCGCACAGGACCCCCGACCGCCTCTTTCGTTACGCCAAGGAGGCCGAAGGACGTGGCCTGGAAGTCATCATCGCCGGCGCGGGCGGTGCCGCTCACTTGCCGGGCATGATGGCTTCCATGACGTTATTGCCTGTTTTGGGTGTGCCCGTGGAAAGCAAGGTCCTGCGCGGTGTCGATTCGCTGCTTTCGATCGTCCAGATGCCCAAGGGGGTCCCCGTGGGCACCTTGGCGATCGGCGCCGCGGGCGCGGCCAACGCGGGACTCCTCGCCGCGGCGATCCTGGCCCGGTGGGACCCCGTGCTTCGCTCCACGCTGGGAGCTTATCGACGCGCCCAAACCGAGTCTGTTTCGGAGGCGCCCGAATGAGCGATTCGGCGCGGTCCCCGCGACCTCCGGCCGTGTTGGGAGTGATCGGCGGCGGACAGCTTGGTCGGATGTTCCTTCAAGCCGCGCAACGGCTCGGCTTCGACACGGTCGTCCTCAGCCCGGCCGCCGACACGCCGGCCGCCCAGGTGGCCCACTCCGTCGTCTTGGGTCTTTCGGACCAGATGCCGAAGGTCCGTGAGTTCGCCGAACGGGCGAGCGCGGTCACCGTCGAGTTCGAGAACGTTTCGGCGGGGGCGGTGCGCTGGCTGGGCAAGAGAATGCCCGCGCGACCGGGTTGGCGGACCTTGTACGTCAGTCAAGACCGCCTGCGAGAGAAGGCGTTTTTGACCGGGCTCGGGCTTCCCACGGCCCCCTGGCGCCCGGTGCACACGGCGCCGGAGTTGGAAGGGGCCGTTCACGACCTGGGCGTGCCGTTCATCCTCAAGACGTCCGCCTCGGGCTACGACGGCAAGGGACAAGTCCGAGTGGACGACCCCAAACTCGCCGGCGCGGCGTGGGCCGAGCTTGGTCGTGTGCCCTGCGTGGCTGAAGGGTTCGTGACCTTCGCTTGCGAGGTATCCGTGGTCGTGGCGCGCGGCGCGGATGGAGAAACAGTCGCCTATCCGGTTGGCCTCAATCGCCACGAGCGGCACGTCCTGGATTCGACATTAATGCCCGCTCCCATCGGCCCGATCATCACCCAGGAAGCTCGCGACATGGCCCTTCAAGTCGTGACCGCCTTGGAAACCGTCGGCGTGTTATGCGTCGAGTTCTTCCTCATCTCGGAAGGCGGTCTGCTCGTGAACGAGATCGCGCCGCGACCGCACAATTCCGGCCACTTGACCATCGAGGCCGCGCGTACGAGTCAGTTCGAACAGCAAGCGCGGGCCCTCTCCGGCCTGCCTTTGGGGCCGACCGAATTGCGGCAACCCGCGGCGATGGTGAACTTGCTCGGCGACCTCTGGTCGAATGGGCCACCTGACTGGGACGCGGCCCTGCGATTGGACCCGGACGTGAAGCTCCATCTCTACGGCAAACGAACAGCGCAAGCCGGTCGAAAGATGGGCCACTTGACGGTGCTCGACAAGGACCCCGAACAAGCCTTGGCGCGGGCCCTCGCGGCGCGCTGGGCCCTTGGCGGGACGCGTGACGACTCGTCGAGAGGTTGAGACATCAGTTAGAATGGATCATGTCGAAACGGGGCCCGCACTGGGACCGGAGGCGGCCGTGAGCACCCCCGCGCCGGAGCGAAGCGAGGTCGTCCATCCCGACTCGGACGGCCAACCGATCGCGGAAACCACCCCGCACTTCGAGTGGATCGTACGGTTCGTTGAGGCGATTTGTCGTCCATGTCATGATGTCTGATGAACGTCGGTCTGGACCTGTTGAGGGGCCGCCGGCTCGGGGTGTGCCGTGACCAAGATATGCCCCTCATATCGCCGGCAAGACAGCCAGGCCCTGGCGGGTCGGCTCCTCGACCGTTCGGCCGCGACAACGTCTTCATGGACATCGACACGATCCCATTCGGTGCCGATTTCCGCGAGCACATCGACTTGGACACTTCAGCAGCCCCTTCCCCTCGATACCCGCAACGCTGAAGGCCCCCGACCCGGACACACCCCTCGACCCGCTCGCCCTCTTCATAACGGCCTACGAACTTATTAGAAATGACCTTTTTTAATTCTATACAGGTTTCTGAAATGGAAATATGCATAAACTCTCACAAGATCGCCGCGATCGGTGCCCCGCGAGTCACCGGCAACGGCCGTCCTAGGCGGTCGCGGAGTTCGGTTTCCGGTCTCACGCCCAGACAGTGGAAGATGGTCGCCGAAAGCTCTTCGGGCGTGACCTTGCCGTCCTTGGGATAGGCGGCGAAGGCGTCTGATGCTCCATGCACGACCCCTCCCTGGATGCCTCCTCCGGCGAGGGCCACCGAGAAGACCGAGCCCCAGTGACCGCGACCTCCTCCGCCTTCCAGCTTGGGCGAGCGGCCGAATTCGGAGATCACCGCCACCAGCGTTTCGTCCAGCATCCCGCGCGCGTCCAGGTCCGAAATCAAGCCGGCGATCGCCCGGTCGGCCGGCGGCACGAGCACTTCCTTCAAACGCGCTGGGTCGTTCACGTGCGTGTCCCAGCAGGGGTTCGCGTCGGGCTCGTCGGGGCCTCGATACCAGTTCACTTGCACCAGACGCACACCCGCTTCCACCAGGCGACGCGCCAGCAGTGTCGCTTGCCCGAATGGCGTCTCGCCGTAGCGCTCGCGCGTTGACTTCGGCTCCAAGTCGATGTCGAAGGCCCGCCGCGATTCGGCCGAGGCCAAGACCTGGAAGGCCCGCCGCGTGTGCTCGTCAAGCACCGACGCGACCGCGTCTCCTTCCAACCCGCGAGCCACGTTTTCCAGCAAGGCGCGCCGGTTGCCCATGCGCGAAACGTCCAGGTCGTCGGGAAGTTGGACCTCGCGGACGCGGTAGCCTTGGGGCGAAGGGGGACAATTCAAGACCCACGGATCGGCGGCCCTCCCCAAAAAACCGGCGTCTTGTCCGGGCCAGGGGATGCCCCCGGTGTTGAAGATGCCGTGCGGCAAGACGACACCCCCCGGTAATCCCGCGTTTCCGGTCAACAAGTGCCGCGCGAGCGCCGGCAGGCTAGGCGCGTCGTTGGGGGCACCGATCGGCACGTTTTCCGCGTTCTTAGGTGCGTGTGGATGTCCTGTGAGCATGTAATACCCACTCGATGAGTGGGCGTTGTCGCCGGTCGAGACCGCACGCAAGATGGCGAGCTTGTCGGCCACCTTCGCCGTCTCGGGCATCAACTCACAGAGCTGGACGCCAGGCGCGGCGGTCGCGATTGGTCCGTAAGGGCCCTTCACCTCGGCGGGCGCGTTGGGTTTGGGGTCCCAGGTCGAATGCTGCGTGGCCCCGCCCATGAGGAAGAGCACAATACACGACTTCGCCCGACCAAAGCCGGGAAGGGCCGATGACGCCGCCCCCGACGACGAACACAACAAGGTCGTCAGGTCCAAACCGCCGCCCAGTAGGCCGACAGAGCCCGCCCGCAAGACCTCACGCCGCGTCCAGCCCCGACAGAGCCGAACTGGTCTTCCCTGAAAGTCCAACATGGTGACGACCCTCGTTTCCCGACCTGTCAAGATACCCGAGTCACGCGTTGTTTCACAACCGTTAAAGCGCATGGGCCGCCGCCACGATGGTCCGGACCCGAGCACTCTCCGTGCTCCCGGCTGGACCGGTCGCCGAGCCGCAATGCACTTCGCGCAGGCCCGAGGCCGCCAGCCTGGGCAGGTCCCCCAAGGTCACTCCGCCTCCGGCCAGGACGATCAAACGGTCTCCCGCGCGACGCTGCAAGGCCGCGAGCAAGTCGAGACCGCCGCTCGCCGTCGGTTGGCCGCCGGAGGTCAAGACCCGCCCCACCCCAATCGCGATCAAGTCATCCAAGGTCGTGCGTGGGTCCGCGACCACGTCGAAGGCCCTGTGGAACGTGACCTTCATCGGCTGGGCCAGCCCCACAAGGTCCTCGGTCCGCTCACGATCCAGCGATCGGTCCGCCTTCAGGAGACCTAAGACCACTCCCGCGGCGCCCAACGCCCGCGCGGTCAACACGTCATGCCGCATCACCTCGAATTCATCATCCGAATACACGAAATCACCAGCCCGAGGGCGAATCAGCACATGAACGGGGATCGCCAGTCTTGAGCAAGTCACCGCGATCTGCCCTGCGCTGGGCGTGACTCCACCCACCGAAAGGTCCTCGCACAGTTCCAAGCGGTCGGCCCCGCCGAGCCCGGCCGCCAACGCCGAAGACACCCCCTGGACGCAAACCTCCACAAGTAGCGCCATGGGAAAGGCCCTCGCTCAAATCCGGAAGTATGCCCCCAGCCCCGCAAGGCTGAAGGTCAGGAGTAGCAAGAGCGGAAGGCACCCGGAACGGCCGTGCTCGATCCCATGCTTCGCGCAGAGGGCGTCGATCACGTCCTTGGCGGCCCTCAGGTCCGAGCCGGTCACCGCTCGGTGGACCTTGATCGCCTCAATCCGCTTGCCTTGACGGAGCAGGTCCAGCAAGCGCGTCTCCATGGGGGCCCCCAGGTCGCGGGCCGCCCGGCCGACCTCCAGCGCCTCCACCGCGTCCTTCGCCTCCTTCAGACCGGCCCCGGTGGCCTCCCGGTATATCTTGATGGCCTCGATCTTTCGCCCTTGATCGAGCAACGACCGGACGCGCTCGGCGAGCGGCCCGCTCAGTGGACCCGACGATCGCCCGCCGCCGTCACGCTCCAGTACGGTACCGCAGCGCTCGCAGGTCATGACTCTCGCGGGGTTGTCATGGTGGCAAGAAGAACAACGCGGCATCACCGCCCCTCCCCAAAGAGGGCCCTTCAACGTGAGGGACATGCGGCGATTTTCATCGGCCCATCCACGTTTTGGGAAGGGGCGCCCCGGGATTCTTTATCGCGACCGGGAGACGTACCAAACGTCGGCGCGCACGCAGAGCGTAAGGGACCTTTAAAATTGCTCATATTCGACCAAATTGCCAAAGAGCGTGTATTCGGACCAATCATCCGAAACACTCAGTTCCGCACGACCGGTCCATCGCGGGGCGGGTCAACCGACCCGGGGGACGACGACCCAGGGGACGACGGTCTGGTCGAGGCGCCCGCGGGGGCGTTTCCGGCGAGACCCGACGAAGTTCGATCTCCCGAAACCGCA
>CALLYK010000378.1 GCA_937858365.1 uncultured Isosphaeraceae bacterium | reverse complement strand
TTTTCGATCGAAAGCCTACCCGAGCCTCCTACCTTGGAACAATGATCAACCCTGGATACCCGGCCATCTCTCCGTTCTGGGAAAGACCATCAGCGCGGGCCGAGAAGCACCCCGCGACCAGTAGGGCCGTGAACGCGAGCATTCCTCGTCGATTGAGCATTCGTTGTGTCCCCAAGAATGGTCTCGATTCAAGCCTCAAACCCAACTCAAACGTCGAATCACTGTTCCGCCCAAGGTCGGCCGGGTGGTGGAGGAGGCGGCGCTTGCCAGCGCCAGGTTGGCTGGTATTCGACCTTGAGTTCGGGGGTCTCGATCCGTTCACCCCCGCGCGAAAGAGAAAGTAACAAGGCGTCGAGCACCCCGCTGGTCAAGAGCGTTCGCTCCACGGGCCAGGACGGTTCGCCGCGGAAGATCATCCGTTGGACCCCATCAAGCAAGAGCGAGAAGTGACCCGCCGGACGAGCCTCCTGGGTCCAGAATTGCGTGGAGACGATTTCCTTTCCCGTGCTGTCTCGCCAGGCGGCCGTCCAGTTTCCGACGGCCCCGTTGAGTTCGAAGAGGTTCATGGTCATGCCGTCGTTGTAATGCACGCGGAAGAGTTTGGGGTCCTTCACGCGTTCGCGGTCAATCTCCATACCTCCCTCATATCCGGGTACGCGCCCGAGGGCCGCTCGAAAGAGGTCGGGGTCCACAACGCGGTCCTCAATCGCCCTCCAAACGGCCTCTCCAGAAAGGGACTGTATGGCCCGAACACCGGTCTCGCCGCCGCGCCGCTGTTCCGCGAGGGCTTGCATCGCTTCGAGTCCGTGAAAGCCGTAAGCGTCACTGGACCCATAGGTGAAGCCGACGATTTCCGACAAAGGCGCGCCGCGTTCGACGTCCGCGGGCGGATGACGCCAGGTCCCAGGCACGGAGGAACCGGCCATCAGGGGCACCTTGAGCTCGCGAGCGTCTTCATAAATGTGCTTGGCATCTCGCCAGTTATCGGCGATGTGTTTGTCGATGAAGACGGGGACGACCTTGCCTGTCGAACGGAAAACCGCGGCCGTTTCGTCCCAAAATCGTCGCTTGGGGTACTGGTGGTTTCCCGTCGCCGAGGCGGGGTAGTTGCCGTGCTCCGCGACGAGCAAGACGCCGTCCACCGCGAGCGTCTCGGTGCCCAAAGTGAGGGCGTCGGCGATCTTCGCCTTGATCGGGAAGCGGTGGGACGCCGCGAGCAGGCGGCTGATGTCGTTGGCAGGTCTCTGGTCGGTGAAGAGCGAAACGAGCTTCAAGGGCCGTTCGCGGCCTGTGCCGTCGAGCATGTCCGTCAGGAGCAATCGGCTGACGATCACGTCCGCGTGAGAGTTGTGGCGATACTCGGTGACGACCGCCGCGACGCGCTTCACGCCGGCGTCCTGTGCCGAACAAGAGGCCGCCAAGAGTAAGGGCGCGATGATGGAGGTCGCGACGGCGAGCGGGTGATCCAGGAAGCCCCTTGGCATTGAGGTCCTCGAACGGGAAGACGCTTGGTTGGCGGGCGAGCGACCGACGCCTCAGAGTTTAACGTCGAACGACTCGCCCCGCGATCAAAACCAGCGGGGATGATCGGCGCCGAGGTCGTCGATGCCTTGAGTGATCGGTCGTGGATGGCCGCCGTCGGCGTCCATCACCCAGATCGCGGGCGAGCCTCCCGTCTTCGCTCGGCAGAAGGCGATCAACTTGCCGTCGGGCGATTCTGTCGCGCGGAAGTCCCAGGTTGCGGGACCGCTCTTCGACAAGACATCGACATGTCCATCGACAGGATCAAGGCGGCAGATTTCGGTGCCGCCGCGCGCCTGCTCCGGCTTGAACTCACGGTTGAAGTGGTCGAGGTCGGGCCGACCCTGCTGGTACTCCCAAGGGACCTTCGAGCCCGGTGAGCGACGAGGATAGAGGACCCGTCCATCGCGGGTCCAAGCCGGCACGTTCGATCCGCCCCCGCGCGTTTTGGGGTCTCCGTACGTCGCCGCAAACCACATGGACTGACCAGTCGTGAGCAAGCGGTGTTCGCCGCCGTCCTCGCGGCCCACGCAGACGTCGGCCCAATCGTGTCCAGGGTCCTCGTTCGCGTGACAATCGACAAAGAGGACCCAGCGACCGTCGGGAGACCAACTCGTGCCGAAATAGAGGTGGCCGGGTCGCCCGGCGATTCGAACGCGGTCCTTCCCTTCGATGTCGCTGGTCCAGACCTCATACCCACGCGGGCCCGCGATATGGAAGGCCACGCGCCGACCGCCGGGGCTGAGGCTCAGACCATAGGGAAGGCCCTCGCCGGCGCGCGTGAACTCGCGCGCGTCGGTGCCGTCGAGACGCACGCTGAAGATCTGCCCGACCTTGTTACGCACGACTTGCACAAGGAGTCGATCCGGTCCCAGTAAGAGGGCCGGTGTGACAAACGGGGCGAGTCGTTCTTTGGAGCAAACCTCTTCGAGGGCCCCCGACTCTAGGTCGTGGACCCACATATGCGTAGGGGTCTGTGTGTAGAACTCGTCGAAAGGCCGACCTGGGCCGTCACGTCGCGGGCCCATGCTGAGAAGGAGGACCCGGCGGCCGCCAGGAAAGATGGCCGCGACCTGCCAGGATTCCTGATCGGGCTTGTTGAAATCGAAGTAGCGCAGTCCGCTCCCATCCGCAAGGACAAGTCCGGCCTTGCCTCGGGACGTGAAGACAAGCCGAGCGGACCTCGGGTCTTCACCACCTCGAGACGAGGCGAGTAGCGGGCACGACGCGGCCGTGGCGAGAAACCACCGACGCCCCGGAACAGGTCCGTCAGATATTCGACGGGTCGCGTTGGGTCCGATCATGTTTGGTTACCAGTGACGCGTGAGTGCAACCAAGCCGGTCCACGAATCGTATCGGACCAGGAGGGGGCCCGCCATTCGACACGACCCATCCAAGCGTCACGGTCGGACAACATCGTTCCCATCAGGCAATGATTGAAACCGAATCCAGCCGACGTTTCAGGAGCCACTCGGGTCCACCACCATTCCATCGCGAAAATAGAGACTCAGGTCATTATCGAGGAGGACTTTACAGTCGCCCACGAGATCGAACCCAAAACGCCGGGGGCAAACCGGGGGAACGAACCTGAGAAATCACCGCAAACACATGAAGCACAGAGATTTACGCGATCGCCCGAACCCGACGAATCACGCCCTGGACCACGCTCCAGTGAAGTCAGGTCACCATCGCCCCACACTCGGCATTCCCGCCGATCGACATCTCGACAGGTCGCCCTCCCATCCCTGGATACGGCCCAACCCGCGCGACCCGTCCCACCCTCCCGGCTAAGCACGAATTGAGCGGAGTCATCCCAAACCGGCGTTCTGAAACGGGCCCTTCACCGCGATGTTTAAGGTAGGAAACATGGATGTCCCAGCAGCCCGAGAGGGACCGTCGATCGGGTGGCAGTGAATTCGTCTCACTTCGGCGTGTCTCCCAATGATGGATGGAAAGGACGCTCAACACGATATCCGCTTCGGGAGGAACTCGGGCCCGAATGCGATTTCCGACGGTTGCGACGCGACGAGCAATCTCAATTCACACAAAAAGCGAATCTCCCGGTTGGCCCTTCCTGAGGACCGATTCTGACAGTGAGAACAGCACATATGGAGTCGAACCACAAGACAGGCAACATCAAACACGTCTCATGGCCCACGAATACAGCATGAAATATGAAGAAAAATTCAAACACGGGAATCGATTCTCCTTGCAAACGTCCGACAGCATCGCTAAACCCATTTGCGCCACTCTCGTTTCGATTCGGTTGGTTCCGAGCGCATTTCGGAGTCGTCGGGCTGTCCACTCCGGGACCCCGGGTCCGCCGCGCGAGTGCGTCTTCCCGCAGGCGTGTCCAACGCACCCACGTCATCTTCGACGGGTCTCAAAACATGTCTCGCCTGTCGTTCGGTCCAAGAGGCCGACGATAAGGCGGTGCGCGTTCTCCTTTCCCCGCCTCACACCTGGGAGGTCCTCGCATGAATCGACGATTCGTCTGGATCAGCCTCGGGGGCATCTTGGCCCCGCTCATGATCTCGGCGACGAGCGAGGCTTGTTTCAAGCCTGTGCCGCCGCTCAGCCCGCCCCCGCCGGTTTGCTTCAAGGTCGGCATTGTCCCAGGCACGGTCACGACCCAGGTCGCCATCGGTCTGGGGGCCTTCTTCGGCACGACGACGCAGAAGTGCGCATGTGGTGCTTCCTTCGCCGGTCCCGGTGCCTTGCCCATCCCGGTGGGGGCCCGCATCGCAGTCGTGAATTTCAACACGTGCATGGTTGATACGGCCCTGACGACCACGAACTTGCCGATGTTCTACTCCGGAGGTACGAGCATCTTCGCCCGCACCGCCACGGCCGACGCGGCTTGGGCGACGGGTGTGGACATGATGGGTGGCAGTCCGGTCCTACCTGGGGCGACTTGGTTCGGCTTTTCCGGCACCCCCTCGAGTTTCGTCCCGCCGGGTGGCCTACCCAGCCTGCCACCTGGGTTGGGCTTGCAGTACGCCCTCGTGATGGACTTAGGGGCTTACAACATCAACCAGACGTCGTCTTTGCTGATCCAAATCGGTTCGGGCGGTGGCATGGCTGATGGCAGCCCCAACTTCCAGCCCACGACGAACAACCCGGAGGTCGCCATCTACGGAGGGGTCGTCCCCGAGCCCGCGTCCGTGGTCCTTATGGGTTTGGGGGTCGTTGGGGTTGCCGTCTTGGGGAGGCGTGTCGCGTTTCGGCGCCGGCCTTGACGCCCCGTCGGGACCAACGGCGGGCCGAACGAGGGGCCGTCCCGCCGATAAATTCAAGACACGAAGTTCTCGTGCGGATCTTGGTTGTGTTTCCGGAGAGGCGAGTGGAAGGGGGGACTTGATGCATCCGACTGGCCGATTCGTGATTCTCATTGGGGCGCTTTGTCTCCCCGTTGGGATGATTCGGGCTGACGTCATCAGCGACACCCTTCGAGCAATGGGTTCGAAACCGGGCGCGCCTGAACTCGATGGTCGTCTCCAGGAAATCCTGAACGACGACTTCCGCGCCGGCCGGTTCGAAGCGGCGCTCGCCAAGGTCCGGCCGCTGACACGTGCCTACGCGGACCATCCCGAGGTTTGGTTCGTGTTGGGCGCTGTCTCCCTGCAGCGTCAGGAGTGGTCGGAGGCCATCGTGGCCGCGGACCGTTCTCTCCAACTACGTGTGGACTGGTTGCCGGCCTACGGCCTGAAGGGGATCGCCCTTACGGCGGCGGGACGGAACGAAGAGGCCGAGCGCGTCTTTGACCGCACGATCCAACTGGCGCCGAAGGACCCAGGTCCTCGCATTCAACGTGGGACCCACTTTCTGCATCGCAAGACCGCTTCTTCCGACGATTACCGCCGGGCCCTCGCGGACTTCGAACAAGCGCTTCGCCTCGGCGCGATCGGCGGGGGTGTCTTGACCTTGATTGGTCAGACGCACCTGAAATTGAAGGACCCGACCCAAGCGGAGTCCTCGTTCCGACGCGCGTTGAGCGAAGACCCAACCGACGTGGCCGCGGTGACGGAGATTGTGGCGCTCTGCGACGGCTCCAATCGCGGTGTCGAGGGCTCGCGCTGGCTCGACGCGGCGGGCCGGGCGATCGCGGGTCGGCCCGACGACCCGGAAGTCCGTGGTCAACTCGAGTTGGTTCGCGCGCGTCATGGCCGACATCTGGGTGAAGCACCCGCGCGCATCGAGCGGTCCTTCCGCGACGCGATCGCCCAGGCACCGCTCCTCACGGTCGCCCGCTCCGAATTCGCCGAGTGGCTCGATTCTCAGGGGCGCACGCGCGAGGCCGTCCCCGTTCTTCGCGAAGGACTGCGCGAACCACCGTTCGACCCCCATCTGGCCGCGAACCTGGCCTGGGCCCTCGCCGAATCAGGCTCGGCGAACGACATGGCCGAGGCCCGGCGCTGGCTGGCCATCGCCCGCAAACTCGAGCCCAACGACCCCTACCTGGCCGACACGGCCGCATGGATCGAACATCGCGCCGGAGATGACGCGAAGGCCTTGCAGATGATCGGCCCGGCACTCAAACTCGTCGACCAAGTGCCCGAGGTGGCCTATCATCTGGGTGTGATCCAAGCGGGACTGGGCCGACGGGAGGAGGCCAGGCGCTCGCTGCGTCAGGCGCTGGATGCCCGGCGACCGTTCCCCGGCGAAGGCGAGGCGAAGAAACTCCTACGCACGTTGACAAGTGGTTAGGAGGAGAAGATCTGTAGCTATAAAAAATAAGAACCTTTAGATTTATTAGTGCGAAAGAGTCTCTGTTATGCAATCCTCGATAATTTTCAGCATATGATCAAGCTGACCGATCGTGATCGCCAGCGGGGGCATGATGACGATCACGTCGCCGAGAGGGCGGATGAGGAGTCCGCGCGTTCGAGCCATGCGGCAGACCTTCGCCCCGATCAAATGTTCGGGAGGGAAGGGGGTCTTGCTCGGCTTGTCGGCCACGAGTTCGAGTGCGCCGATGAGGCCGCGTTGGCGTGTGTTGCCGACAAAGGGCAGCGAAGCGATGCGATCGAGCCATGTCCTCAGCAAGTCGATCTTGGGGGGGAGTTGTGCCAACGTCTGTTCATCCTCGAAGATGCGCAGGCTCGCGAGCGCCACCGCGGCGCCGAGGGCGTTTCCGCCATACGTGTGACCGTGATAAAAGGTCTTTCCTTCCGCGGCCGTGGCGAAGAAGGCCGAGTACACTTCCTCAGTCGTGAGTGTTGCGGCCACAGGCAGGTAGCCGCCGCTGAGCCCTTTGGCCAGGCAGAGAAAATCAGGTCGAACGCCTTCGGTCTCGCACGCGAAGAGCGTTCCTGTCCGGCCGAAACCGACGGCCACCTCGTCGCAGATTAAGAGGGTGTCGTGGCGGTCGCAGAGGGCGCGGAGGCCCTTTAAGTAACCATCGGGATGGACGATCATCCCCGCGGCGCACTGCACGAGCGGCTCGATCACGACCGCCGCGACGCGTCCGCGATGGGCGGTCAAGAGCTTGTCCACTTCATCGAGGCAAGCGATTCCACATGTCTCTCGATGCAGACCAAGTGGGCAGCGATAGCAGTGTGGCGAAGGGGCCCGCAAGGTCGGGAAGAGCAAGGGCCCGAAGGCGGCATGGAATCGATCGACCCCGCCGACGCTCACGTCGCCGAGGGTGTCGCCGTGGTAGGCGTTCCCCAACGCGAGGAAGAGAGAGCGTTCGGGCCCTGGGTCGCGCCGCTGCCTCCAGTACTGGAAGGCCATTTTCAGGGCGACTTCCACGGCGGTCGCACCGTCGTCCGAGAGGAAGACGCGCGTGAGGCCCTTGGGGGCACGCTCCACAAGACGCCTCGCCAGCTCGATCGCGGGCCCGACGGTGAGACCAAGCAAGGTCGAATGCGCGATCTTGTCGAGCTGGTCGCGCAGGGCCTGGTCCAAGGCCGGATGACGATGACCGTGGATGTTGCACCAGAGCGAGCTGACGCCGTCGAGATAGCGTCGGCCTTGCGTGTCGATGAGTTCGACCCCTTCGGCGCGGTCGATGATAAGGGGGTCGTCGGCGGCCCAATCGGCTTGCGCGGTGAACGGGTGCCAAAGGTGGTCCTTGTCCCATCTCTTGAGGGTCTCGTCCTCGATCATCCGTCCATCCACCCTTTGGAGTGACTGACGAGGCGGACCTCGGCCCCCGGCCCGGCGCCAAGGCGCGTCGCGGCGTCGCCCTGGACGACGGCGACCTCGATCATGCCGCCGCTGCCGCCGAGCGCGATGAGCGTTCCGGGCCGATGGTCGCCATACGTCCGCGAGATGCCCGCGATCGACTCGTCCCCGATGCTCAGCGTCCACGAATCAAGGGGCTTGCCCACAAGGCTTGCCGCGGGGACGTTGGTGATGAGGTTTCCAAAGCGGTCGCGGAAGAGGACTTGCCCCAGAAGGCCCCGCTCCTCTTGGCGTGCGGTGAATGCGGGCAGTCGAACGATGTCGTGGGCGCGAGGGCCGAGTTCGGTGATCGGGCCGCCGCGGAGGACGTAGGCGGCCACGGGCGCGAAGACGTCGCGACCGTGGAACGTGGCCGAAACCCGCGGTCGCCGGATTGTCGGGTTCACCAAGACGCGTGCGTCGAGGGTCTCGTCCTCGCGTAATGCCAGGGGGACCAGGCCGTTGTCCGGGCCGATGAACCACTGTTCGCGGGCCGAGACGACCAGTGCGCGGCGCGACGTGCCGACACCGGGGTCCACCACGGCGAGATGGACCGTGCCGCGCGGGAAGTCGTCGATGATGCTGCTCAGCACGAAAGCGGCCTCGCGAACGTTCTGGGGTTCGATGGCGTGACTCACATCGACCAGACGCGCGTCGGGCACGTGGCCGAGGATAACGCCCTTCATCGCGGCGACGTAAGGGCCGTCGGCGCCGAAGTCGGTGGTCAGGGTGAGGATTCGCGGTCGCGACGCCATGACGGGGCCTCAAATCGGGCCGTGATCTTCGACGTGATGCCGCCTCGGGGACTGAAGTCGCCCACCACGCTCATCCGGCGCGGCGCGCACGCGGCGACAAGGTCGTCAAGGATCGTGTTGATCGAGTGTTCGTAGAAGATGCCCCGATCGCGGAAGCCGAAGAGATAGAGCTTCAAGCTCTTCAGTTCGATGCAGGCGGCATCGGGGACGTAGCTGATGACGATGGTGCCGAAGTCGGGCTGGCCCGTCTTGGGACAAACCGCGGTGAACTCGGGGCAGGTGATCTCAATCTCATAGTCTCGTTGAGGGAACTGGTTGGGAAAGGTCTCCAGGGCCATTCGTAAGGCTCCAAACTATGGTTCGCGGGTCCAGACTTACTGATTGTAGCCAAATAGGGACGGCTTGGTCGCGGTCGTATTGGTTGACGAGGCGGCGAAGACGGCGGCAATGTCGAGGAATCGACCGACGGCGCCTTGCCGAGCGGTCGGTCGTTACTCTACCCTCGGAAGGCGGTGCGAACGCACGGTGCGTTACGCTCGCCGCTCAGGACCCGCTCGCCCGAGGACCCGGCCATGGCCGACGCCGCGACCGACGCCGCGTTGCAGCAGAAGTACCGACAGTTTCTCGACCTATTGCCTTTGACCCTCAATCTCGCGGGCTTGCCCACGAGTGAGGGGAAGCTCTTCCAGTCCGAACAAATTGAGGCGCGGGCCTTGACGGTGCGCGCGGCGTACCGGGTGGCGCGAGAACTCACCAAGGAATGCCTGGGCGGGTCGTGAGCGGCCTGACGGACATCGATTGGACCGCCCGTGAGAGTCGCCTTCGGCGCCGCCCCGAGGCGCGCCGATAGGAAGTAGCGTCGGCGGGCGGACGCGGGACCGGCATGGACCGGGCCCCGCGCGACGCCTGAAACGCGGACGCCAACCCTCTCGCGAAAGGTCAACCGTTGACGCCTTCCACAATCCCACAGGGCGGGCGGCGCCGCCTTCGGGCGGCCCTGGTCGGAGTCGGGCTCGACGCGACGGACGAAGCCCAGCGCATCATCACGGGGCGCCAGTGCGTCGTGGTGGGCGGCTCGGCCGAGACCCACGCCGAGATGCTCGAAACGATGCTCCGCCTGGAGTCGGAACTCGACCGCCTCGGCGTTGGGCTGGGGGACCTGCCCCCGGACCGCCTCTTCGACCTCGCCTGGCGCATCGACTCGCCCGAGCTGTTCCAGATCGCACTCAATCTCGAGTCGGGTCTCGATAACCACGGCTGCGGCTTCCACGAGGCCACGGCTGAAGCTCTCACCGAGATGACGGCCCCGACGGACTTCTTCTGACGATGACGAGCGTCGCCGGGTCCGTCCCCTCCCGCGGTCCCGGCACGCCTCAATTCGCGACCAGCCGCCATGCAAGCCCAGACGCTTCAGGGACTCTTCATCACGGGCACCGATACCGGCGTTGGCAAGACGTTCGTCGCGGCGGCCATCGTGAAGACACTCAAGTGTCGAAAAACGCGCGTCGGCGCGCTCAAGCCGGTCGCCACAGGGGCGACGCGCGAAGGCCCCTCCTGGCGTGCCGAGGACGCCGAGTCACTCATCGCCGCGCTCGGTTGTGGCGTGGAGACCAGGCGAGTGACGCCCCTCGTGTACGAAGAGCCGCTTGCGCCCTGTGTGGCGGCCCAACGAGCGGGGACGCCCCTCTTCCACGCTGATCTGCTCGCCGCCGTGACCGAGGCCCTCACCTGGTGGTCCGACCGGGCCAACCTGATGATCGTCGAAGGCGTGGGCGGTCTCCTCTGTCCTCTCGCCGCCGATTCCACCGTGGCCGACCTCGCGATCGCGCTCGACTACCCGTTGATCATCGTCGCCCACCGCGGACTCGGCACGCTCAATCACACGCTGCTCACCGTTGAGGCCGCGACGCGCAGGGGCCTTCGTTTGGCGGGTGTCGTCCTCAACGGGGCGAAGCCGACCGTTGATCCGATCGCCGAGGAAACGAACCCCGGAGAACTCGTTCGCCACCTCCAGAACGTCCCGCTTCTGGCCGAATTGCCGCATGGACTGACCGTGGACGATCTCAACCGGCGGCTCGACATTGTGGATTGGCAGGGGCTGGCCAAGGGTCCACGACGCATCGGCACAACATGAACGGCCTCTTCCCGATCCAACGGACTCGCGTCGTCACCGACTTCTTGGGTTGGGCCGCAATCGCCCACCCGCTGGCGCTGCTGCTGGCGCCCTATTCGTCGCTTGCCGACCTTGCGACCCCCTTTCATGAACTCGCGATCGGTTCGCAGCTTCTCGCCGCGGGGGCCGCGCTCCGTTGGGGACCGCGCCTTCGCTCGCTCGGCTTGATCGCTTTGGCCCTCTTGGGGCTTGACCCGCTTCTTCGCTTCTCAGGACCGAACCCTGTCGTCGCCGACACGCGCGGGGGCGATCGACTCAAGGTGGTGGTCTTGAACGTCTATTGGAAGAGCGACCAGCACGATGTTGTGCGAGACTACCTGGGGAGGGAATCGGCCGACGTGGTCGGTTTGATCGAGGTCTCATCCGAGTGGCTGGAAGCACTCGCCGACCTTCGCGCGACCTATCCCTATCGAATCGAACGGCCTGGGTTTGGCCAAGGGCTGGCGCTCTGGTCTCGCCGACCGTTTGTTGATGGCAATGGAGCAATCGTGATGAGTCGGCAGGGAGGACCCTTGGCGACAGCGGTGGTGCCGTGGGATGGGGCGACCTTGAGACTCTGGCTTGTTCATCCGCCCTGTCCGATCACCTTCCATGGTCCGGACCCGTCGAGCACGAACGGCCTTCTCGAAGTGGGGCGGTTGATCGCTAGTCAAGGGGGCCGCGCGATCGTCTTCGGAGACTTGAACCGAACGGATGGCTCGCCCCACTTCGATGCCTTTCAACACACAATCGGCCTGCGCGACAGCCGACTCGGGTTCGGACGACAGGTGAGCTGGCCGACCTGGTCTCCTTATCGGATCGCGTTGGATCACGCTTTCCTCTCAGAAGACTTGGCTGTGTTGGAACGCGCGCTTGGCCCGGACGTTGGTTCGGACCATTTGCCGTTTCGGCTCGTCGTCGCCCCGGCGAGTTCGGCCAAGACCGAGTTGAGCCAATCTTCCGAGTAGAAAGCGAGGTCTTCCGCTGAGATCTCCGCAACGGCGAACTTGGCCCTGTCAGCGGCGCGAAGCAGGGCAATCAATCGGTCGGTGTTCTCCGGATTGAGCGCCTTGCCGACGTCCGCGGAGGCGGCGATCTCCTCGGTCGTCCGTGAGACCCAAGAAGGGCCGAAGCGACCCACGAGGACCTCGCGAGCGCGTTCGGCACGATCAATCAGGATGGCGGTTGGACCGAGCGGGGTGGAATGCCCCAAAGTTCTGGGAAGCATCGCGTTTTGTCGCCTCGAACGGCGGGAATACCGAGCGGCGACGAGCACGACGAGGAGGACGGACGCCGCGAGCAGCCAGATCGACAAGTTTCCCGACCCGGGCCAAGCGAGCGGTTCGGGGATCGGACGAGGGGGGACCAAGGGGGTTGGACTCATCGCGGTCGCGACCCCGCGCGGGTGCGCCTCGCGGCCCTTCCTTGAAAGACGCGGAGCAAGGGCCCGATGGGGTCTTCGCTCGTCCGAAGTTCATGAGCGGCCGCGCCCACTGCGGCACACCAGGTCCGAAACGCGGCGCGGCGCTCCGCGGCGGCCTGAGCATAGGTGCGGCGGACGCGGCCCGAACCGGCGTCGATGAGTCCTTCGCGCCCGGTCTCAGCGTCGACCATCGCCACGAGGCCGGCCTTGGGCAAGTCCTCCTCGCGTGGGTCCACCAGGCGGAAGGCGATCAGGTCGTGACGACTCGCCACACTGCGCCAAGCGGCCGTTGGGCCCGTTTCCAGGAAATCGCTAAAGAGGACGACGAGTCCGCGCCGACCAGCGCGTCGCAAGTGAGGGACGGCGACGAGCAAGTCGGTTCGTCGAGAGCTGGTGGCCGAAGCGACGAGCATCCGTAAGAGGCGAGCGAGGTGACGCGGACCACCTCCTGGAGGAAGTTCGGCTTCGATCCGGTCGCTGACAAGTACGAGGCCGGCGCGATCGCCCCCTTGGATCGCGGCGGCGGCGAGCAAGGCGGCTGCCTGGGCCGCGCGATCGGCCTTGGAACGACCCGGCTCGGGCCCGAATCGTTGGCTCGCGGAAACGTCGATCACGAGCCAAATCGTGAGCAAACGTTCTTCGATGAACCGTCGGACATAGGGTCGCCCCTGACGGGCCGTCACGTTCCAGTCAAGATGGCGGACATCATCGCCGGGTTCATAAGCTTTGAGTTCGGCGAAGACGAGTCCAGCGCCAGGGCGTGAGCCAAGGTAGGCCCCCGAAAGAGCGGCGACGGCCTCGGGCCGAACGCGAAAGCGCAAGCGACGAGCGCGGCGCACGATGGCGGCGGCATCGGGGGCCGTTTCGGGAGATGTCCCAGGGGATGTTCGAAAAAAAGGGCAGGTCATCGGGTCTGAAGGACCCACTCAGGAAATCGGAAGGCGATTGGGGTCTCGTTACTACTCTGTTCGAATCAGGTCGGGGCGAAATTGGAGTGGATTGAAAAATAGATTTTAACTTGATTAAGTCATGCGCGGACAAGCAGCTCCCTCGTTCCCGATCGATCCGTCTCGATCAGGCCCGCGGGCGTTCGCGGCACTCGGTCGAGTTCCCATTGGATCGTGACTTCCCAGCGCCGGCCTTCGTCGCCCCGGACGACCCAGTGGGGGACCACCGCGGAGCTTTGATAGACACCTTCAAAGCCCCCTTCACTTTGACTGACCGTCTCAATTGGGAAGCACCAGACACCCGCCGGCTTGGACCAACGCAGGTCGATCGCCAGGTCGAGCCACTCGTCGATCGCTCGGAGCGCGTTGGATGCGTTCAGGTCCAGGCGAGAGTCGAGGGGCCCGAGCGATTGGCCTCGTTCATCGGTGAAGTAGCGGTCGTCGGCGTGACCGGCCATGCCCGCCAGGTTGATCTCTACCGCGAACTTCAAGGGCACGTCCACAGGCAATTCATCGAGCGAGTAGCGCACTTCCAGCCTCGGTGAGCCGGCCTGGAGTGTGAGCGTCTTGCGGACGTGGATCGTGTGGCCGTCGGCGCGTCCGGGCCTCTCCATGATGAGCGTGACGCGGTCGGTCTCGCGGACGACCTTCGACAGATATGCCCCCATCACGAAGTCGCCTCGTTCGATCGCATCGCCCGCGATCAGGTCGTCGAGGCACGCGTCCAAGGGATAGACGTGATCGACCAGGGCCTTGCGTGGGTGTCCATCGTAAACCAGGAGACGGTCGAGCCCCGACGATTTGAGGATGACCTGCTCCGCGATCGCTGGGCCGAGGCTGGCCGCGTTCGCGTCTCCGGCCGCCGCCGCTTTGACCGCCTGGTGATAGGGTTCGGGCCTGCGATCGAGCGTCGCCAAGACGTTCGTGAGGGCGTGCTTGATGTCCAACTCGTAAATATGTCCACCTGTGGCGGGTCGAGCGAAGACCGTCATACGTTCGTTGTCGAGACGCACTTCTTGACGCGCGTCGAGATTGAAGTCGGCCACGTCGAGGACCGCGCGGGGACGGTTGCGTCCCTCCGCGTCGTCGAGGGCGAGGTCGGCCGCGATCAGGTGGCGAAAGATGGCGTTGCGGAGGTGAGGCAGGTAGAGGCCGCCGAACGCCCCATGCCAGTAGGGGCAATTGCACTGGCCCCGATAGAGGTCTTGTCGGGCCGCCTCTACGAACTCGGGGTCGGCCTTGCCCTCCAGCGCCGCGAGTCGATTGGAGACGAGGAGCATTCGCGCGTACATCTCGTCGGCCTCGGGATACTTGGCGCGGAAGTTGCGCCAGGAGCCGCCGGCTCGCACGTAAGGTCGAACGGCCTCAAAGCCTGGTTGTCCTTGGGCCTGCCTCAAGGCCCTGTGATAAGCGAGCTGCCTTTCGGCGGGCAGGACCCACTCGGTCATCTCGCGATACGAGCAGTCGGGCAGGAAGACCTTGCCGCGCGGCAAGGTCAATTCCAATGCCTGCGATGGGGTCAGGACCTCAATCCAGTCACGATTGCCGCGCAGCATGTCGCAGAAGCGGCGCAGCCAGCCTTCCACATAGACGCAATCGTAAGTCCCCGGCCAGGAGCCGAACTTCTCGCCGTCGTCGGCGAAGACAACCAGGGCGCCCGGTCGTTCCTGGGCGAGCGAGCGCAGGTATTCGTAAGTCGCGTGCGGCTCCTGGAAGGGCATCAGATAGCGGAGGCGTTCCGACACGGGGAAGACCTTGATGATCCGCCCCTCGTCTTCCGTGAGGTGATATCCAAACAGGTCGGTATCGGCCAAGCCGGTGTGACCGAAGTGGTAGTCGTCGAGGATCGTATAGTCGATCTCCGCCTCGTGAATGGCGCTGACGAGTTGTTGCTCCCAGACCCGCTCGGGGACCCACATGCCCTTGGGCTTGGCGCCGAGTGTCCGCTCGATGTAGTTCGAGAAGCTCGCGATCTGTCCCACGCGGTCGCGGTGCGGGACCATCGTCAAGATGGGCTCGAAGAACCCGCCGCCGAGGATCTCGACTCGCCTTCCCGCCACGAGCGCGCGGACGCGCTCGATGTATTCGGGATGCCGGTCGACCAACCATTCGAGCAAGGGGCCCGACGTGTGCAGGGCGAAAGGCAACTCGGGGTAGTCGGCCAGGACGTCGAGAAAGGGCCGGTAACTCGCGCGATAGGCCGCCTCGAAGACGTCATCGAAGTTGCCAACGGGTTGATGGTTATGCAAGGCCAGGATCAGGCGAACGCCGGTCATGACAGGTCCCGCTCGGTCTCTGGGGCGGGCCGGAAGGGGGCCCGAGCCGGGTCATACCTAGAATACATCGGCCCGAACGAACTTCCCACGCAGTCGGCGGCCAAGTTTCGGTGCCTGAGGTCGGCCCGCAAGGATGATGCGCCTTGCGTTGACCCTGCGGGTGTGACCGGACAGTCAGCCCACGAACGCGACTTCCAGCGCGGGGACAAGTCCCGTCGCGGCGGCCCGGCCCAACAAGGTTCGCACCGCCTCGCGGCCCTTTGGTCCATAATCGACCGTCCAGTCATTGACGTACATCCCCACGAATTGATCGGCCAGCGCGGGCTCGAGATCGCGCGCGTATGTCAGTGCGTAGGCAAGGGCCTCCTCCCGGTTGGCCAAAGCGTATTGGATGCTCTGCTTCAGCAAGGCGGCGATCCGGTTGACTGTGGCGTCGCCCAGGTCCTTGCGGACGACGTTGCCGCCCAACGGAAGCGGCAGGCCCGTCTCGCCGAACCACCATTGGCCCAAGTCCACGATCTGCTTCAGTCCCTTGTCGGGGTAGTAGAGTTGGCCCTCATGAATGATGAGGCCAACATCCACTCTTCTTTCGAGCACGGCCTCGATGATCTGGTCGAACGGGACGACTTGGACTGGATGGTCTTTCCCGAGGCAAAGTTGAAGGGTCAGGTAGGCCGTCGTGAGCGTGCCGGGGATGGCGATCGTGGGACGATCGCGGCGCAGGCGATCGAGGTCCCAACCGCCGAGGGTAATCAGTTTGGGGCCGTAACGGTCCCCCATGCTGCAACCTGATGCGAGGAGCGCGTACTTGTCGGCCAGATGGGCGAACGCGTGGATGCTCACGGCCGAGACCTCGAGTTCACCGTTCAGGGCCCGGCGATTGAGGGTCTCGATGTCCTCCAACTGATGAACGAACTTCAGGCCTCCGGTGTCAAGCTTGTCATGAGTGAGGGCGTAGAACATGAAAGCGTCGTCAGAGTCGGGGCTATGGCCAACACGGATGGTCTGGGTCGCGGTCATGGTCGTTCGTCCCCTGATCGGGCCGGGTGGTGGACTTTGGTCCCCTGGAAAAAGAAACCGGGACGGGCCCTTTCGGCTAACCGTCCCGGCGTGATACCCGAGTGGGATGGGTTACTTGGGATTGCCGCCCGCCGCTCGCGACTGCGATGTGCGGATGACCTCAAGAGCGTCGTACGGATCGACGGACGTGTCCGCTTGGGCCGCGGCCAGGAGCTCCTTGTAGGGGTAGTCTTCGGGCACTTCCTCGCCTGCTTGCTGCAAGGCCAGCACGTAGCGGCGGACGATCAGGCCGGTGTCCTTGGCGTTGAGCTGGTCATCGGCGAAGACCGTGTGACGGTCCAGGAGCTTCTTCCACAGGTCCAGGCCTTCGCGGTAGCACTCGACGGCCCCTTTGCGGACGATGCCATTCTTGTCGGTCTCGGTGATGAACTGGCCGGCGCGGAGGGCCTTGGTGCCTTCGTAGAAAAGTTGCCGGGCGGTGTAGCCCTCCACCTCCATCTCGGCTGAGCAGCGGTCTTTCCAGTAGCGGTAGTTGCACTGGTCGGACCAGCGATTGGTCCAGTATTTCTGATTGTCGGTCAGTTTCTCGTAGGCCTCGGGGTCATCGATGTTGTCGATCTGGATTTGGTCTCGGTCTTTCTCGGTCTGGTTTTGGAGGAGGTTGGGCGCGGGGAAGGTGAAGCGACCGAATTCGACCCATTCGACCTTGGCCTTTTCCCACTCATTCTTGGCTCTTTCGCCGAACGTGGCCTCGACCCCTTTAATACTGGCCTTCTCCAGACTCACGGCGTAGCGCGTTTGGGCGTGGGCGGGCATCGAGCGGAAGCCCAGGTCCCCGGCCCGTCCCTTGCGGTTTTCGTGGGGGTCAACGAACGTGATCTTCTCGCGCTCCACGCCGGGGGCCAAACGGGTCCCCCCCTCATCGACGAGCTTGACGGACTTCTTGAACCAGCCGAGGGAAACCAAGAAGTTGTCGTTCTTGATTTCCTTGGTGATCGGGTCGGTCTTGAACGGCTCGTCCTCGTCCTCGCGGAAGAGCTTTCGCAAGATGACCGCCTCGTCGGCCATGCCGACTTTCTGGTAGTAGGTCCAGGCGGTGTCCCACATGAGGTCAGGCGACTTCGGGTTGCGATCGACGCCTTGCTTGAGGAAGTTGATGCCTCGCTTGATGTAGCGGTACTTGTCGGCGGGGTCGTCCCATTCGACCGAGACGTTGTAGGCGAGGTTCCAGCCCTGGAAGGTCCAGATGGAGAGGAAGTGGGGCTGGAGCTTCGTGATCATGTCCACGCGCGCCTGAAGACGGTCCCACTGCTGGGCCTTCTGAAGCTTGATGGCCTGGTCCCAAAGGGCGTTGGCCACGATGCCGCGGGCCCCCCCGAGCGCGAAGAGATTGAGGACGAAACTGCCGTTGTCGATACCGATGGTCGCCTCGCCCAAGTCGTATTCCTTATGGATGCGATCGACCATCATCCGGTACGGATACATGATGCCGAAGATCAGGACAATCACGCCGATGTAAATGACGCGATTGCGAATAGAAGACCTCATGCTGCCACCTCACGCTCTTTCAAGATGAAATAGCCGGCGATGGAGAAGGGCACGGCATAGCCGAGCGCCAGGAGGAACTTGTCGCGAACGTCCACCCAACTGACCGCGAAGCCGTCGGCGACCTTCTCGCTGAAATCCAGGGCCGGCAGGTTCGGGATGATGTAGACGAGGCGAGAAAGGACCGGCATGACGACCGAGTCCAGTGTCTTGGCGATGACGACCGGGATCGTCGGGGCCAGGTCGGACATCTGATTGCTGTGGCTCAGCATGCGGATGAACGACTCAAACGGCCCGCCGCCCAAGAGGCTCTGCAAGGCGATCGCCTGCAGGAACTGATAGAGCAACTGACCAAAGAGGAAGAAGAAGGCGTTCAAGAGCAAGGCGACCGGCCAGCTCAAGAAGGTACCCGCGAAAACGCCCACGGCCGTGAGGACCATCGCTTGCAGCCAGACGCCTACCAAACCCTTCGAGTAGTTGACCCAGAAGTTGCCCGAGTCGGCCAGGATGTACAAGTCGCTCTCGGACATCCCCAGGTACTGCGTCGGGCTGATGCACTTCACCTCGATGCGCAAGTAGCCGCGGGAACCTACAAGGGCCGAGGAATTGAACTCCCAGGAGTTCGTGTAGTACTCGCGAATTGGGATGACTTCGCTATCGAGACGGCGGTTGTCGTCCAAAAAGTCGATGACACGAATCGCCGCGTAAACGGGCTCGCCGATTTGGCCCTTCGTGGTTCGATAGACGTTGAACGACATCTGCAACTTGATCTTGGGAGAGTGGAGCTCGCCCGCACGCTGGCGGAGATCAACCGCGGCCGGGGCGTTGCCGTCGGTCTCGAGTTTGCGAACTTGTTCCCTCAAGTCTCGCTCCTGCGCCCGGAGCTTGTCGGCCTGCCCTCGATTCGTGGCGATCTCTTGGTCCAATTGCGTGACCCGCGTCGTCGCCCGTTGGGCCTCGCTCACGGAAAGCTGGCCCGCCTTCCGACGTTGCTCCAACTCGAACTTCTCGTAAGTGAGTTCCGCGGCCTGATTGTCATACCATTCGATCGTGCCTTGCTTGAGCAACTGCTCGACCGGAAGTCGCCGGTCCAACATGGGGTTAGGGGTCCGGTTGGGATCAGGGAGGAGTTCGTCGTACGGATCCATTACGCGGCCATAGCGCCAGATCGCACGCGAGGGAGTGGCCCCTTCGACGAAGCTGCGTGTTTCGAGTTCCTGGCCGACGTCCACCCCCTTGATGGTCTTCTTGCCGACCGAGTCTTCGAACATGAGCGAGCCCTTCAACGGCACGCGTGCCGAGCGCCGGGCCTCTAGTTGGGCGAGCGTGTCTTCCAGGTTGCGGGTCTTCTCAATCTGGTCGGAGGCGCGGGCCTTGCGGAGTTCGGCCTTGGTAACGTCAATCTGACGATCGACCTGGCGCTTGATGTAAAGCCCACTTACGAGGCCGAAAATGCCCAAGAGGACAGTCACGAGGGTCATGAAGCCGATCATCCGGCCCCAAACGAGCTCAAGGCGACGGACCGGCTTGGAGACCACCGTGTAGATCGTGTGCTGGCGAATGTCGGTGGGCAGGCTTAGGGGCGTGAGGATCACCACCATCGCCGTGAGCACGAGGGAAATGAAGAGCATTAGGGTCCCCACGTACATGCGACCCAACTCGGCCGCGTCCGTGTCCAGGAACCAGTGAGTGAAAGCCAGGACGACGACAAAGAGGGTCAGGACCACCCAAGGGGCCCACATCCGGCGGTTCGACTCCAGGATGTTGTGCCAGGCCAAGGCCCGAAGCCGACGCGGCCGGACGCGGAGGACCTCGCCCATGAGGAGCAAGCCGACACGCGTGAGCACAACCAATCCCATGAATGTCGAACCCAACCGGGCCCCAACCACCAATGTGTTGACAACAGAACTAGAGCCAAAAATGCCGAAGGCCACAACGAACCCCAGGGCAAGACCCGCATGGATTGCCACGAGCGTGATTAGGTCGAGCCATCGACCCATACGCATGATGCTCGGCCAGAGCGACCATTCGACCCAAAGAAAGAAGAAGAAAAAGGCCCCAATCCCCAAGAGGACCGGCAGCGGCAGGCTCCCGATCTGGTAATTACCCGCGCGACCGGCGCCGGCGAGCGTCCCGAGGGCCACACCCGCCAGGCCCAGCAGGGTCGCTAGGCCGAGGACCGACATGTGCAGGTTCCCCCCCGTGATCCGTTTCCGAAAGCCGGCCAAGGCCCAAGACCCCACCCAGAAGAGCAGGGCGATGATCGCCATGATCTTCAGCCAGGTCAGAGGGCCGCCCAGGAAGTTGTCATAGGTGACTGTCGGTTCACCGATGACGTAAAGGTGCTTCAACGCGACAGCCGGCCCCGCCGGCATCGGCGCGACCTGCGCCCAGAGCGGGACAATCATCGAGGAAAACATCGCAAGCGGACTCCGCCATCGTGAGGTATGTGCAGGGAAGGCGTTGCGGCTCGATCCTGGGCCTGAAAAACAACTGGAGGCGAGACGAGGGCCCGGGACGACAGCGCGATGAACTTGGATTTCGCGGTCCGTTTGCGGACCCTCAGGCCACGGGAGTTGGAGTGCCGACCGGGCTCGATGCCGCCTTGCCGTCCGCCACGCGACGTCGGCCGGGGTGCTGGTCGCTTTCGCGGACGATCCGCAGAAAGAGCTCTTCCAAGGTCGTGGTTGGATTGTCGACTGCTATGAGCTCTGAACCATGACGCTTGAGGACCTCGCGGACCTCCGCGATCGCGGCGGGCGACATGTCGCGGGCCCGGATCTGGGTGATGTCCTGGATCGTCAGCAGCTCGGAGACCTTGCCCATCTCCTTGAGCTCGCCGCGGTGCAGGATCGCGATCCGGTCGCAGATGTCCTGCATGTCGGCCAGCAAGTGGCCCGAGAGCACGATTGTCTTGCCCTGCTCACGAAGCTGACGGATCAGGTCTTTGATTTCCGCCGTGCCCTGCGGGTCCAAGCCAGAAGTCGGCTCGTCGAGAAGGATGAGTTCTGGCTCGTTGATGAGCGCCTGGGCCAGACCGATCCGGCGCTGCATGCCTTTGGAATACTCGCGAAGCTGGCGGTGCTTGGCGTGGGCCAGGCCGACCATGTCAATCAAACGAGTGATCCGGCGGCGGCGTTCCTCGCCCGAGTTCTTGAAGAGA
>CALLYK010000377.1 GCA_937858365.1 uncultured Isosphaeraceae bacterium | reverse complement strand
TGGCCGACGAAGAAGTCGCGGCAGAGGAAGAAGAGCAAGCCGTAAGGCAAGGCCGAGGCCACCACATACGCGAGTTTGTGGGCCACGCGATAGGCGGTCAAATAGTGCAGCATGTCGAGCGGCTGGACCAGGTATTTCTTCAACGAGCCGTCGCGGACCTCGCGCGCGATCCCGCCGGCCAGGCCGGGCATGCTGGAAAAGACACGACTGATGTTCACCAAAAGCAAGTAGGCGATCATCTCGTCGTAGTCGTACCCGTTGAGCCGCGACGAGCCGGAGGCGTCGTAGATCGCCTTCCAGAGCAGGATCGTCGTGAGGATCGGCAGGAAGCGGAGGAAGGTCGTGAGCAGGAAATCGGCGCGGTAGGTCATCCGCTCGATGAGCGTGACGCGCAGGATCTTCAGATACTTGCGCAGGGAGGCGATTGGTCCTGGCCGGGAGGTGGTTTCAAGCGGCGTCATGGTCGCTCCGCCCCTCCTCGAAGACCCGGGCGATGACTTGTTCCAGCGGCGGGTCGTGGACGCTCACGTCGCTCACCTCATGGGCGTCGAGGATCGCGCCCAGCACTTCGGCCACATTGCGCCGCTCGACCTTGAGGTCGGCCTCGGGCCCGTTGGCGCGTGTGATTTCACCGTACTTGGCCAGGTCGGCCGGCACGGCGCCGCCGGCGAATTCGAGTTTGACGAGCTTCGCGTCACCGAAGCGTCCCGTGAGTTCTTCCAGGGGGCCGTCGTAAACGAGCTTGCCGTGGGTGATGACCAGCACACGCTTGCAGAGGGCCTCCACGTCGCGCATGTAGTGGCTCGTGAGGAGCACGGTCACGCCGCGTCGCTCGTGATAATCGCGCAAGCACTGTTGGATGGCCACCTGGGCGACCACGTCCAGACCGATCGTTGGTTCGTCGAGCAAGAGCAAACGCGGTCGATGGAGAAGGGCCGCGATCAGTTCCATCTTCATACGCTCGCCCAGCGAGAGTTCCCGCACGGCTTGCTTTACGAGTTTCTCGACACCGAGCAGTTCGGTGAGTTCACCCAGCGTTTGGCGGAAGTCGGCCTCGGGGATCGAGTAGATTTCTTGATGAAGCTGGAAACTATCGGCGGCGGGCAGGTCCCACCAGAGTTGGTTCTTCTGCCCCATCACCAGGGAGAATTGCCGGCGAAAGGTATCGACGCGGTCCCAAGGGGTGAACTCCAGCACCTTGGCGCCGCCGGCCGTCGGGTAGATCAGGCCCGAGAGCATTTTCAGGGTGGTCGTCTTCCCCGCCCCATTGGGACCGAGAAAGGCCACCATCTCGCCCGGTTCGATGGTGAAGGTCACGTCTCGTACGGCGCGCACCTCCTTGTATTCGCGGTGATAAAGCCCCTTGAGGGCCCCCAGGACCCCCTGTTTTTTCTGGAAGACCTTGTAAGTCTTGCTCAAACCCTCAACGCTGATGATCGACATCCCGTGCTCTCAATGGACCCGAAAAAAAGCGAAGGGGTCATTGTAGCGGGCCCGAGGGTCGTTGTGATCGGCCCACCGATCGCCTAGGCTGAAGTAGACACGAGTGAACTCGAAGCAGAGGGACCGGCGATGGCGAAACGAACGGCGCTCCTCCCAGCGAGCGATGACGAGGTGCGCGCGCAGTTGCACGCGACGCTCGCGAAGCTCGTTGAACCGAGTACGGCGAAGCAGGTCGTTTCCAAGTTGGCCAAGCCCTTCAAACGCGACGTCGGCGAAATCACGAACATGCTCGAAGAGGCCGTCGTCCGAGGTGTCGCGCACCGTTACCCCAAAGGGAAACAGGTGCGCTATCACGCCGATCCCGCGGACGTGGTGCTCGCCGGTGCGATCGAATCGGCGCTGGGGGACCGACCGAAAACGTGGACCGATTTGAAGAAAGTCGGGACCTTGAAGAAGGCCGCGACCTGGGTGGTCTCCAAGGAGCTTGATCGCGTTCGCGACGTTCTTTTGAAGAACGGCCGCCTGCCGCGATGGCCCAAGGTGGGACCGATCAAGTCGGAGCGTTACGCGAAGCGAGCGGCCTCCCTGGAAGACCCCGCCGACTACGCATGTCACTTCGTCGATAAGTTCCGGCAAGACCTCAAGGCCCTGGCCAAAGCGCTCGCGAAGTCGGGCACGACGGCCGAGCAATTGGACGAAGCGGCCCGCGACCTCCTGGGTTGGAAGACGGAGCAACCGAGTAAAGCGGTGGAGGTGGATTCGCCGTCGGGATCGGCCTTGGACCGGCGCATTTTCGAAGCGATGGAGCGCCTGGACCCAGCCACCGTCAACGGGGCCGCCGTGTCGTTCGCGCGCCTGCGCGGGGCGATGACGGCCCCTTTGACCGACAAGGCCCTTTTTGATGAGACCGTTTGGAGGCTGGCCGAGGAAGGCCGCGTTTCCATGCAGCGTCACGACTTCCCGGCCGGCTGCACAAACGAAGAGCGCGAAAAGATGATACCTGATCGCCAAGGAGGGTATTACTACTCAGTATCGAGGAGACACGGTCAATGAACGAACTCGCGGGGATTGACAACCCGTTTCGAGCCACCGTGGTCCCCGACCCCTGGCAGCCGAACGTCGATGATGTCCTCGAAATCCATGATCGCCCCTTTCGTGTGTGCGTGGAGGCCCTGGAGGCCGTTCGCCGCGAGAAACAGACGCGATCGGTCCTCCTCTTCGGCGAGCCGGGGAGTGGCAAGACCCACCTCCTGCGCCGGCTCCGGGCCCATTGGATCGGCGAGCCCCCCCACGAGGTGGACCCGATCAGGCCCGCGGCCGTGTTCGTCGCCGCTAAGTTACAGACAAGTCCCCAACACCTTTGGCGCTACGTTCGTCAGGGCCTCGTCGACGACATGATGCGCCCTATCCCGGACGGGACCACGTTGTTGGAACGGGTCCTACTCCTGAGGTTCGCCGAAGTCCGCCCGGCCGATGCCGACCTTCGGATGTGGTTCGAGTGGGTCCAAAGTGAATACCCCGAGCCAAACAATCGACGGGCCTTCGTGGATGACTTGCTGGACCGCTTGGACGCGAAGGAACATCTCGGTCGAGACCTCTCGGTCGTACTCGGTCATCTCTTCCTGGGACATCGACGGCGCGACGCCCGCGCCTGGCTCCGCGGTGATTCGCTGCCCGAGGCCGTCCTGGATGACCTTGGCCTCGTCGAGCCCGACCCCGACGCACCCCCGGAAGACGAGGCGCGCGAAGTCGTCGGCGCGCTCTGTCGTTTGGCCGGTCCCAACATTCCCGTGATTTTCACGTTCGACCAGATCGAGGCCCTTCAAACCGATCGCCAGGACAAGGCGGCCCTCTTCGCGTTTGGGCGCGTGGTCATGGAACTCTTCCAGGCGACCAGGAACGTCCTCGTCGTCTCGTGCGTGCTCGCCTCCTTCATGGACGAACTTCGGGAGGGAATGCTACGCGCGGCCTGGGACCGCTTGGCCATGCACAATGAGCAGCTTGAATCCGTTGACTGGCCCAAAGCGAAGAAGCTCATCGCCACGCGACTCGACACCAACCCGGCACTTCGCGAGCGCCGAACCGGCAAAGACGCACTCTGGCCGCTTGACGAAGCGGCGCTGAAGGCCCAGATCGGCACGATCGGCGAGGCGCCCCGGCGCATCCTTTGGCTTTGCGGCGAGGCGTTTGACGCCCTCCGCCGGAACGGTGCTCCCCCTGTCGAGCCTCCCCTGAACCGCCTGCGGGCCCAATGGCGGACCCGACTCGAGGTGAGCCGAAGCATGAGCGACCCGACCCGTTCCGACGGCATCCTCGCTCAGGGCCTTCCTCCTCTCGTTCAGACCCTCGCGCCGGAATGGAAGGTCGCCACGGATGACCTTCCCAATGACCTCCACTTTCTGCTTTCCGGTCCTGGCGGCAAGGTCGGCGTGCATCTTTCACACAAGCAAGACATGCGGTCGGTCTGGCGTCCGTTCGATCGCTTGCGCGAGATGCTGAAGGCCGGTAAGATCGACAAGGTCGTCGTCGTGCGCGATGCCCGACTCGGTATCAAGTCGGGCAAGGTCAGTGAACGTCTGGATGACTTGAAGCAGGCCGGCGGCAGGCTCGTCGCCCCTTCGCTCGAGGTCCTCGCCGCCCTCGACGCCCTGCGCGTTCTCCTCTCCGACGCCAAAGCGGGAGACCTTGGCGAATCGGCCGAGACGGTCGCCGACTGGCTCGCCAAGGAGGCGGACGACAACTTGCGCGGTTTCCTCAACGAAGTGCTCGTGGGGCCCAACGCGGACCCACGACCCGACGACCTGGCCGAACGCGTGGCCGAGGCGCTCGCAACGCGACCCGTGCGGACGCTTGAAGACCTGGCCGCGACCGTTGGGGTCGAAGCGGCCGTTTTGGAGAAGTTCTCGGCAAGTCGCCCGGACCTGATCGGCCGACTCGCCGGCCCACCGCCCGCGTTCTTCCGTTTGGTCCGGGAGTCGATGGAAGTTTGAATGGGCGCGATTCGCGAGGACCCACCATGCCCATCGTCTTGACGATTCGCCAAGTGCGCGACGCCCTGATGCACAAGGATGGGCCGGGCGACGGCGCCCCGTCTTCGCCGGATGTCGGCCGGCTCTTCCACGATGTCTTCGCCGCCGTCGCGGCCGAGGCCCGATCGGATCGCCCTGAAGGTCCCCATCAACTCAGGGCGTTGGCCT
>CALLYK010000376.1 GCA_937858365.1 uncultured Isosphaeraceae bacterium | reverse complement strand
TCGGGCCGGTCGAGGCAGCAGGCGACCGGACCCTTGTCCTCTCCACCCGCTCCGCCCGCCCGCTCGAATCGACGGCGCTGCGCACGGTCGTGCGCCCCTCCCGGCCGGTGACGATCAACAAGTTTTCGGTGACGGACGCCGACGGCCTGCCCGATGCGATGCCCTTGGACGAAGGCATTAAGTCTACACTTCCTGACTTGAAAATTCGTTGAGACAATTCACGTGAATGACTGGAAGCCGCGGATGGCCCAGACCGTTCGACTCCTGAAGGAGCAACTTTCCGGCGTCCGCGCGGGGGCCTTGAGCGTGGGCTTGTTGGCGACCTTTCGCGTCCAGCGTGCTGGTGCTTCGGCTCGCCTGGATCGACTGGGCACGCTGCGTCCCCAAGGCGACCGGATCGTCGTCACTCCGTTCGACCAAGGCGACGTTGGCGGGATCGTCAAGGCGCTTGTCGAGGCCCACTGGAACGCATACGCGCTCGACCCGAGGTCGATCGCCGTGAGCGTCCCCACGATGAGCGGCGAGCAGCGAGTCGAGATCGCCCGGCAAGTGAAAAAGCTTGGTGAGGAAGCGAAGGTCGCCGTGCGCATGGTCCGGCAAGACACCCGCAAGCAAATCGCGTCGACTGGTCGAGGCTCGGAACGTCGCGTGCAGGAGGCGACTGACGAGGCCATCGCCGAGATCGAGAGGCTGGTGACCGCGAAGCTCGCCGAACTCAGCGGCTAATCAGGCACCCACGTCCGCACGGGCCCCATCAGATAGGCCCCAAGATGCAAGGCGCCCGCGATCGTATGGAGGGCGAGGACACTCACGGCCGCGATGAAGCGTGGTCCTACATTCTGCTTCATCAACAATGCACATGCTAGTAGAAAAAGGACGTAGTCGGCGAAGTAGCTGCCCCAGGCGAAGTTAGCGGCGCTCATGCGCTTCTCCTCCGCGAAGAGGGCGAACTGGGCGATGGCCACCGCCAGCACCGACCAGGCGAGGAGGGTGCGCCGATCGGCCCAGGTCTCGCGAGGATAGAGCAGCAGCGTGACGAGTGGAAAGGCGATCCCCAGCACGACCGACGCGGGGACGTTGGGTGAATATTGGCCCCAGGCCCGGAGCGGCGCGAAGATGACGCGGTCGTCGTTGTCTGTCCTGCCGGCGAACGTGAAGAGGAACTGAACGACAAGGCCGATCAACACGGGACCGAACAAGCAGATCATGTGGAGGATGGTCTTCGTCGTCTCCTCGCGCCTTCGGGCCGCGAGTGATCGAGCGACCCGCCATGTCATGACGACGGCCAAGCATGGCACAAACGCGATCACGTAGTTCGGCTTAGCGAGTGTGCATGCGACGGTCAGCAAACCGAGGGCAACGGCCTTCCACATGCCTGCTTGGCGCAGAAAGCTGACCGCCATCAGGAAGACGGCCACACATAAAGGCATGGCGAACGTGGTCGTGGGGTTGTGCCAAATGTTGGGCGTGATTTGACCCAGATAGACCTTGGGGAACTTCCACCAGTTCCAGAGGGGCATCGCGAAGAGCAAGGCCATGCTGAAGGCGACCGCGCGCGCCGGCCTTGTGCCATCGGTATCGAGGACCCGCCAGCTCAAGAGGGTGCGTGCCACGACCGCTCCGGTGAGGACCAAGGCGGCGCCCGTGGCCAGGACGCTCGGCGACCGACTCCAGCCCGAGACCAGTGCGACGCAGAGATGGTAGAGGAAATACGACCCAACGCGCCCATCGGTCGTCATGTCGAGTACGACCTTCTGATGCGGTCCGTGGTCCCATGAGCCGACGTCGCAGAGCGTGGCGAAGGCCGCGAAGTGGAAGAGGGCGACCGCGATCGTCAGGGCGACGAGCGAGCGATGCCGCGTCAGCCAGGTCGTGATCGTCTCGGGGTTCGCCTCGGGCACCAGGACCGCGCACATGCTCATGGGTCGATCACCTCAGGCCACATGACGACGCGAACGACGCCGGTGGAAGGCTAGGACCTCGCGCACCACGACGTCCACCGCTTCGTCGTCCGCCCCGACGAACATCGGCAACCGGAGGAGTCGCTCGGAGACGCGGTCGGTGATCGGCAGTTCCCCCGAGGCACGACCGTAGCGCCGGCCCGCGGGAGAACTGTGCAACGGCACATAATGAAAGACCGAGCTGATGCCTTGCGCGCCCAACGCTTGGATCAAGTCGGCGCGGTCCTTCTCGTCCTCAAGGATGAGGTAATAGAGATGGGCGTTGAAGTCGCAGCCATCGGCGACGATCGGCCTGCGCACACGCCCTTCGCGTTCCAGCCCGGCGAACGCCTCGTGGTAGAGGTCCCAGACCAGGCGGCGCCGGGCGGTGATCTCCTCCGAGCGTCGAAGCTGCGGATAGAGGAACGCGGCGACCAACTCGCTCGGCAGGTACGACGACCCAAGATCAACCCACGTGTATTTGTCGACTTGTCCCCGAAAGTACTTGGACCGATCGGTCCCCTTCTCCCAAAGGACCTCGGCACGATCGCTGAAGCGTTCATCGTTGACGAGGAGCGCGCCCCCTTCGCCCGAGACGACGTTCTTGGTCTCGTGAAAGCTGAAGACCCCCAGGTGGCCGATCGTCCCCAAACTTCGACCGAGATACGTGGAGAGGAATGCCTGCGCGGCGTCCTCAATGAGCATGAGACCGTGTCGTTCGGCGATGGTCGAGATCGGTCCCATCTCGCAAGGGACGCCCGCGTAATGGACCACCACGATCGCCTTGGTCCGCTCCGTGATGGCCGCCTCAATGAGCGTCTCGTCGATGTTCAGGGTGTCTTCGCGCACGTCCACGAAGACGGGCACGGCCCCCCGGAGCGCGAACGCGTTCGCCGTGGACACGAACGTGTACGAGGGCATGACGACCTCGTCTCCCGGCCCCACGTCCGCCAGGAGCGCGGCCATTTCCAGGGCCCCTGTCGCCGAGTGCGTCAGCAGGGCCTTGGCGCAACCGAAGCGCTCTTCCAGCCACGTTTGACAGGCCCGGCCGAACGGGCCGTTTCCCGACAGGACGCGGCGTTCCAGGGCCAGGGCGAGGCAATCCAACTCCTCGCCGGTGAGGTGTGGCCGGTTGAACGGGACCTTCATGATCGTGCCTTCCCGGCCGAACGGGCCGCTTGTCGCGTTCAATCCGATTCAAGGACCGCCAGACCGATCCCTGTGCGTCCGTAATCATTGCCGTTGTACAGCATGTATCGTCGCCCTTCATGGTCGAAGACATGAGGATAGGCCAACATCTCTCCATCCCAATCGTTGGGAGACACATCGATCCCCACTTCGTCGTCGAGCCTCTCCCAAGCGAGGCCGTCGTTCGATTCGGCGTACCCGATCCGGTAAGAGGGCCCGCGATGGCAGTACCACATCCGGTACACCTGACCGTCGCGTAGGACGCAGGGTCGCGCGATCGCGTGTTCGTCCGGGCCCGAGAAATCGAGGCAAACACGGCCTTCCCGTCGCCATGCGAGGCCGTCGATCGAATCGGCGTATCGAATGTGATAGAAGTGTTTCGGACCCGCTTGGGTCGCTTCCCAGCGCTCAGCCGAGACATACCACATGCGCCAGTGGCCATCCTCAACGAGGACCGAGGCCGAGGCGGTGAGAAACGGATCAACGGTCGAGCGTTCGAACAAGGGCGCCGCCGAGATGCGTCGATATGTCACGCCGCCATCCTCGCTGATGGCCTGGCCGATCGATAGGTAGAAGGGGACCGAGACCCCCAACGACCAGCCGTTGTAGTAGAGCAGTCGACGCGTGGGGAGTTGCGTGATCCAGGTTAGGGTCACTCCGTTGTCGTCGAAGGCGCCCAGTGGGCCGGGACCGAGGAGGGGCCTTGGTGAGACGCTTAAGACCCGCGTCGGGTCTTTCATGTCAATGTCAAACCGACCGACGTGCCCGCGCCCGCTCCGGTCACGCGAGGAGAAGTACACACGGAAGCGATCGTCCTCCAAGTGCTCGGCGAAGGGGACCATCGCGTGCGAGGTCATCCAATCGACTGAGCCGTCGGGGACGAACATCCTGCCGAGCTTCCTCCATCGCATCGTCGGGCCCTCGCTCAGAAGCCTCGTAGGCGATGCGACGGGACCGGCGAGCGCTCGGTCCCCTTGGGGGCGTAAACGGCCCCATCAGGCGTGTCTTCTAGGATGAGCGCCCCCGCGCCGATCACGTTGGCCGGGCCTATCGTCAGATGATCGCGCACGGTCGCGTTCACGCCTATGAACGTGTGGTCGCCGACATGGACGCCACCCGAAATGACGACATGGGAGCTGATGAAGCAATGATCGCCGATCGTCACATGATGGCCAATGTGGTTCCCACTCCAAAGTACCACGTTGTCGCCGATCGTCACGAAGGGCTGAATCACGTTGTTCTCAAGGATGAAGCAGTTCGCTCCGACTTTCGGCTCGTCCCAAGAGACCGCCTTGGAACTGACGTAACTGACGAGTTCGTAGCCTAGGTCTCGGCAGCGTCGAAAGACGTCGGCCCGCGCGCGGTTGACCTTGCGAAAGCCGATCGCGACGAACAACGCGTAGTCCGCGGGTGGAAATGCCTCCAAGAGACATTCAAACGACACAACGTCAAGTCCATCGAGCTTCCTTGTGCCGATGTGCTCGGGATCGACCGTGTAGGCGACGACCTCATGACCGGCGTCCTTGGTCAAGTAAACCCGGGCCACTTGGGCGAAGGCCCCTGCGCCGAAGATGACGACCTTCTTCATGAGTCAGCCCTCCTTCCGCACGAGGAGGGTGAATTCGTAGAGGCCATAATCGTGCAGGAGGGCGACGTGTCGCGAGTAGCGGCGTTTGCACAGGTCGAAGTAAAAACAAGGGTCGGCGTAGAAGAGGTCGTCGCGCATGCGCTCGGGGTCGCTGTATTTCGTGAGCACGTTGAAGGCGAAGCCGCCTCGCGCGAGCGATGCGATGTCGTCGAGGCACGTGAGGACATGCTCACGCCAATTGTCTTCCGCGGCCCCTTCCTTGACGTTGAAAATGCCACTCGCGATGACGTGGTCGGCGATTCGGACTTCGCCGCGTTCGCTGGTAAAGTCACCATCGGGGTGACGTCCTCGGGCCGCTGCGATCATCTCTTCAGCCACGTCGTAACCTTGATACACGCTCACCGTGGCCCTTCGACGCAACTCGTCGAGGAGCGCGCCGTAGCCGCAGCCGTAGTCGAGGACCGAGCCGGGATCATGGTCGCGGACCTTCAGCAACTGCGTGAACCTCAGGACCTGAGACTCGGTTGAGTTCCAGTCCACGCCTCTCGGCGTCGGCCCGTGCGTGCGGAGTTTGTGGGTGTAGTATGCCCCTGTCCTGGCGAGGAAGGCGGCGTGGTCGCCGACGACGGCGGGCATGGTCCGGGCCCTCCTGGTCGAATCCATGTCGAGCCATAACGATCGTATAGGGACGGCGCTTGGTTTCGGAAAACACCTTGGCGAGATAGATCGCCATGATGCCCAGAGAGAAGATCGTAAGTCCGCCGAGGAACCAAATCGAGATGATGAGCGAGGGCCAACCGGCCAGGTATTCCTGGAAGAAAATGCGACGTACCAACAGATTCAGCCCCGCCGACCCAGAGATCACGAGGATCAAGCAACCCAGTTGGAAGATGGCCAGCAAGGGTCGTTGGCTGAACGACGTGATCGCGTTCACGACCATGGCCGTTTTGCGCGCGACGTTGTACGAACTGCTCCCCTTGGATGCCTTGGCCACGAAGACCGGCACTTGCCGGAACCCTGTGATCGCCCAGAGCCCCGCCAGGAAGACCTCACGGTCGCGATGACGCAGCAAGGCGCGGACGTAGGGTCGGGTCATCAACCGGGCCGTGATGAGGTTGGCCGGCACGGGGCAGTCCGACAGCCAGCGAAAGACCCGATAAAAGACGTCTCCACTGAGGCGTTCGAACCAGCCTCCTTTGCGGCGTTCCTGGACACCAAAGACGACGTCGGCCCCCTTCGCATCCATCTCGGCGAGAAAGCGTCCCAGTAGTTCAGGGGGCTCTTCCAGGTCGGAATCGAGGAGGAAAACGAGGCGGCCCTTAGCATGACGTAGGCCGGTCATCATCGCCTTGTGTTGGCCGAAGTTCCGCGATAGGACGACCAGCTTCACCCGCCTGTCTTGGCCGCGAATCGCCAGGGCGGTCGCGGCCGATTCGTCGGGCGAACCGTCGTCGACGAGGATGATCTCATGACCAAGGCCGAGGTGTTCCGCAGTCGCGGAAGCTCGCCGACAGAACTCTTCGAGATGCGGGGCGGAACGATAGAGTGGGGTCACGATGGAGAGGTCCACGATTCAGACCTCCACCATGTACCGGAGGGCGTCGGGCCCCGTGTTCGCGATCAGGTCGATCACGCTCACGCCATGTTCGAAAGGCGGGAAAAGCTGGGGATACTCGGGATAGCCGGAGTAGTCCGCGAACCGCAGGCCGATGCCCGCTCGATCGAAGAGATAGGGCTCGATGTACTCTTTCGCCGACGGGCCCGAAAGATACTCGCCGGCCCCCACTTGCCGGCAGAGGTCCACGAGGCGATCCGTCTTGCCTTCCACCAACGTGTAGTCGCTCGATGACGTGATCTTGGTGTTGATTCGTAAATGGTCCAGGACGGCCTGAAGGAGTGAGCGATTGAGTTCGCTTAGCCAGGTGATGGAGGGTCCGAGCAACGTCGGGCCGATCACATCCTTCAACGTGCTCAGATGAGGGGCCTTGGCGTGGGCATGGCGGATCGTCTCCCAATGCGCTCGGGTCCATGACCAGTCGGCGAGTTGGACGTCTCGGATGCGTTGGTGGTAGTTCCCCTTCACTCTTACAGGCACGGTCAGCCAGGCCAGGCCCTCGCCCGTCAGCTGGGCGCTGGGA
>CALLYK010000375.1 GCA_937858365.1 uncultured Isosphaeraceae bacterium | reverse complement strand
CGCATGGCGATGGACGACGAGGAGACGGTGGCGCTGATCGCCGGCGGGCACAGCTTCGGCAAGACCCACGGCGCCGGCGATGCGACGCTGGTCGGCCCGGAGCCGGAAGGCGCGGCGATCGAGGATCAGGGGCTCGGCTGGAAGAGCCGCTTCGGCTGCGGCCGCGGCGGCGACGCCATCACCTCCGGCCTCGAGGTCACCTGGACCGCGACGCCGACCCGGTGGAGCAACAACTTCTTCGAGAACCTCTTCGGCTACGAGTGGGAACTGACCAAGAGTCCCGCGGGCGCCCATCAGTGGGCCCCCAAAGACGGCGCCGGCGCCGCGACCGTGCCCCATGCCCATGACGCCTCGCGCCGGATCGCCCCCGCGATGCTGACCACCGACCTGTCACTCCGTTTCGACCCGGCCTATGAGAAAATCTCACGCCGATTCATGGACGACCCCAACCAGTTCGCCGACGCCTTCGCCCGCGCCTGGTTCAAGCTGACGCATCGCGACATGGGCCCGCGAGCCCGCTACCTCGGGCCCGAGGTCCCCGACGAGGTCCTGGTCTGGCAAGACCCGATACCCGCGCTGGACCACCCCCTGATCGACGCCCACGACGTTGCCGCGCTGAAGGGCCAAATCCTGGCCTCGGGCCTCTCCGTGTCCGAACTCGTCTCGACGGCCTGGGCGTCGGCCGCCACCTTTCGCGGCTCCGACAAACGCGGAGGCGCCAACGGCGCTCGGATTCGCCTGGCCCCACAGAAAGACTGGGAAGTCAATCAGCCGGCCCAACTCGCCAAGGTGCTCCGCACTCTCGAAGGCATCCAAACCGCCTTCCAGAACGGCCAGGCGACCGGGAAGAGAGTCTCAATCGCGGACCTGATCGTGCTTGCGGGCTGCGCCGCGATCGAGCGGGCCGCGAAGGAAGCCGGTCATGACGTGACGGTCCCCTTCACGCCTGGTCGGATGGACGCATCCCTCGAGCAGACCGACGTCGATTCGTTCCGGGTCCTCGAACCCATCGCCGACGGCTTCCGCAATTACCTGAAGGGCAAGTACAACGTGCCCGCCGAGGCCCTACTGATCGATAGGGCGCAGTTGCTCACGCTGACCGCCCCGGAAATGACCGTGCTCATCGGCGGCTTGCGCGTCCTCAAGACCAACGCGGGCGGGACCTCGCACGGCGTCTTCACCCAGCGGCCCGAGACCCTGACCAACGACTTCTTCGTGAATTTACTCGACATGGGCACGGTCTGGGCGCCCACCACGCCCGAGGCGGGACTCTTCGAAGGCCGTGACCGCAAGACCGGCCAAATCCGTTGGACCGCGACGCGAGTCGACCTGGTCTTCGGCTCTAACTCCCAGCTTCGGGCCCTCTCGGAGGTCTATGGCAGTTCCGACGGCGGCGAGAAGTTCGTCCAAGACTTCGTTGCTGCCTGGGTCAAGGTCATGGGCCTTGATCGATTCGACCTCGCCTAAGGCTCGAGCGGAATTATCGGACCACGCGTGGTCATGGGCCCGTCCTCGGGGACGGGCCCACCGCTTGCCACGCGACGACCTTGCCGTCTTCCACGGGGGGCCATCTCAAAGTCCCAATCGGCCGATCCGTTCGGCCGCCTCGACCAGCCGTTCGGTCTTGACCGTGAGTGTTGCGCGGATGAAGCCCTCCGCCGAGGCGCCAAAGCCGATTCCAGGCGTCGTCACCACGTTCGCCTCGTCGAGCACCTTGGCGCAGAAATCGGTGGAGGTATGTCCGCGCGGACAGGGCACCCAGACGTAGAAGGTGGCGCCGGCGATGGGGGCGTCGAGGCCCGCTTTTCTCAAGGCGGGGATGAAGGCATCGCGACGTTCCTTGTACATCGCCCGGATCGGCGGCGTGATCGTGGCGTATTCGTCCAAGGCCGTCTTCGCGGCCCATTGGATCGCGGTGAAAATGCCGGAGTCGGTGTTCGACTTCACCTGAGCGAGGGCCCCGACAAGCGGTGCGCTGCCGACCGCGAAGCCGACACGCCAACCGGTCATGTTGAACGTCTTGGAAAGGCTGTGAAACTCGATCGCCACGTCCTTGGCCCCAGCCACTTGCAGAATGCTCGGCGGTGGCTCGTCGAAGTACATTTCGTTGTAAGCGGCGTCTTGCGCGACCACCAGATCATGGCGTTTCGCCAGGGCGACGACGCGCTCGTAAAAGGCAAGGTCCACCGTCGCGCCGGTTGGGTTGTTGGGATAATTGAGGAAGAGCAGCTTCGTCCGTTTCCAAACGTCGTCCGGGATCGCGTCGAAGTCCGGTTGAAAACCGTGACTCGGTCGCAAGGGCATGAGGTGGACCTCGCCGCCGGCGAACATGGTCCAACTCTTGTAAACCGGATAGCACGGGTCGGGCACGAGGGCCACGTCACCAGGGTTGAGCACCGCCATAGGCAAGTGGGCGATCGCCTCCTTCGAGCCGATGGTCGGCAAGACTTCCGTCGCCGGGTCGACCTCGACGCCGTAACGCCCTCTCAGGAAGGTCGCGATCGACTGACGCAACTCGGGGGCCCCTTGGTCGAGTGCGTATTGATGGAAGGCCGGGTTTTCGGCGTTCTTCTGAAGACTCCGAATGATCGGTTCGGGCGTGGGCTGGTCCGGGTCGCCCACGCCGAGATTGATCACGTCGCGACCCGCCGCGAGCGCGGCCTTCTTCTTGCGATCGATCTCGGCGAACAGGTAGGGGGGCAGTTTCCGAAGGCGGTCGGCTTTCTCGAAAGGCATGGTGGTGGCTGGTCGTGGGTGGCGGCGGTTCTTTGGTGGGTGAGACGCGACGACAACTTTACCACCAGCCCCAATACCCAACCACTGACAACCAACTACCAACCGCCAACCACTAACCACGAACCACCGGGATTCCGTATGCTGTTGCTCAGTGCGACTCGCGATTCTTGGGACCATCGGCGGCGGAGAGTGGACCTTGACGACGGGCAGAAACGAAGGCGGCCCATCCGGTGGCGGCGGCGGTGGAGCGGGCGGCGCGGTCCCCCCGCCAATCTTCTGTGATTTCTGCGGCCGATCGACCAACGAGGCCGGCGCCATGGTCGAAGGCCGGGCCTTGGTCCAGGCCGGTTTCCGCCAGCAAATCACACATATCTGCTCCCGATGCGCCGAGGCTTGCGACGACATCTTCACCCGTCACGCCGAGAAGCGGAAGGAGGCGGCGGCGCTCGAAGACCTGCCCACGCCAAGCCAACTGGTCGGACACCTGGACGACTACATCATCGGCCAGGAGCGCGTGAAGAAAACACTGGCGGTCGCCGTGATCAACCACTACAAGCGGATCATGGGCAAGGCGATCGAAGATGAGGCCCTGCGCGACGTTGAACTATCGAAAAGCAACGTGCTCCTCATCGGGCCGACGGGTTGCGGCAAGACGGCGTTGGCGCAGGCCCTGGCCCGTCGCCTGCATGTCCCGTTCGCGATCGGCGACGCGACCACCCTGACCGAGGCAGGTTACGTTGGTGAAGACGTCGAGAACCTGATCCTCAAGCTGCTCAGCGCGGCCGATTACGACGTGGCGGCGGCTGAGAAGGGGATCATCTACATCGACGAACTCGATAAGATCGGCAAGACCTCGCAGAACGTCTCGATCACGCGCGATGTTTCCGGTGAAGGGGTCCAACAAGCGCTCCTGAAGCTGCTAGAGGGCACGACGGCCAATGTGCCTCCGCAAGGGGGTCGCAAGCACCCCGAGCAGCAGTACATTCAGGTGGACACGACGGACATCCTCTTCATTTGCGGCGGGACCTTCGTGGGCCTCGACGAGATCATCGCCCATCGGCTGGGCCGCAAGCTGATCGGCTTCGGTCGCGAGGTCGGCTCGGGTGCCGATGACGACAAGGAGAAGCGGCGCGACGAGATCGTGGCCCAGGTAACACCCGACGACCTGGAACGCTACGGTATGATCCCCGAGTTGATCGGCCGCTTACCCGTGATCGCCACGCTCAACCAGCTCAGCGAAGAAGACTTGATGGCGATCATGACGCGCCCGCGCAACGCTTTGGTGAAGCAATACCAGGTGCTCTTCCACCTCGACGACGCGAGGCTGGAGTTCCAAGACGGGGCGTTGCACGAGATCGCCCGGCGGGCCAAGGCGCTTGGCACGGGCGCGCGTGGTCTTCGATCGGTGATGGAGAAGCTGATGCTCGACATCATGTACGCGTTGCCTCAACAACCAAAAGGGCGCACATACGCGATCACACGCGAGATCGTTCGCGGCGAGGCCCCCCTGTTCGAGTCGCCGGCCCAGGCCTGATCGTCGAAGGTCCCAGGCGCGCGCCTCGCGACGACTGAATGATCAGCGAAGTGGCACTAGCGGCTTGCCATGAGTGTTCACGTGAAAACTGTTGGGCGCATTGGCTGTATTGCACAAATCGCTTGTCATCAGTGGTGACATAAACACTACTAACTTTTTTCGTGTCATGCCGGCTTCCGATGGATTGCCGAGGCCCGGTTTGCGCGGTCTCACGAGGGGCACCGGACCAGCGCCTCCTTCACTCGCTTGAACGGTCCTTATGCGTCCTGAGACGGTGTCTTACGACCGTCTCTGAAGACGGACCGCGACCCTGGAGGAACGAACCTGAGGAATCCCCGCAACTCCTTGAAAGTAGATCGGTTACAGGGACGACCCAACCCGACGAATGGGCGTCCCAACGCTCCATGAGAGGGGCCGTCGGTCCGGCGGTTCGACGGTCTCATCGTAAGCACCATGACCGACTTCAGTGTCCATTCCCCGTGGCCATGGCACGACCAGCACGACCGCTTCCACCTGTCCTCCCGAGCGCGGATTCGGCCTCGTCCCAGCGGTCCGCCGTTCTGGAATGGGACCATCACGGCGATAGTGAAGATAGGGAGTTCGTTGATGTCACGACCTTACTCCCGAGCGACCGTCGAACGAGGCGATGCCGTACCTCGCCTCATTCGCGATCGAGCCGGATGGGACGACCGCTTCTGATGACGACCTTTCTTTGGCAATCCGCTTGTTCGTGTGCCGAAAGGAGACCCCGACATCTCCGTCGATCGGCGACCGATGGTCGAAAGGCCCGTGGCGCTCGTCGCCATACGCTCTTCCAGGGCCAAGTCCGTCTCGTTCAAGAGTGCTTAGGTTCGCTCTGCGCCGCGAATTTGATCTAGAGCACTTAAGTTCTTGATCATCAGGCAGTTCTGTCGAGGAATAAGCGCGCCAGCCGCTGACCCCGAGAAAACGAAAAACAGACCCGTTTTTTCGTCGAAAGTGATCTAGCAAAGGGAGTTTGCGACGATGTGCCTTTCGGCGACTCACTCAATGTCCCCTGAGCTGGCGATCAGGCCGTCCCCGGGTGGCGGAAGAAGAGCCGGCGGGCGTTGGCGGTCGTCGCCGCTGCGAATTGGGCGAGGTCTAGCCCGCGCAGCTCCGCGATGCGTTGGGCCGTATGGACGATGCGAGCCGGTTCGTTCATGCGACCGCGATAGGGCTCGGGACTCAAGTACGGGGCGTCCGTCTCGACTAGCAAACGGTCTAGGGGGACCCGTGCGGCGACCTCTCGGAGATCGTCCAGGTCCTTCTTGCGGTAGGTGATCATCCCTGCGAAGGAGAGGTGAAGTCCCAGGCCCAAGAGGGTTTGGGCCTCGTCCCAGGAACCAGTGAACGAATGCAGCACCCCGGCGATCGGCCGTTGGCGCTTGGTCAACTGTTCGATCACATCGGTCATGCATTCTCGACTGTGAATGATGACCGGTCGGCCGAGTTCCTCGGCGAGGCCCAGGTGACGGTTGAAGTACTCCTGTTGGAGTGGAAAGGGGGTGAAGTCCCAATGCTTGTCCAGGCCGGTCTCGCCAATGGCAACGACCTCGGGCGAGCGGGCCAGTTCCGTGATTCGCCCCCAGTCGTCCGGGTCCGCCTCGGCGGCGTGGTTGGGGTGGATACCGACCGCCGCGCCGATCGTCGCTGGAAACCGTCGTGCCAGTTCTAGGCCCGTTCGGCTGTCCTCCCAGGTCGTGCCCACGGCGACCATCCGCACCACGCCCGCTTCGGCGGCGCGCGTCAGAACGTCAGCGAGGTCCCGAGAGAACTTGGGGTCGGCCAGATGGGCATGTGTGTCGACAAGGGATGGGGGCGGGCCGGACGCGTTGGTTGGTGCCTTGTTCATACGTTGAGACCTTCCTTCCGGTTTTCGCGTGCTCGGCTGGGCCCTTTTCGGGCCCTTCCGGACCCTTCCGGCATTGTCTCCCTGGCTTGACAGGGCCGTCAACCACGGGTAGCCTGTCCATCTGGGGGCCGTAGCAGGCGGAAAACCGGACGCGCCCGCGCCTTGTCGAACTCCTCACAACGTGGGGACGTTCGGGGCCGAGGGTTGATCGACTCCGGCCGCTGGAAAAAGGCGTGTCGGCGTTCCGGTCCGGTCGGACCGCACGCGGGTCCACTCGCCGAATGGTCGGCGGGAGGACGGGCCAGGGCGTTCCGATCGAGGTGTCGCGCCGGGCCAAACCAAAGGCCCAGGCAGCCTCATCGGAGGGGACGGCATGAGCGTCGATCTGGTCCGAATCGTCGATACGATCCATCGCGACAAGAACATCCCCAAGAACATCCTGTTCGAGGGGATCCAGACCGCGCTGGCCACCGCCGCCAAGAAACACTATCCCCTCGCCGAAACGATCGAGGTCGTGATCGACCCCGACAACGGCAAGATCCAGACGATCGCCGACGGCGAAGTGGTGGACCCGCCAGACTTCGGTCGGATCGCCGCGCAAACCGCCAAGCAAGTGATCATCCAAAAGATCCGTGAAGCGGAACGCGATAGCCTCTTCGACGAGTTCGAGGGGCAGATCGGGGACCTCGTGACGGGGACGGTCCAGCGCTTCGAGGGCGGGGCCGTGACGGTGAACCTGGGCAAGACCGACGGGCTCTTGCCGCGCGGCGAACAGATCCCCGGTGAGAGTCATCACCCGGGCGAGCGCGTCCGGGCGATCATTCGGGACGTGCGAAAGGTCGGTCAGCGGGTGAAGATCATCCTTAGCCGGACCCACCCCGACTTCGTCCGGCGGCTCTTCGAGTTGGAGATCCCCGAGATCGCCGACGGCGTGATCGCGATCCGGGCCCTGGCGCGCGAGGCGGGCTATCGGTCCAAGGTGGCCGTCTCGTCGCTCGACTCGAAGGTGGACGCGGTGGGGGCTTGCGTGGGGGTGCGCGGCACGCGCATCAAGAACATCGTCGATGAACTGGGCGGCGAACGCATCGACATTGTGCGATGGAACGAGTCGCTTCAAGTCTTGATCCCGAACGCTTTGCAACCGGCCGAGATCGAGGAAGTGATGCTCTGCTCGCTCCTGGGCCGGGCGATCGTGCTCGTGCGAGAGGACCAGCTTTCCCTGGCGATCGGTCGCCGCGGGCAGAACGTCCGGTTGGCCTCGAAGTTGGTCGGCTGGGACATCGAGATCATGACCAGCGAGGAGCTGGATGACTACATCGAGAAGGCCGTGGCCGCATTTGGGAAGATCGAAGGCGTGGACACGGAGTTGGCCGAGCGCTTGGTGGAGCAGGGTATCCTCAGTTATGACGATTTGTCGGTAATGGAAATCGACGACCTTGTGAACACGATTGAAGGACTGACGGAGGAAACGGCGACGGAGATCACACGGCAAGCGGAGGAGTTCGCCGAACAGCAAGAGGAGGAGATGCCGCGTCGCAAGGGAGCGCGATCGGGCGCGGCGGTGGAGCCGGTGGCGGTCGACGGCACGGCCGAACCGGCCGCGTCCTCGGAAGAGGCGCTCGGCGAGCGGTCGCCGGAACTGGAGTCGGAACTGGCCGGACCGGCCCTGGACGAGCGGGAGGGTGAGGAAGGTCCGGCGGACACGGAATCGCTGGACGAGTCCCTGGAGACCGGCCTTCCCCCAGAGGACGAATACGGGGTCCGTGACCTTCAACTCGCTGAGGAGGCCAACGGCGGCCCGCGTCACGGGCGCGAGATCACGTCGGCCCCGAGCGAGGAGGACCAGGTCGAGACCGAACGAATCGTGACTGAGGCCGTGGAGGAAGGCTCGACCCCCCAACAGATCGAGTCCCGCGAACCAACCAGTTCGCCCATTCGACCTGGTACCGGCGAGAACGCCGAAGCTCCGTCGTCTTCCTCACCCACGCCTGATGCCGAGTCGGACGAGACCTGAACCACCACGGCCGGCGGCGCCCCCTCGGCCCAAGTCCCGACCCGCGCCTCTGGGGCCTGTGAAGAGGTGACCGTCCCAAGAAAAAGGACTTGGCACAAAGGGGCGATCCAGCCCACAATACCTGATGATCGAGATCGCCCATCGGTCTCGACCCCATCCCGGAGGAGTCGCCTTTGTCCACGCGTGTGCACGAGTTAGCCAAGGAGCTCGGGCTGAAGAGCCAGGAACTACTCGACCGAATTCAGAAGTGGGGGCTCGACGTCAAAGCGAGTGCCCTGGCCAGCCTCGACTCGGCGACCGTGGACCGGATCAAAGAGCTGATGGAAGGTCGCGCCCCGGGTCCCGCCGTCGTGGCGGAGGCCCCCTCCCCCAGCCCAACCAAGGCGCCGCCAACTCCCCCCGCTCAGGAGCCACTTCCCATCAGCCCGACTGTTGTCGAACCTCGAATCGCGGCCCCCGTTTCGCCCCCGGTGGCCCCAACGGCGAACCTGCCCACACCACCCCTCGCAACGTCCCACGCCCCGCCGCCGGCCCCACCCGTGCGTCCGGCAACGAGCGCGCCATCCGCGCCTTCGCCGGCGCCGCCATCCTGCTGCTCGCCGTCGGCATCTGGCGGCTTCTGGCCACGCCGGCGACTCCCCGCGTGGTGGGCGAGGATGACCCCGACTTCTCCCGCGTGCGCGCCATCCTCGCCAACGCCGACTGCGCCGAGCCCGCCTCGAACCTCGCCCTCCTAGGCGACAAGCGCTTCATCTTCTCCGAGAGCGGGCAGAGCTTCCTGATGTTTGGTGTGCGTGGCCGTTCCTGGGTCGCCCTGGGCTCGCCGGTCGGCCGCCGGGACGAACGGCTGGAGCTGCTCTGGCGCTTCCGCGAACTGGCCGACGCCCACGCCGCCCGCCCAGGGATATATGGCGTCGGCCCGGAGGACCTGCCCGACCTCGTCGAACTGGGCTTCTCCATCCAGAAGACCGGCGAGAGCGCCGCCGTGCCCCTCGACAGCTTCTCCCTCGAGGGCCGCCGCCGCGAGACCCTGCGCCGCAACTGGCGCAAGACGGGGGAGGGCGGGGCCGAGTTCGAGGTCATCCCGCCGGGCGCCGACGCGGCCATGATCGCCCAGCTTCAGGCCATCTCCGACCAGTGGCTCGGCCATCATGCCGGCGGCGAGAAGGGCTTCTCCATGGGCGGCTTCGAGCCGGCCTATGTCGCCGAGTTTCCCATCGCCCTGGTCCGTGTCGGCGGCAAGATCGTCGCCTTCGCCACCCTGTGGCTTGCCCCCAAGCGGGGCAGCTTCTCCATGGACCTGATGCGCTACTCCAACGACGCGCCCAAGAACGTCATGGACTTCCTCTTCGTCGAGCTCCTGCAGTGGGGCCGCGAGAACGGCTACGAGGCCTTCGAGTTCGGCATGGCGCCCCTGGCGGGCCTGGAGGACCGGCCCCTGGCGCCGATCATGTCGCGCGTGGGCAACCTGCTCTTCGAGCGCGGCGAGGAAATCTACAATTTCCGCGGCGTGCGCCGCTACAAGGACAAGTACGACCCTGTCTGGCAGCCCCGCTACCTGGCCGCGCCGCACAAGTGGGCGATCCCGATCCTGCTGGCCGACGTGGGCCTGCTGTCCTCGG
>CALLYK010000374.1 GCA_937858365.1 uncultured Isosphaeraceae bacterium | reverse complement strand
GAGCCGGCCGCGATCAGACAGCAAGTCGGCCAGGGTGCTGGCCATTGCGGTCGGTTCGAGACTGGGGAAGCGCTCCGCGGCACCAGCCGCGATGAGCCGTTCGCCGAGTGGGTCGCCGCCATTGGTCACGATCGGCACGCCCGCCCAGATGAAATCGACCAGGCGCGTTCGCCAAGCCAGGCGGTTCTCATCGCCGGGACGATTGACCAAGACGACGATGTCGGCGTCGAGATACCAATCGGCACGCTGATGGAAGTCCACCCAGTCCTGAACGACCACGCGCTCGCGGTGTTCGGGCCGCGCGGCGTGTTCGATCACCTCACGCGACCTCGCCAGGAAGTCCGGGTGGGTCGTGAACGGGTTCTTCGCGCCCACAATCACCAATTTGGCCGGTGTTTCGCGATCGACGAGTCCCACCGCGTCGATCAGGCCCCTCAAGTCGAACCACGGATAGACGCCGCCGAACCAAAGCACCTTGGCCGCGCTCGACCCGCCGATCGCCCGCGTGATCGGCTTGTCTTCGGTGATCGGGGCGTCGCGATAAGTCCCATAAGGGACGACCAGCAAGAGCTCTTCGCCATAGGTCTGGGGGTTGAGCCGCCCGCAACTCGCCAGCACCCCGAGGTAGTAGAGGCGCTGGGCCTCGCTCGCGCAGAGGAAAAGGTCGCCGCGCCTCAAGGCCTCGTGCCATCCCTCGGCGTCGGCCACATACGATTGCAGTTCGCGCCCCCGATCGGCCGATTCTCTCGCGCACACTTCAACATGAATGGGAACATAACAATCCAGGATGATTTGCTGGTCAGGCCGCGCCGCGCGCACGATCGTCCGCGTCAGCTCGCCCATGCAGTAACTGACCAGAACTGCGTCGAACCGGGCGATCAGGTCGGGGACTTCGGGCAGGTCCCAGCAGGACACGTCGATCCCGTCGTGCCGGCCGGTGGACCCAGGCTTGAAGAAGCCGCGTTGGTAGGCGACCGTGACCGCTGGCGCACCAGGCTGAGCGGCCAGACCGCGGGCCAGGCCCCAACACCGCAGGCCGCCCCCTTCAACCACCGTCTGTCCGGGCGTCGGCACCGGGCCGTTCGAGACGATCAGCAGTCGCTTGCCCTGGTCCATGATCGGTCCTCACGTCCGACGCGACTGGGACGCCGAATCCGTAGATGTGAATTGAACAAGTGATGAGGCGAGGAAATCCGAATGTTCGTCCCGTTCGTCGGTGCCGCCTCGGCGGGCCCTCGGAGAGCCGGCATCGTCGCCTCGAACGTCAGGTTCGGGTTGTGGTACGGGTCGCACTTCGCGAACGCCTGGGGGTGTCGCTCCAGGAGGAGGCGGGCGTCTTCGGGTGGGAAGGGCCCAATCGGGTGTGGCCTGCGACGCACGAACCGGGCGAAGGGGGTCACCATCACGCGCTGTCCGAGGGCGCGAGCTCGAAGGCAGAAGTCCACCTCCGCCCCGCGTCCTTGATACGACGGGTCGAAGCCGCCGATTTCCTCGTAAAGGCGTCGGCCCACGATCATGCAAGCGGCCGGGACCGCCGAGACGTTGCGATACCAATCGACGTGGCCGAACATGCTCATTGTGCCGTCGTCCAGACCGGCGAAGGCCCCGCCCACGACACCAGTGCCCCCCGTGAAGAGCCCCAGCGATTCGATCTTGCCATCGTGGGAGAGCACCATGCCCCCCGCCACACCCACTCCCGAACGACCCAGCCACTGGCCCAACTCATGGGGCCAGTCGTCGTCCAAAGGCGTGAGGTCCTCGCCCAGGAAGAGGAGTTGACCACCGGTTGAGGCCCGGGCCCCGGCGTCCCAGGCGGCCGGCGAATCACTCCGCCCCACATGCTCGACTACCCGGATCGCGAACGGCGTCGGAAGGTCCTCCAGCCACTGCCAAGGGGCCGCCGCGTCGCAATCGACGACCACCAACTCAATCGCGGCACCGGACTTCTCGTGGACCGAAAGCAAAGCGCCCACCAACTGCGGCAGCGGTGCCGACCCGTCGGTCGCCGCGCAAATCAGGCTGATCGGACCCAGAGGCAGCGCGTCCAGTTGGACCCGGATGTGGCCCCGATGCTCGAACGCGACGCGACCGGGCGATCCGGTCCGACCCAGATGCTCTTCCACCCCCAGCTTCTGGGCCGCCCGCGCATACGGCTTGGCCTCAATTCCCGACGACACCGATCGCTCCCAAACCCTCCAATGATAGAGTATCTTTGGAATGTGGATGACCCGATGAGTGTGTTCAATGACCCGGAGAAAGAAGTCCCAATCCTGGGCCCCGTCCGTCTCGGGCCGGAAACCGTCCACGGCCCGCGCCACGGCCGTCCGAACGACGCTGAGATGGGTCGGGATATTGGCCGAGAGCATCGTCTCCGGCGAGAGGGCCGGCTTCACGAGTGGGCCGTGTCGCCGTCTGCCGTCACCCGTCACCAGGTCTTTGTCCGAGTAAACCAGGTCGGTCTCGGGACACTCACACAGCACCCGGACGACCTCGTAGAGCGCGAAGGGGGGCAACAAGTCGTCGTGGTCGAGGAGGGCGATGAACTCCCCTTTGGCCATCTCCAACGCGACGTTCGTGTTCCCCGAGATCCCGAGGTTCTCTTGCAAACGCCGGTAGCGAACCCGAGGCTCGCGCGCCATCCACGCGGCGAGCGACCGCGCGGTCGCCGGGTCGTTCGAGGCCCCATCGACCAGGCAAAGCTCCCAATCCGGATACGTTTGGGCAACCACCGACGCGATCATCGCGTCCAGAAGCGGGCCGGGTGTGTTGTAAACCGGAGTGAGGATGCTGATCCGAGGCCGCCGATTCCAAGTTTCGACCTCGCGCCGCTGACGGACCAGTCCCTGGAAGTCCGGCTCGTTCCGCGTCACCCAGTCCTCGTACTCCTCGGCCCGCTCCGTCGGGTCGGACCGTTCTGGGGGTGCCACCAAACGCTCACGTCGGATGACGCGACCCAGCGACCGCCAAAGGCCGTCGAGACCGGACCCAGGGGGGAAGATCGCTCGGCGTAACGAAGAAAGGCATTTCGCCAGGCGCATCGCGCCACTGGCCCGCAGTTCATCCAGTTGGGCCTGAAGGGCGTGGACTTGGGCTTGGGACTCATGGAGCGCGCTGGAACGGGTGCCCTCTTGCTCCGCGTATGAGCCGATCAGCAATGCGAGGGCCCGGTCCGCACGTTGCTCGCTCGAACGCTCGATCACGCGGCCCCTCCCTGGATGCTGCTGCCAAGCAAGACAAGTCCAGGTCGACCCTTCCGTGGAGCGCGCCTGGCTCGCCAAAGAGTGTCTCGTTCATGGGAGACACTTCCTGAGCGGACAGGCTAACCCAAGGCGATCCGACGGTCAACGTCGATCGGTTTGGGGTTTCGACCGTCTTCGACCGTTGCCCCCTGGTATCCGTGTCGCTGCGTCTCCGACTTCTGGACGGAATCGACGCGGATGGTGTATCTACTGACGCACCCACCACTTCTATCCCATTCACAGGATTCGGTTCGTACTGTTTTTCTTGCGTTTTCCCGTTTACGATGCAGACTTGAC
>CALLYK010000373.1 GCA_937858365.1 uncultured Isosphaeraceae bacterium | reverse complement strand
CTGTGCGTCCGGTCGAAATCTGCTGTAGCACATCGCGGGGTTGGATCGTCACGCCCCCGGACAACTGGCCGATGATCAAGCCGCTGCCGGAAACTTTTGTATTCAAGAGACAACTCGTTTCGCGCGGGATGTGATACACCTCGTGCGGGAGTTGTTCGGCATCCAGAAATAACGACCTTTGCCAGCCGACTTTTTCGGCCAATTGTTCCTGTCGCAGCAGTGCGGCGAAGACCGTCCAGTCGATGTGCCGGAAATCGTCGCCCGGGGTGTAGTCGCGGTGGTCCGCGAACTCGATGCCGCCCCCCATTTGCTTGGTCCGCCTTTGGGCGAGGACCTGCCCCTGAAAGACCCGGCGGGAGACCAGGGAGAGGTATTCCAGCTTGGCCAGGAAGTCCGAACCGAAAAGGGCCATGCGCTCTCCTAAAGGTCCCAAGGGACTAGCGGCCGAGGGTGGCTTGTTTCAGGTCCAGACCCAAGCGATGAAAGGCCACGCGATCGGCGTCCTCGGCGGAAAACGACGCTGCCGGACCGCGCAAGCGCTCCAAGACGAGTCCCTCGATCTTGCGGAAGCGGGCCGCCTCGATCGCGTAGGCGACCTTGCGGTCGGAGTCGCGATCGGCCGCTTCCAACCGGGCCTCCATGCACTTGGTCGACCACTCCAGAAGCGACGATACCGCCGTCCGGTCGGGCTTGGACAACGACGATGACGGAAAGACGCGATCCAACGCCGCATTGAACTGACGCGATGCGATGCGCAAGCGTGCTTCGATGATTTCGTTGGGCGGCGAGTCGTCTTGAAGCGGATGCTCGGGCGGCACGTGGCGACGAAGGCCCTCAAGGATCGTTGGGTCCACGACCTGCGCCTCAACGGAGGAGGCGCATAGCATCGGCGAGGCCACGGCGATCACGACGAGAAGACGCTTCATGAGCCGGATGGGCCCTCGGCAATGGTTGGAGAATCAGACTGCCACGGCGGGCGCTTCCACGCGCCCGATAATGTCGTCGAGGATGTCGTCGGGCTCGATGTTCTCGGCCTGGCCCTCGAAGTTCAGGATCATCCGATGCCGCAAGGCCGCGTGGGCGACCGACCGCAAGTCCTCGCGCGAGACATGATAACGATGATCCAGAATCGCCCGGATCTTCGCCCCCAAGACGATCGCTTGAGCACCCCGCGGACTGGCCCCGTATCGGACGAAACGTTTCGTCATTTCCGTCGCGTGTTCACTTTCCGGATGTGTCGCCAGCACAAGCGTCACGCCGTAGCGCCGCAGTTCGTCGGCGATGGGGACCTGGCGGGCCAGACGGGCCAGTTCGAGGATGCGCGGCCCGTCGAAGATCGCCTCCGCCCTGGGTTCGCCGGCCTCGGTCGTGCGGCTGAGGATCGCCTCGATCTCGCCCGCCGTAGGGAACTTCACGAGGAGTTTGAACAGGAAGCGATCGAGTTGGGCCTCCGGCAGCGGGTAGGTCCCTTCCATTTCCAACGGGTTTTGGGTGGCCATCACCAGGAAGGGGCGATCAAGCTGATGTGTCTTGCCGGCGACCGTGACCGACTTCTCCGCCATGGCTTCGAGCAAGGCCGACTGCGTTTTGGGTGTGGCCCGATTGATCTCGTCGGCCAGGACGAGGTTCGCGAAGACGGGGCCTGGCTGGAAATCGAACCGGCGACGGCCGTCGTCGCTCTCGTGGACGACGTTCGTGCCGATCAGGTCGGCCGGCATGAGGTCGGGCGTGAACTGAATGCGCTGGAACTTAAGATGCAAAGCGTCGGCCAACGTGCGGACGAGCAAGGTCTTGCCCAAACCGGGCACGCCTTCCAACAGAACGTGGCCGCCCGCGATCAGGGCCGTGAGCGTGCCGTCAATGATCTCTTCATGGCCGACGATGACTTTGCCGACCTCGCGGCGCATCGCCTGAAAATCGGCGCGGAAGGCGTCAAGCTGGGCCTTCGCCTCCTCGGTGTTGGTCATCGACGCATGCTCCGCTAGGGAAGGCGAAATCTGTTTCCGATTTTGTCACAACTTACCCCGACGGAATTCGTCCGTCAAAGGAAATCAGGTGGGCCCTTTCCCACTTCTCGATGTCGCCCAGGACTGTTTCGATGCTGAAGGCACATGGGCCCCGGTCGTGTCGATTCGGGAAATCCGCTTCCGCTACGTTGCGTTGGCCCCGTCTCCACGACTATGCTCTTCGGGGACAAGCGGCCTTGCCTGGTGCCGCTCGCTCTCGATGCCCCGCGAACAGGGAGGACCAGACGATGCGTCTTCGTGCGTCCCGATGGTGGTCGACGGGTCTTAGCCTGACGGTCTTGGCCACCTTGGCGGCCTTCGGCCAAGACGATGCCGATTCCGAACGCGAGGCGAAGGTGGTCGACCGGTTCGTCGGCCTGCTTGAAAAAACACCCAAGCGCGGCACCGCGCTGGATCGCGTTTACGGCTACCATGTCGAACGGGGCACGCTCGACCAGCTCACCGCGCGCTATCGAGAAAAGACGGCGCAGGACCCCAAAGACGGCGCCTCGTGGATGGTCCTTGGCCTGATCGAGGCGCAACGCGGGCGTGACGCGTCCGCCGTGACCGCCTTCAGCGAGGCCGAAAAGACCCGGCCCGACGACGCCCTGGCTTCGTTCTATCTGGGTCAGACACTCGTGCTGGTGGGTCGCCCCGACGCGGCCGTCGACGCCTTCGAGCGGGCCTTGGCGCGCAAGCCGGCCCGCGCCGATTCGATGGAGATGTATCAGGCCCTGGGCCGCGTCCATCAGCGTGCCCGTCGCGATGCCGAGGCCCTCAAGGTTTGGGAACGGCTGGAAAAGCAGTTCCCCGAAGACGCGCGCGTGGCCGAGCAGATCGCCCTGACGCTCGCCGAGGAGGGGCAGTCGGCCCTGGCCTTGCCTCGTTATGAGAAACTCGCCGCCGCCGCGCGCGACCCGTATCGCAAGGTCCAATACAAGATGGAGGTCGCCGATTTGAAGGTCCGCCTGGGCAAGAAGACCGATGCCGTCGCCGACTTCGAGGGCCTTCTCGCCAACCTCAACCCCGAGAGCTGGCTGCATAAGGAGGTCAGACGCAAGGTGGAAGAGGTCTTCCTGCGCAACGACGACCAAAACGGCCTAGCCACTTATTACGAAGGCTGGATCAAGAAGCACCCGGACGACATCGACGCGATCGCGCGCCGGGCCCGCGTGCTCGCGTCGCTTGGGCGGGCCCCCGAGGCGCGCGAGGCCCTTACCGCGGCGGTCAAGTTGGCCCCTTCGCGCAAGGAACTTCGGCTGGCCCTGGTCGAGCAACTCGTGGCCGAGAAGAAGTTCGGCGAGGCCGCCGGCCAGTACGAGGAAATGGCCAAGACCGACCCCGGCAATCCCGACACGATCCGCGACTGGGGCCGCTTGATTCTGCGCGACCCCGCGCGGCCGGAAGTCGAGCGCAAGCAGGCCGCCGCGACCGTATGGCGGAAGCTCCTGGAGGCCCGCCCCAAAGACGCGGGTGTCGCCGCCCAGGTGGCCGAACTCTTCCGCAAGGCCGAACTCAACGACGAGGCCCTCTCACTCTATCGCAAGGCCGTGGGTCTGGCCCCCGACGCCCCGCAATTCCGCGAGTATCTCGGCGAAAACCTGCACTCTCAGAAGCGCGGTGAGGAGGCCCTGACCGCTTGGTCGGCGATGGCTGAAGGACCAAACCGCACAGCGCCAAACCTGGCGCGCCTGGCCGAGGTCCTTTCCGGCTTTGGCTACAGGAAAGAGGCCGAGAAGGTCGCCGCGGAGGCCGTGGGGATGGACCCGAAGTCGTTCGAGCCGCGCATCAAACACGCCGACTTGCTGGCGCAATTGGAGCGTTACGACGAGGCCCTCGCCGAGCTCGACGCGGCCGAACCGCTCGCCGACGATCCCGAGCAGCGCGAGGCCGTGCTCACCGCGCGGATCAAGGACCTGCAAGCCGGCGGTAAGCTCGGCGCCATGATCGAGACGTTGAAAGGGGAACTCAATGCCGGCAAGGAAGCGACCTCGGAACGATACCTGAAACTGGCACGATATGACGAGGCGGCCCAACGTCTCCCCGACGCGCTCGCGGCGATCCGCAAGGCGATCGAACTCGAGCCGAAGTCGGTCCCGGCGCACGTGGCCGCGGCGCGCTTCGAGGAATCGTCGGGAAATCTCGGCGCCGCCGCCGACCTCTTCCGCAAGTTGGCCGCGATCGACCGTAGGGCGCGGACCGAGCACCTCACCGCGATCGCTCGCCTCGAGGCTCGCCTTGGCCGTCGTGATGAGGCCCTGAAGGCGGGGCGCGAACTGCTCGCCGCGGCCCCCAACAATCCGGAACACTACCAGGCGTTCGCCGAGCTTTGCTTTGGGTTGGGCGAGTCCGAGGAAGGGCTGAAGGCCCTCCGCCGCGCGGCGCGCTTGAACGAGGCCGACCCCAAGGCCGCCCTCACGCTGGGCGACGCACTCGCCGGTCAGTTTCGCACGGAAGAAGCGATCGAGATTTATTGGCGGGCCTTCGACAAGACACCCGCGCTCGACGCCAAGGTGGGCATCGTGGCCAAGCTCGCGAACCTCTACCTTCAGCAAAACCAGTTCGACCGCCTGACGGCGCGCATTGAGCGGGCCTTTCAAGAGGGAGACGTTCAGCAGCAGCCACGCGAGAAAGCGGCCTGCCTGGCGCAAGCGTACACGTCGGCCGGCGACTATATGGCCGCGCGTCAGCAGTTGGAAAGCCTGCTCGCGGCCAACTCTCGCGACACACAGCTCCTTCAGCAGCTTTCCAACCTGGCGGAGACCGAGGGAGACTTCAACTCGGCCGCGCGATACCAGAAGCAAATCAACGATGTGGCCCCAGGATTCGACGGCACGACTCGCTTGGCCACGCTCTACACAAAGGCCGGTGAGACCACGGAGGCCGAGAACGTTTGGATGGCCGTCGCCAACGACGAGGCCGAGGTCCATCGGGTCCTCCAGGCGATCGACAGCCTCATCGCCGCGGGCAAGCACGAGACGGTGCTCTCGATCACGGAGAAACTCTTGCGCAAGGACCCGGCCAACTGGGACCTTCTCTACCGAGAGGCCTTCGCGCTTCAGCAAGCCGAGAGGCTGAAGGAGTCGTCCCAACGTTTCCGCGACCTGCTCTCCCTCCGCGTGGACGATGACCAGTTGAACTTGATCGAGAGGACGCGGAAGAAGACGTCGGGCGGTCGTCCGGCGGGTGTCAGCGCGCTCGCCCAGGCGAACCAGTCACTCTACACATCGAACCCGATGTATCGACGCGCCGCGCAGAACTACGAGGTCCGCGGCGCCACCGGACTCGACCCACGCTACGCGAATTACTCGATGCAGATGTCACAATCGGGCCGGGCCTGGGCGCCCTACGACTACGGTCAGGCGCGTCAAGCCGCGCTGGCCTGGCTCGTGGTGGTCGCCCAGCGCGACGAGACCGACGAGGCCCTCTTGAAGCAGCTGCGTGAAGCGGCCGAGGCCCCCAACGCCGACCCGCGCGCCGTCCGCGACTGGTTTTATCTGACATCGCTGCGCAACGAGCCCAAGGAATTTTACAAAGCGGGGCTGCTCCTGGCACGATCGGCCCCCAACGACCCGCAGTGCCTCTGGGCGTTCTTGCAATCGGTGGCCGGCCGGACCAACCCTGGGGCCTCGGCGGGCCTCTTGCGCGCGGCCGTGCCCACTCAGGGAAACGTCGATCGGACGCCCCCCCTTCCCGACGACGAGCTCGACACCCTCGTCGCCTCTTATGAGACGCTCCGGAAGCGCGAACCGGAATGGGCTGGGGCCGTCACGAACAGCTTGATCACCGAGTTGAAGCGGGCCAAGCGTACTGAGGCCGAAGAGGCCCTCTATCGCGAAATGACGGAAAGCGCGAACGACCCGTCCAGTTTGAGTGTGGCCCTCAACCTCGCGGCCTCCCGTGGCGACATCGACCGATTGATCGTCCTCGCGGACAAGTACGATCGGGCCCTGACCGCTAGGCAACCAAGCGGGGCGACGATGGTAAGCATGGCGCTGAACGGCTTCACCCAAGCGATGGGCCATTGTTACGAGAACAAGCGGATGCCCGACGTGCTCCGCCTTCTGGACCACGCCCTGGACGGCCTTTCCGCACCCGAACGAGTGGCCCGCCGGGCCAAGGGCGCAAGCGCCTCCTCAAGCACATTCCAGAACCGGCAGGGCGTGTCGATCTCTCTGGGCAGGAACACCTCGCGGTTTATCAACTTGGACTTCCCCATGCCTGGGGCCTATTTCGATATGGCCGCCATCGGCGTTTTGCGGAACGCTTATGAGGTCTATCGCCAAGGCGACGTCCTGAGCGACCTGACCAAGCACCTCGAGGACCGCCTGAAGGCCGCGATGCGCGACCCTAACTACGAGCGCCTGGCCCTCGCTTACATCAAGTGGTGGAACGACGAGAAAGACGAGGCCCTGCGCGATCTGACGACGGTGGTCGAGAGCGTCCCCAACGACGTGGAGATGAAGCTCTCGCTGGCGGAACTGCGGGCCAATCGCAACGAGCCGCTGGAAGCGCTCGCGTTGGTCGATTCCGTCGAGCCGGCCGACCAGAAGCTGATGCAGCGTCGCGAGTTGCTGGCCTTGCGCCTGGCCGTGTTGGGCGGCAACGTCGATCGGGCGCGGAAGGCAGCGGAACGCCTTTTCGGCCTGCGTCTGGACGCGAACACTCAAGTCCAACTCGCCCAGCAGATGCACCAGCTTGGCATGCACGAGTTGGCCGAGGCCGTGCTGGGTCGCGCCCGCCGCCGATCGGGCAACGACCCTAACGCCCTGGCCAACTTGATGGCCCAATATCAGCGGCAAGACCGCATGGAAGAGGCCCTGCAAGTGGCCTACCAAATCATGCGCCGCTCGCCGCAACGCTCGAACCAGCCGTATGTCGTCTCAGGGTCGATCGACGCGGCCCAGATGCAGGCCCTTCAGTTACTCTCGCGCTCTGGCAAGCTCGATGAACAGATCGAGCGGCTGGAAAGTCAGGTCGCGCGCTCGCCGAGCTCGATCGGCCTCTATCAAACCCTCTCGATGTACTACAACGCGGCCGGCAAGCGCGACAAGGTGAAGGAGGTCCAGAAAAAGCTCCTGGAACTCCGTCCCGACGACGCGGCACTCCGTCAACAGATTGCCAACACGGCCTATCAGGCCCAGGACTTCGCCACGGCGGCCGAGCATTACGCCGTCGCCATCAAGAAAGACCCGGCGCAGTTCGGCCGTTATGCGTATCAGATGATCCAGGCATTCCAGCGGGCCGGCAAGCGTGACGAGTTGATCGCGCTGGTTCGGGACCTCGACCTACGGGCGATGGCGCGTGGTCAGACGTACGCGATCACCAACCTGATGATGTCGCTGGAAAACGACTCGAGCACGCGCGAGCTGTCGCTGGAGATCTTCAAGAAGGGCTGGAAGTCTCTCCCTAACTCGCGCTATGAGATGTTGTTAAACAGCCCGAGCGACGAGGTTTGGGAACTCCCCGAACTCTACGAATACGTTCACGACTACCTCATTCCCAAGGCGAGCGCCGGGCCCCCGGCACCGTGGTCGGGGCTCGACAGCAACATCATGTCGTATTCCAGGAACGGTCAGTCGATGACCATGCTCGCCCGACTGCTCCAGGTAGCCGACCGACAAGGAAAGCTCGACGCCATCGCCGCGGAGATCGACGAGGCGACGAAACGCTGGCCCGAATGGTACGGCGGCAAGGGCATCCGGGCGATCATCGACCTCCGAGCGGGCCGGACCGCCCAAGGCGCTCAAGCGATCGCGGAACTCTTCGCCCTCTTGGACGAGAACTCGCCGCGAACGTCTTCGACCGTCCTGGCGCTCGGGCAAGAGTTGGAAAACGACCCCGCCACGCAGCCGCTCGCCGAGCGCCTGTACAAGGAGACCCTCGCGACTCCGACCTTTAAGAATGATCCCAACGACATGGAGAACACGATCGCCCGTCGCCTGGCCGAGCTTTATCGGCGCACGGAGCGGCCGGAAGAAGCCCGGGCACTCCTGCTTCGGCCCGATCGACTCAATGACGAATACTACGTGAATGACCCCGCGTACCAGGCTTATCGCCGAGTGAACGCGTCCATGTCGCGAGGCATGCTCCTACTCCAAGCAGGCTTCCCCGCCGACTCCCTTCGGATCTACAACGGGGCCCTCGCCGACACGTCGACCTTGAACGCGGCCGCCTCGATGTTCGGGGGCCAAGACCAATTCAGCCAACAGCTTCGCGATCAAGTCCAGGTCGCCCTTAGGGCCCTAGAAAAGCAGGAGGACCGTGAACGCACGTTGCGCAGCCTCGTCTGGCCGGTTGGGGCGACGGCCCCTCATGGCGAGGCCCTCGACCTGGTCCTTCTCGTTCAACCACGCGACCTGCGTAACGCGACGCTCATCAGCCTTCTCGGCGACACCTTGACGGGCGCCGTGAGGACACCGGGACTCTTCAAGGAGGCCAACGACGAACTCAAGCGCCTCGCGAGCGAGAAGCCGGACGACTTGAGCGCACACGTCGCCCTTTCCCTGGCCGCGTTCGCGGAAGGCAAGGCTGAAGGCATCGATTCGGCGCTGAAAGGACTCATCACCTTGGTGGATCGGTCGCCCCTGGAAGAACTGCCCAAGGGGGCCCGAGCCAACAGCCGCCAGCGCGACGTGGCCGCGAAATGGCTGGGGGTCTGGCCGGTGGCCCGACTCTGCTTGAAAAACGAGTCGCTCCGGCCCATCGGCGAGACGCTTGCCGTGCGGGCCCGTGAGGCGGCGCGTCGCCAGACCGACGCGATCTGGACGCAAGCGATCCTGCGAGAGTGGGGCCAGCTCGCACTCGAATCCGGCGACAAGGCCCGCGCGGAAGCGTATTGGACGGAACTCCTGGAATCAATCCTTGTCCCGTCCAAGACGGGTGGTACCGCCCCAACAGGCGGCACGTCACTGGCACCGCCTCCACCCCCGCCGTCCGTCCCAGCCCCGGCGGCGACGGCCGTCATGACCAGGGCCGTGGCTGCCGTGAGGCTTCAACCCGCCGCGCCCGCCACGGCCGCTCCCCTCGCCATTTCGAGCACTTCTGGAGCGCTAACCACGTTCACCACTGTGAGTCAGCCCCAGGCCATCGGTACGACGGCTGATCGGTTTCAACAGGCCCTTGAGGTCGCCAAGCTGGCCGCTGAAAACGGCCTGGGGGCCCTCTCTCTACGGGCCACGCGCGACGCCCTGCGCGGCGGGCCGCCGATCACGCCCATCAACGTGGAGCCGAACAATCTTCGCCTCACGAGAGTGGTCAGCGTTTATGGTCAGAACGAACCGGCCCAGACGTCCGGCCCCGAGTCGGTCATCCAGGCGATCATTCCACTGGAGCGAGCCTGGGTCGAAGCGAAGGTGCCGCCCGCCGACGTTTACGCGGTGCTTCGCGAGGTCGTCTTGCCCGAGGCGAGGCCGCGCGAGGCCTTCCTATATCCGAGCTCCTTGGCCGCATCGAGAACAACGTCGCCGCGAAGCGTCGGCGCGATCCTGGCAACCTGGGCGTTACGCGCGAACGCCCGGCAAGACCTGGAACGCCGGATCGAGGCCCGTGCGGCCGAACCCCTGGCCGAATTGCCGCTGAAGGTCCTTAGGACATTGTTGGCCCTCAAAGCCGATGATTCCGTGTCTGCTTCCAAGGGCCTGGCCGACCTGGCCGCGCGTTTGGAAAAAGACTCACTGCAAAACACGGCCGAACTGGCCTGCCACGCGGCCTTACCCGCCCTGAAGACGCCCACCTGCGCGGAAGCGGCCGAACTCGTGGTGGCGCGGGCCATCAAGCGACTCAACACGGCCGGACAGATCACGGCCGGCGGTGGAGACCTCAGCATCGCCCTGGCGCGGCACTACTTCGCGAAGAACAAGGCCGACGCCGCTTCGGCCCTTCTTGACGACTACCAGAAGGCCATCGAGGAACTACCGAGGCTTCCGAACCAGAGTTTCGAACAGTCGGCGGGTCCAGTGAAGACCGCCTTGGCGCGCGTCGCCGTGGAGTACGCGCGTGCCGACCGTCTCGACGAGGCCTTGCTCGCCCTCGGCAAGTTCGCCGACCTTCCCGTCGTCCCTTACAACGAGCCGAGCATCGCGCCGGCATTGCAACGCCTTTCGTACTTGCTCGCGCGGCTCCCCGCAGCCGAGCGGTATGAACGACTCAGGACCTGGACGCTTCCGACCAACGACCGGAAACTCGTGCGCTTCCTGGCCTGCGGGGCCCCAACAGATGAGACCCCTGCCGTCTTCAAGGCCCAACCTCCTCAAGCGGTGGATGGAATTGTCTCGACGAGTGGGGCCCTGATCGCCGCGGCGCGCGAGGCCGGTAAGCTAGAAGAACTCGCCGAAGAGGCCCGCAACGCAGCCGACGCCAAGGTCGAACAGGCCGGTGCCTTGGTTGCCCTGGTCGCAATCGCGCGAGGCCGGCCTGAAGAGGCCCTTCCCGTGATCATCGCGGCCCGCGAGGAACGCGAGAAGAGACAGAGCTCGCCCCAAGAACAAACGGTCTATCTGAATGAACTGAATCAAACCCAGGCGCCTCGAGATTGGCCCGAGGCGCTCCTCGTGCAGGAGGCCGCGCGCGTGCCGGCGCTGAGGAACGAGGCCCAGCTCCTGGCCGGACGCATCGGCAACACCATCAATTCCCGCGCGATGACCGTTCTTCTCAATCACGCGCGGTCGGGCCCCGATGTCGGCCCGCAACCGCCCACGGACGCTCTGCCGGCTCTCTGGCGGCCGGCCCCGCACGAGATGGCGCAAACGCACCCGGAGGCGGGGCAAGTCGCTCGCTGGGTGCTCGCGGAGGACGTGCTCGGCCATGTGGGTGCTCCCGATGACTCGTGCCTTTTCTTCGCGGTCCCGATCACGGGGACTTTTCGGATCGACGTCCGCACATTTCAGGGCCTCCTCAGTTACGGCGGGCAGTCGATTGGTTTGACCCCAGGCCAACACTACGTGTTTGACGGCGGGACGGGAAACCAAGACAGTCTCGCCGGCCCCGGCATGATCGGACCGCATTCCGAGTCGGTCTCCCCTGCCCTGCCCACCAACACCTCAAACGGACCAACTCGCCTCACGATCGACGTCGCTCCCGAACACACCCGCTTCCTGATCGACGGCCGCCTGATTCACGAGGCCAAAGGCCCATCGTCTCCCTGGATCGCGCTGGAGGCTACCGGTGGGCGATTCCTCGACTTGAGGATCGACGGCAGGCCGGAAGTCCCTCGCGTCGTGAAGCTGCTGCAAGGGGACGACCTGCGCCAATGGTCGGCCCGTTTCTTCAAAGAAAGGGTCAAGCCTCGTAAGGACGCGGTCCTTCGCAGGTCGTCGCGGGACGCGGACGAGGAGTTTCAGGCCATCTATCAGCGGCGCGGCGCTGAGCCGGCGCCTCGCGTCTTCGACTGGGAAGCCGGCGATGGCGTGATCATTGGCCAACGCATCGACCGCGCGATCGGCTCGCTCGCCGACGACTCCGTACCCAGCCTGCTCCGGTTCGTTAGGCCCCTCGGCGATGGGGATACGCTCTCCTATGAGTTCCATTACGTCCCGGGCGCCGAGATGGTCCATCCGGCGCTCGGCCGCTTGGTCTTCCAGCTCGACCCGGATCGGGTCCGGGCGCACTGGATCACCGACAAGGCCGACCTTGACCCCACGGGCCTGCCCATCAACAACGTCGCGGACGATCCTGCGATCAAGCAAGGCCCCGGCCCCCTGCCCCTCAAGGCGGACGATTGGAACGAGGTCAAACTCGCGCTGCGCGACGGGTCCGTTTCACTTTCGCTCAACGGTCGGGTGATCGCCGAACGACCGCTGGAGCCCGCGAACGACCGCCTTTTCGGCCTCTTTCACTTCAAGGACCAAACCCGCGTGAAGGTCCGAGCGACGACCTTGACCGGCGATTGGCCTGCGACCCTGCCGGCAAACCTTCTTGAACCGGCGGTCGCGCCCGACCCGGCGGCGCGCCTCGTTCGCGCGGCCTGGATCGGCGATTACCCGGTCATCGCCGACGCCCCCCACTTCCTCCGGGAAATCCAGGGCCTTCCCGCCGCGGAACGCCACAGGCGCCTCGTTGAATGGGTCTTGCCTTCCGCCTCCCATGAGTCCGTGCGTATCGCTCGATACCCTGTCTTTTCGCCGGAAGGCTGCACCTTCGGTTCTCCCGTTTTCGACATGATCGCGGCCGCGCGCGAGGCCGGCAAGCTCGACGAGCTCGCGGAAAAGTTCGCTGCTGTCCCCGTGAAGGACGAGCCTCAAGCCCGCGTGAAAATGGCCCTGACCACGCTGGTGGCGAGCGCACAAGGCCGGAACGACGAGGCCCGCGCGACGCTCGCGGAGTTGACCAAGGCGACGAAGGCCCTGCCGCCCCAAGCGCCCCTGGAAGGGCGCCAGGCCGAGATGCTCGCTCTGGCCGGCGTCCTCCCAAATCGCGACCTCCTGGAAGCGGCGGCGCCGCTGGCCGACGCTCTGAAAGAACGGGCCAAGAGACCGCCGGATGGGCCCAAAACACCGATCCGGCGACAGAACCAGCCTCCCCAGCAAGGACAACCCGAGCCGTACGTCGCGCCGGCGACCTTGGACGCCCTGCGACTCGCGTTCGAACGCGATCGGCTGGCGCGAGGCGAGGCCCTTTCCCCGCCAAGCTCACGCTGGCTCACCGCTTCACGTGATTCGAGCAGGGCGGCGAGTTTGACTTCGCTTCCGGCAACTTGGACAGAGCGGGACCACCGAATCGCCCATGTTCCCGGTCAAGGTCCCGAGCGGCTGTACCTCGCAACGCCCTTGACGGGAGACTTCGATTTCCAAGCCCTACTCGAGGGGATGAGCGACGACCAGGTCGTCGTCGATTACGCTGGGACCTCGCTTCAAGTGGACGCCGAGGGCAAGAATGCCCAACTCACCACGGCCGGAGGTGCGGTGCGGACGATCCCGCTCGACCCACCCGTTGACCCGGCGCGGGGACTTCTCCCCTTCCGGATGGTCGTGAAGGGGGGGCGCTGTCAGTTCTTCCTCGCCGATCATCAGGTCGTCAACGAACCGATCCGGCGCGATGCGTCTCCCTGGCTCTTCCTCAAGTCGGCGGCCACGGGCCAGGGCGCCCTGCGCGACGTCCGTATCCAAGGGGGACCCACCGTGCCGGATCGCGTTGCACTTAGCGGCCCGCGAACGTGGACGGACTGGAGTGGTCTCCGATCACCGAGCGGCACGAATTGGCCTTCTTTCTGGCAGTCCCAAAACACGGAGGTCCTCGGGAAGCAAGCCCCCAACGCGTCCGTCGATTACGAGACCGCTCTCTTCCACTCTCGGCCTATGGCCGACGGCGAGACGATCACGTATGAGGCTCGGGGCGAGAAGGGCCCCTCTTCGGTCCATCCGGCGATCGGCGGCCAAGTCTTCCTGCTCGGGCCCGAAGGTGTGCAGCTCCACCGCCTGACGGACCCCGGCACCGGCCAGGAAGACCTCTCACCCGGCAACACCGCCGAACTCAGCGGCTTCGACAAAGGACCGCTCCCGTTCAAGGAAAAGGAATGGGACCGGGTCTCCCTCACGCTTTCGGGCGACAAGGTGTCGATCACGCTGAATGGCAAAAGGCTCGGCGAAGCGCCACTGGAGAAAGGGGCCCCACGTCGTTTCGGCCTCTTCCGCTGGGCCGACAGTCCCACCACGCGCGTCCGCAACGTCGAGATCTCGGGGCCGTGGAAGTTCGCCGAGTGAATGCCGTGTCCCCATTCTTCGTAATGACGGGGCCATGCATCTCGAAAAGGCCCCAACTTTCAGAAAATTCATCTTGACTTTCACTTTATTGAAGCGAAGGATAGAGACACGCGGTCGGTTCGGCGACAGTCGCGAGGACCTTGATGGGGCGAGACACCGGCGCGCTTCCCGGCTGGGTCGAGGCGCTTGATGACGAGGATTGGCAATTTCTCAAGCGTTTCGTGGTGGCGTCCGGTTCCTTGAAGGCCCTCGCGGCGGAGTACGGTGTTTCTTATCCCACCGTGCGGGCGCGTTTAGACCGCTTCATCGCCAAGGTCCAGGCCGCGGATGATCTCACCGTGGATGGTCCGTTCGAGCGCATGGTCCGCGTGCTCGTGGCCGATGGACGTCTCGCGCCCGCGACGGCCCGCGAATTGATCGAGGCCCATCGGAAGGACTTGAAGAAAGAGGTCAGGCCATGAGCGAACCTTGGTTCGACGCGATCCGTTATAGTTGGCTCCCCGGAACGCTCTTGGGGGTCGCGGGAGGAGTGATGGGGACCTTGATGGGCACGCTCGCGCCCCTCGGTCGCGGGCGTGTCTTTCTCACCGGGGTCATGTGGACGACGACCGGGGTCTGCGCTGTCCTCTTTTGCGCCGGTGTGGCGGGCCTTCTCATGGGTCAACCATTCGGCGTTTGGTATGGTCTGGGGCTGCCCGGGCTTCTCGGGACCATGATCTTCGGCATCCTCACCCCGTTGACATCGCGTGTCTATCAAATGGTTGAACAACGCAAGATCACGGCCAAAGACATCGGCCCTTGAACGGGGCGTTGATCGTCCAAGCTACCCAGCACGGGGCCTTCGTCGGTTACAATGCGGGCCACTTCCATTCCCGCGAAGGGGGCCCGTCATGCCTGGCGTTTCCGAGGAAATCGAGGTCCGCGGCCATCTGATCGACTCCCTCCTCTTGCCCAAGATCCTCGACCGCATCCTCCTCATGGGTGGCTCGTTCGAGATCCGCGAGTGCAAGGTCGGGGCGCGTCGCGTGGACGCGAGCTACGCGCGCATCGCCGTCCAGGCCGACTCGGCCGCGCAACTCGACGACATCTTGGGCGACCTCGTCGAACACGGCGCCATGCCTGTTCACCCCGAAGACGCACATCTGGTGCCGGCCGACATCGCGGGCGCGTTCCCCGACGCTTTCTACAGCACGACCAACCAACCCACGCAGGTGCGTCTCGCCGGTCGCTGGGTTGAAGTGGCCGACCAGGAAATGGACTGCGGCATCGCCGTGGACATCGAACGCAAGACCGCCTGGTGTGTGCCCATGACCGACGTCACGGTTGGTCAGGCGTTCGTGGTGGGGCATGGCGGCGTGCGCGTCGTGCCGATCGACCGGCCGCGCGAGGCCCAGGTCTTCGGCTTCATGAACTCGAACGTCTCCAGCGAAAAACCCAAGGCGGCAAGCCTCCAAACCGTGGCCGACCTCATGCGTGCGACCCGCGCGGAAGGGAGGAAGGTCCTGCTCGTAGCCGGGCCGGCGATCGTCCACACAGGGTCTTCGGCGCACGTCGCCGAACTCATTCGCGGCGGCTGGGTGGACGTGCTCTTCGCGGGCAACGCGCTGGCCACGCACGACATTGAACAGGCCCTCTTCAACACCTCGCTCGGGGTCTCGCTCGATCGCGGCGAGGCGGTGGAACACGGTCACGAACACCACCTGCGGGCGATCAATACCATCCGACGCGCCGGCGGCATCGCCGCGGCCGTGCGGGCGGGGCTGCTCAAGTCAGGGATCATGTATGAATGCGTTCAAAAGAACGTGGCGATGGTCTTGGCCGGCTCGATACGCGACGACGGCCCACTGCCGGAGGTGATCACCGACGTCCTGAAGGCCCAGGCCGAAATGCGGCGCCTGATCCATGGGGGCGTCGGGTTCTGCCTGATGATCGCCACGACCCTGCACTCGATCGCCACGGGCAACCTGCTGCCGGCTGGGGTGAAGGTCGTCTGCGTGGACATCAACCCGGCCACCGTGACCAAACTCACGGACCGAGGGACCTTCCAGACCATCGGTTTGGTCACGGACGTGGAGCCGTTCGTTCGCAGCCTGGTCGCGGCCCTCTGCGGACCGACGCCTTGAACCAGGAAATGGAAAAGGGCGGCATGATCACAAGTCCGTGCTCATGCCGCCCCGCGCCAATTGTTCCAATGTCAGCGAATCGCCGGCCGTCGACACACGGTCAGCGGGCGGGCGGCTTGGCCATCTGGTCGGAGACGAGCTTGCCTGTGAGGATTTGCTCGAACCCCTTCAGGTCGGTCCAGAAGGTGCCCGGGCCCGCGTAGAAGACGCCCAGTCGCAGGTCTTCCGGGAGTTTGTCCGCGAACATGTAGCGATTGTAGGCATCCGAACCACCCAAAGCCTGGACCTGGAGGCGCGAGAGCTCGGCCTTCGCCTGGCTGGAGAGCTCGACCTTCTTGGCCTCGGCCTCACGGGTCGTCTTGGTGATCTGCGCTTGGACCTGGGCCGTCTCGGCGTCGATCTTGGCGGTCAGCTTTTCGCTTTCCGCGGCGATCTCGGCTGCTTTCTTGCTTCCCTCGGCCTTGGTCTCGGCCACCATCTTCTCCGTTTCGACCTCGGTTTGCCGCTCGGCGTAAAGCACTTTCTCCTTGGCCTCGGCCAGGTCGGCGGCGGCCTTCTGCATGAGCTGCTCTTGCTCGCGCGTGCGCTTGGTCTCCTCGGCGATCTTGGCCCGCTGAATCCGGGCGCGCGCCGGCGCTGGGACGTAAATGTGCCGAGTCAGACCGAAGAGCAGCTTGAGGTTCTTCGATGCGAGCACGCGGTCGAGTTCTTCGGCCGTGTCGGTTTGGAAGGCCTCGCGGGAGTCTCCCACGAGCAGGTCCACCGCTCCTCGTTTGGAACCCTGCAAGCGGCAGATCGACATGATTTGCGGCTGGATGACTTTCTCATCCACGTCCTTCAGCTCGCCGAACTGACGGACGACGTCGGGGGCCTGTTCGGGCATGATGCCCCAGATCGCGGTGAAGTCCATGTGGATGTCGAATGCGTCCACGGAGGGGAAGTGGATGCCTTTGCCTTCCACATAAACCGGGTCGGGCGGGATCGGCAGTTCGGCGACGGCGCCGCCGACCACCGTCTCGTTCCTGGGCGCGAAGAGGGTCTTGCCCTGCCTGTCTTTGGCCAACTCCACCATGAGCGTCGTTTCGTTGAAGCCGATGCTGACGATGTCGAGCTGCTTCTCGGCCGGGTTGATGTAGTAGATGCCCGGTTGGAGGACGTCGGGCTGAATGCCCGCGAGTTCTCCCGCCTTGGGCTGCCTGTTCGTGACCACACCTACGTAACCTGGAGGGATCAATGTCGCCGAGTCCTTCTCGCGAACGACCCCACCCCCCGACCCGACGCAGGCTGAGATCGGTTTGACTTCGACTTGATATGCGTATTTGTTGATCCGGTAACGTCCGGGAGTGAGCAGCTTGCGCTGCACCCCTTTGAAGCCCTCCTCGGCGACGAAGGCGCCCGCGGGGGAGTCTTTGCCGACCAAGGCGGTGACCACGCCGATCTCACCCGGCTTGATCAGTACGTCGGGCACGTACTCGACCCGATATTCCAAGGGGGAATAGAAGTGCCGGCCCGGCCCGGGCATCACTTCGAGGATGCCGACTTTCTCGGGACGACCCCACTTGTCCACCGAGACGAGCGTGCCCGGAGACGCCAGTGGGACGCTGCCAAATGGCCACGGTCCACGATAGTTCAGGAGTAGACTTTGTCCGGCGGGGACTTCGTGGCGACAGACCATCCACTGCCAAACACCCACATATAGGACGACCACGAGGGCCACGAGGACCGAGCCACCCGTGATCGCGATTTGGCGCCAGTTAATGTTCATTGGTTTGGTCCTTCCTCAGCGGGCGTCGGAGTGGAGGACGAGAGCGGCCGTGCCGGGTTGGGGTCGGGGTTGGGGTCGGAGTTGGGGGCGTTGGCGTGGACGACGGGCTAGGGGCAGAGGCGCAGGCGACGAAAAAAAGAGCACAAAACCGCATGCCGAAATTATATTAAACTTTGCGATAATTTGTCAACCCTAGCGGGTTTCCAGCCGTACGTCGTCGACGATGACCGTGCACCGACCTGCCTCGGTGCGGATCTCCTCAACGTGGGG
>CALLYK010000372.1 GCA_937858365.1 uncultured Isosphaeraceae bacterium | reverse complement strand
TCGCGGGCCTTCTCGACCTGCGCGGCGAGGGACCGTTGAAAGGCCGCGGTGCCCACACCAAGCGTGGTGAGTGCCTTGAGAAAGTGGCGTCGGTCGTGGTCCGTTGGGGCGAGGGCTTGGTCGTGGTCGATCATGGCCTTGTCGTTCTCGGGTGACGAGGGAGGGCCGAGATAGACTACGCGATCATGCGGGGCCGGACCAGGTTCGCACATTGCTTCTCGGCGGCCGTTCCCGTATGTTCGCGCCCGACTATGACACGCAGGCGGAGGACTCATGGGACTGCCTGATCGCATCGGACGCAGCCTCTTCGTCGCCCTTGCGCTGGGACTCGCCTGGGGCATTCGCGGCGATTTCGGTCACGTGATCGGCGCGATGTATCCCGGGGCCGTCTTGTTCTTGGCCTTGGCCCACGTCAGCGGCCAACGAGGGGCCTTCCTCTGGATGCCGGCCCTATCGGCCCTTTCCGCGGCCGCCATCGGCGCGGGGGGCACCATGAGCTATGGCATCCTTCATGGCTATGCGCAATCAGATACTTTTTTAAATTACGCTTATGGGTTTTTGACACTCTTCTTGCAAGGCGGGGCCTGGGGCACGTTTGGGGGCGCATTGATCGGCTTGTTGATGGAACGCCGCCCAATGCGTACAGGGGAATGGCTGGGCCTTCTGGGGAGCGTCTTCGTCGGAGGCTGGCTGTTCTCGTTCGTCCTCGTGAATGTTCTCGGGTTTCAGATCAACCCCCCTCGGAACAACACATCGGTCGGCTTTATCGGGGCCTCCTTGTGTCAATTCGCCTGGCTTTCGCGGAACGATCGCCGTACGGGACTGCGTGGGGCCTTGTTGGGTTTCCTCGGTTTTGGATTGGGGATGGCGACGGGACGTATGTTGGGGAACTTGTCGAACGTGCTTCAAGATGTCTTTGGTCTCACGATCAATCACTGGAACGTGATGGAGGTGTCGTGTGGTGCGATCGGTGGTTTCATCTTCGCGTTCGGGATGGTCGATCGCGAATTCCCCGAGCCGCCTGAAGACGAAGGCCTTCCTTTCGCTTCGTTCCTTGGAATGATCATCGTGCTTGGGGTCGTGCCCCTTTGGCATCGTTTGGCCCGGGTTGAGACTTCCGCCAAACTCGCTGAGTGGGCCAAGGCGCTGAAGGAATATGGCCACGCCGACCCGGAGGGCCTCGCCAGCATGACCCTCACGCTGATGAACGGCGTTTGCCTTATGGCCTTCGTGGGGGTTGGGGCCTGGGCCTTTTTTCACTTCCGAAGGCGAGTGCGAACCGCTTGCTTGCCTGTCTTTTGGCTCTCGCTCACGATGTTGCTCCTTCAAAATATGAACGCGCTCTATTTCTTTTATCCGACAAAGACAAAGACGATCAATATGCACAATGTCTTTTGGGTATTCTTCGCGTTGATGGTCGTCCATGCGGTCTTGTACCGGATTCGGCCGGTGATCGCGGACGACGCTCGGCGCGACGATTGGCCACCGTGGGGCCGTTGGCTCATCGTCTCATTCGCGACCCTGACGCTCGTGGTCGGCTTGAGCGGCTTGATCAACGGTCCCAAGACGATGGCAACGGCCAATACGCGATGGCCGATCTGGAACTGGCGTGAAGGCCCTTTTCCTGGGACCGCGCCCGTCACACGATGAAGTGACGTCTCTCCCGTGAGTAGGGCACGCTCAGAGTACAGTGGTGAAGTTGGCGCGGCCAACGCGATCCCACATCGGTCCGGTCCCAGCACTCTTCAAGGGGCCTTCGCCAGGCGGTCGTGCGCGGCCGAGACCTCGGCCCACAAGGCGCTCCACCTCTTGGACTCTTCGGTCCCGAGCATTTTCAAACGGTCTTCGTCACGGACGCCGGCCAGGTCAATGTCGCGTCGCCAGTGGTCCAATGTCCGAACGACGATGTCCCTCCCACGATCTTGGTTCGATTCCGCGAACTTCAACCAGCATTGAAGGTCGGCAACAAGCCAGTCGTGGGCCTGGTTCCGCAAGGCGGTCTGTCCATCGGCGTCCGGTGGTGGTTCGTCCTTCCCTTCTCTGCAGCCGGCGAGTGCCGCCGCGCAGGCCGCGTTGTAGCGGTGCTGCACTTGGCGATCGTCGGCCCGCTCCGGTTCGAGTCGCATGCCTTCGGACCAAAGCCCAACAGCCTTAAGATAGTACTGGTTTTCATAACACATTTGGGCCAGGACCAGTCGTTCGTCATTGTTGGCGGGTTGGTCTTGGCCAGTCACCACCGAGGGGAGTCGCTTCGCCAGCGAGGCCAGGCGCTCGGCCGACTGAACGGTCCGGTTCGCGTCGGGAAGCCAATTGGGTTTCTTCGACCCAATCTCGTGTCCCTTGCGGAGCTCCGCGAGGGCCTCGTCGTAATGGCCCTGGGCCTGCAAGGTCAGACCCAAATTGAAGTGGGCGACATCGTAGTTGGGCTGAAGACGGAGGGCTTCCCGATAAGAAGCGACGGCCTTGTCATACTGGGCCTGGACCTTGAACACGTTGGCTAGGTCGTAATGGGCGATCGGGTTTGAGGGTTGGTTGCGAATGGCTTCCTCGTAGTGTTCGCGGGCACTGTCGTACTCGGCTCGTTCGTAGAGGTAGTTGCCGAAGGCGATCCTCGTGTCGACGTCGTTCGGGTGGAGCCGGAGGAGTTCTTGAAAAGTGGCGATCGCTTCGGGGGCACGTTTCGCTTGCTGATAAAGCTGCGCCAAACCCATGAGCGCGATCTGAAGGTCCGGCTTGCGACGGACCGCTTCTTGGTAGGCGGCGATCGCCTCGTTTGGTTTCCCCTGGGCCGACAGGACTTTGCCGATGCCTACTTGGGGCAAGGGGTGCCCAGGGGCGATGCGATCGGCCTCGCGATAGACGAGCAAGGACTCATCGAGCTTTTTCTCGTTGAGGAGGGCCTCCGCCAGAAGCATGTGGGCCTCGGGCTGATTGGGGCGAAGGCCCACGACCTTGCGAAAGGCACCCGTGGCTTCGGCGTACTTCCCTTCGATTGTGAGTCTCGCACCTTCCTGGCAAAGGGCGAGGAAGTCGTCGTCCTGCGCGGGCCCGCCGCTTTGGAAGATGGACTTGGCTTCGTCGATGCGTCCCGCGCTGTATCGCGTGGACGCTAAGGCGATGCGTACCCCTGTGCTTTTGGGGCGCAACGCAAGCGCGGCGGTCAAGTGACGATCGGCCTCCGTCTGGTTCTCCATCACCAGGTCTTTGCCGTTGAAACAGAGCTCGATGCCGAGTTGGAAGTTCACCCAGAAGTCGTCGGGGTGTCGCTCCCAGGCCAATCGAAAGACCTTGATCGACTCGGCTCGCTCACCGGCCCGGAAAAGAAGTTGTGCCAAGAGAACCAGACTCGCGAGGGGTCGATCGGCGAGGTCTCGAAGATCACTCGCGTGCGTCAGGAGGGACTGAAGGGCCTCCTTTTCGGGGCCGCCCCGGAGCGACCGCAGCTCTCGGCGCCATGAGTCGGGGTCGGCCGCTCTGAGGACGGCCAGGAGCCGCGTCCAGGAGATGCCGCCTTCCGGGGCCTTCTCGTCGCGGTCGAGGGTTAGGCCCCAAGCATCGAGGCCCGCGAGGATTTCGTCGCGCGCTTCTCGACTCGTGATCCAAGCGGCCACCTTCTCCGGTCCCATCTTCACCAGGTCGAGGCCGGCATCGCGAAACGCCTGAAGATACGCGCGGCTGGTTCGCGACTCGTCCCAGTGCTCAACATGTTGGCATCGGATTTCTTCCAGGGCCCGCACCAACTGTTTTTCAGCGGCGGCGTCTCGTTGATGCTGCTCGGCGGCTTGGAGTTTCTCCAGGATTTCAGACAAGCGCGCGGCGACACGGCCCCGATCTTCCGCTGTGGGCTCGCCATTGCGAAGGGCGTCATCGGCCCGTTGCGCTTGAATCAGGGCCTCTTTCCAAGCGGCGACTTCCGCAGAGGGGTCTGCCAGTCCCTCGGCCCGACCTTGGGCAAGGTCCGCTTGGGCCAGCGCTTCGGACATGGAGCGGGCCGTTGCAAGCTGGCGCGTCGCACGTTGGCGGACGAAGTAAGCGCCGCCGCCCAAGACGAGGGCGATCAGGCCGATCGTGGTCAAGGCCAAGGCGGCCGTGCGACGACGGCGCGAACGTTCCACCGCGGCGCGCATCGTCGCTTCTTGCGCGTGTTCATGGGCCTCGCGCGCCAGTTCGTCGGCCAGCGCCCGACGCTTGGCCTCCTCCTGGACTCGCGTCTCTGCCTCGACGCGGGCGACCTCTTCGTTCTTCCAGCGCTCGGTGACGGCCGCTTGATGGTCGGCCAGGCGCCGGGCCACTGCCGACGCGTCTCCCGGCCGGTCGAGGGGCTCGGCGGCCAGGCACACCTTTGCTAGCCCGATCAACTCGTCATCGGCACCGCAGAAGTCGAGTCGCTGCCAGGCCTCAGCCAAGTCGCCTCGCATCGCTTTCCGAAGCACCTCGTCGCGGTTCCGACCAACGTAGGCGGGATCGCCCGTGAGGACCTCACAAAGGATCGAGCCGATGGCGAAGACGTCGGCCCGCGCATCGACGTGTTCGGAGAGTCCCTGGGCTTGCTCGGGCGGCATGTAGGCGGGAGTGCCAACCGTTCCTGTGCGAAGCGCGGAATCGGGCCCATCCGTGCGGACCGTGCGCACGATCGAGCCGGCGCGTTCCTCGGGCCGCGCCGCTCCGAGGACCTTGGCCAGACCCCAGTCCATGACCTGGACCTCTCCGAAGGCCCCCACCATCACATTCGACGGCTTCAAGTCGCGATGAATGACACTCTTGCTATGAGCGTAGGCGACGGTCTGCGCGATCGCCTCGACAATCGCGACGAGGCGCGCGAGGTCGGGGCGATGGCTCGCGCCTCGCGTTCCCGTCTCCGAGTCGAGCAAGTCTCTTAGCGTTCGGCCCTTCACGAGTTTCATCGTGTAGAAAGGACGGTCGTCGTCGAACTCGCCGCGCTCGAAGATCGGAGGTACACCCGGGTGCTGAAGCTGACCTGTGAGTTGTGCCTCTTCGACGAAGCGCAGTCGAAGCGTGGGATCCTTCTCTCGATCGCGATGCATGACTTTCAAGGCGATTTCGCGATTGAGTTGACGATCGAAGGCGCGCAGGACCACACCCATACCCCCCTGTGCGATCTCGCCGCGGACTTCGTAACGCTCGTGCCGAAATGAGGTCGGCTCCTCGTGTGAGGAAGGGGCCTCGCCAGGGTCGGTCGAGCCAGCCTCCAGGCGGCGGATGCCGCGCAGGAGGCCGATCCGACGCTCAAGTTCCGCGCGTAGATCGGGGGCAGTGGCCGCGAGTTCGTCGATGTCCAAGGGGCGGCCCGCCTGTTCGGCCTCTTCCCACAACGCGAGCAGGTCGAGAAGACGGTCCTCCGGGATCGTGTCGCTCACGGGTCGTCCTCGTGGCATTGGACAAGGACCGCTATTATCAATGCCATTCTCTCAGGAGGACTTCCGGCTGACAATCCGCGAGGAAGCCACATTCCCGAACGCAACCTAAAGAAAACCGAGACTCCTGGTCAGATGACTGCATTCGTCAATGCCAACGGCCGGTAGACCGCCACCAACTCCCTGTTCTTTCCGTAACTTTCTTTCCCACCCTCCCGATTCACAATAGGCAGACAAATGCCGGTCCTTTCGGGACGATCTCGGTTCCCACACCAGAGGACCATCCCGGGCGGAGCCAACCATGACATCTTTGCCGATCGTCACCCCGAAGTGCCAGTGGTTCTCGCGCCTCGCCTCCACGCTCGATAGGCGGTCCGCTCCAAGACTCGTTCTCTTGTTCCTCGGCGCTGTGCCGGCAGTCGGCCGAAGGACGGTCACCACTTGGGTTCGCGCCCTGGTGCTGAACGCTCAGTTTCGCCCCTGTCACACCACCGTCGCGGCCGCCATCAAGAATGCTGACGCGATCGCGTTCCGACTCCTGATCAAGCGGGTCAAGCCGCTGTTGGGTGCATCCGGACTGACCACGTTCGCCCTCGCTAACACGCCCACGGAGCGCTACGGGCAGTTCGTCCAGGGTGCCGGCATCCACCTCAATCCGACTCCTGGACCGGCCGACTCGTATCATTAATATGCGTGAATTTAACACAACATAGTACTTATCGCAAATAACGAAGAATGGGAATTAATTGCTCTCTCGCTATTATCTTAAATTTACTTATGACATTTAGACCGGGCCAAGATCGACCCCGAGCGCCGGCCCGCGTTCCGAACCGAACCAAGCTCGTCTTGGCCGTCGAGTTGCTTCAGTGGGTGTTGGCGTTGGTGAAATCGTCGGCAAGCTCGCTCTGGACCGCGGCCGACGTTGCCTACGTCAAGACGGCGTTCCTCAAGTCGCCCTTTTCGGCAGCGAGCGTGTCGTGGTCGAAGAGGCGAAGGTCGCGAATTGGGACGGGCTCGAGGTTGGACCGTCCCTCCCCGCCGTCGCGTGGAAACCCGTCAGTGCCCTCGAGTGACCAGACACGCGATCTGGCCGTTTGGGGCCGCCGCTGACGTGTTTATGAGCCAGGCGGAGGGGCCTTGTCCCTGAGTTCATCCAGGAGGCGGCGGACTTCCTCCCGTTCCAGCACCGGCGCGAGTTCGGGGCATTCCCGGGCTCGCCCCACGTCGGACCAGCCCGCGGCGATCGCGGCCTTCAGCGTTCGGGTCGCTTCAATGACAATGGCCTCCCGGTCCGTCGTCTTATCGACGAGCGCCGCGCAGAGGGCGAAAGCGCGGGCCGCGTCGAAAAGCTCGGCGGGGTCGTTCGGGACGAATTTGGCCCATTCGCGAATCGCCTCAAGGGCCTCCTGAGCGCGACCGAGTGAGTGGAGCGCCTCGAAGAGACCCTGATGTTGGACCGCCAGGCCACTTCGGAGCTCGGGCTGGTCCGGGCCTTTCTCAAGGGCGACCCGTTGGTGTTCGATCGCCTGGCGATAGGCCGCGATCGCGTCCTCGTCCTCGCCCAGTGCGAAGAGGGCGACCCCGAGGTTATTCAGAAAGCCCGCCAGGCTCACGCGCAGGGGGAGCGAGTCGGGCCGCTCTTGGACACGCTTCTCTTCAATCGCGACGGCCCTTCGCAGGGTCTCCGCCTCGCCTTGTTTGTCGTGGAGGTCGGCTTGGGCGAAGGTGAGGTTGTTGAGGCTGACGACAAGACCCTGAAGGTGGGAGGGTGTGCCGGGTTGGGCCTTGTCAAGTTCGGAAAACAAATCAATCGCCCGGCGATGTTCCTGGACTGCCCCCGCGGCATCACCGCCGTCGCGGAGCGCGATGCCCAGGTTTGTGTGGTTTGCGGCCAGATCTCTCCGGTAGACGATGACTTGGGGATACGCGGCGACCAGTCTGGTTCGGATCGCGATCGCTTCACGGTACGAGGCGGCCGCCGCGTCGAGTTCGCCCCGGTGGCGAAGGGCCAAGCCGAGGTCGTCGTGACTCGCCGCCAGGTCGTTCTGAAGTTCGGGATCGCCGGGGCGTTCGGCGACCAGTCCGCGGCGGACCTCCAGGGCCCGTCCCAGGGACACGTTGGCCGCGTCCCGATCGCCCAGGGCCGCTTGCGCGTCGGCGAGGCCGTCGAGTCCCTTGGCCAGCCCGCTCGCGTAGGTGGGCACCTCGGGGTGGTCGCCGCGCAGCTTGCCGCGCAAGGCGACACATTCCTGATACGCCTCCAGCGCGCCTCGAGGATCGTCGAGCAGCATCAGCGTGTTGCCGAGGTTGGACTGCGTCGAGGCGAGGCGGTCCCGATACATGGGCATGTTCGGCTCGGCGGCGACGACCTCGCGGAAGAGGGCGACGGCCCGGCGATGGGACTCGGCCGCGGCGGGCAGATCGTCGAGGTCCCTCTCCACGTTCCCACGGTTCGTGAAGGCCGTGGCCAGTTCGTTGCGATCGGCCACATGCCGCGGACGCGCGGCGACGACCTTCGTGCCCAGCGCGATCGACTCGTTGTACGACGAAAGGGCCCCCCGAAGGTTCCCGACGCGCCTCTGGATGATCCCGCGGGCGTAATGTCGTAGCGCGAGATCGGACTGCAAGTCCAGGTCGTCGGGATGGCTGGCCACCAGGCCCGCCGCGATGGCGACCGACTTGCCCAGAGACCCTTCAGCCGCCTTGAGGTCGCCCATCAGGCGCTGCGCGTGACCCAGGTTCTGATACGCCTGGCTCAGGCCTTTGGAATGCTCGACGACGTCGGGCCAACGGTCCACGAGGGCACTCCAATGTTCAACCCCCTCTTGGAAGAGCGCCATGGCCCCGGCGTGGTCGCTCAGGCTGACGCGGCAGAAACCCAGGAGGACGATGGACCACGCCAGGTCGACTTGGTACTCGGCGTCGGCGGGCCGGTCGGCGACGAGCTCTCGACCCAGGGTGATCGCCTCCTCGTACTGCTTGCCGGACTCTTCCCACTTGCCGAGGAGATTGGCGATCTTGGCCAGACCCATCCGCCCTTTCATCAGCAGGGACCGGCCCCGTTCGTCCTGGCCGGACGAGGCTTCCAGCTCCCGGGCCAGTTGTTCGTAGAACTCCCGGGGCCTTTCCAGGAGTTTCGCGCGCAGGCCCGCGAACTCCTTCTGGCCCAGGAGCATCTCTTCCCCCACGCCCGTGTAGTAGCTCTCGATGGCCTTCAAGGTCTGGTCCAGCCGCCGGTCGGACTCCGCCTTGGCCTTGGTCAGTTGATCGTTCGCCGTCGTCAATCGCCGATTCACGAGAGAGAGGCGATCGTTGATCACGGACTCGCGCCGATAGGCGACGACGAGAGCGCCGAGGGCGACCGCGATGGCGACGCCCGCGGCCGTCGTGGCGGTCCGGTGCCTTCGCGCCCACCGGCCCATACGCACGCGCCAGGGGTCGCGGTAGACGCTGACAGGTTCGTCGGCGAGCCAGAGTTCCACGTCGGCGGCGAGGGCGCGAGGGCCCTCGTAGCGGTCCTCCGGACGCAAGGCCATCGCCTTGAGGCAGATCGCTTCCAGGACCGGCGGCACTTGCGGATTGACTTGCCGAGGCGGCGCGAAGTCCCCTTTCTGAACGCGCTCGAGAACCTCTTGACTGGGCCCCTCGAACGCGGGCCGTCCCGTCAGCAGGACGTAAAGCGTGGCCCCGAGGCCGTAGACGTCGCTGGCCGGACCGAGTGGACCGCCGCCGCCCGACGCCTGTTCGGGGCTCATGTAAGCGGGCGTGCCCACGGCCATGCCGGTCAGCGTCTCGGCGTCTAGGTGGACCGTCTCGGGTCGCGCGGTCTCGACCGGCTCGCCCTGAGAGGCGACCATCTTCGCCAGGCCCCAATCCACCAGCAGCGTCTCGCCGTAGGGGCCCAGCATGATGTTCGCCGGTTTGATGTCGCGATGCACCACCCCGCGGCCATGAGCATAGGCCACCGCGTTGCAGACATCGAGGAAACGCCGCAGCAGCTCGCGAAAGGCGACCGATCGCGCGCGCTGGTCGTGACCGCGTGCGTCCTGACCGCCCTTCCCGCGCGTCCCGGAGGGATGCCGCCACGTCGGACGCCAGTCGGGTATGCCGTCGGCCTCATGGAACAGCTTGACCGCCTTGCGCAGGTCGTCCCCCTGGATGAGGCGCATGGCGTAATGGGGACGTCCATCCGGCCCTCGGCCCAGGCCGTATACCGGCACGATCCCTGGGTGCTCCAGGTTGCCCGTGATCTCGGCCTCCCGCACAAAGCGGGCGCGACTTGTCGGGTCTTCGGCGAATGGGCCCTGTATGCGCTTGAGGGCGACCTCGCGGTTGAGCTGGGTGTCCAGGGCGACGAAGACCTCGCCCAGGCCGCCGCGGGCGTGCGACCGCAGCGTCTGGAAGCGGTCGTCGGTGGGGAGCTCTCGTCCCGCCCGGCGTCCGCGATGGCCGGGGGCCTCGTGGGTGAGTGTGACATCGGCGAAGAGGTCGCGAAGCGTATCCAGGTGTTCCGGGAAACGGGCCTCGTAGTCCCGCGTGTCGATCGATTCCCCGAGTCGGCGGCGATAGGCCATGTCGACCGCGATGAGGGCACGCAATAGGGGCCCCCGCAGTCTCGCGGGGGCGCCGTCCAGGGCCGCTTCGATCGTTGGGCGGCGACCGGCCTTCCACTCGGCCTCGAAGCGGTCACAAGCGTCGTCGAGACGCTCTTCCTGCGTCGGCGAGAGGTCTGAGTGCTCGGGGTCCATGAATCAAGCCTCCTCGTCGGTGTCGTCGCTCCAGAGGCCCCGGATGCGCTTAAGCTTGCGTTCCACAGTCGGCACGACGCAGTCGAGCTTCGCCGCGATCTCCGCGTTGGTGTACCCTTCCAGCTTCCAAACCGCGACCTGACGCAGCTCGGGGTCGACAAGACGATCCAGCCGTCGGCGACACTGCTCGTTGAGCTCCGCGGCCAGCGCGGGGGTGGGCTCGGGACCCAACACGCTCGCGATGTCCCAGTCGGCCAGGTCGGCCAGTGTTTGAACGCGGCCCCCGCCACGCGATTGCCGGCCCTCGCGCTGGACCTGGTCCACCGCCTTGCGCGCCGTGATGACGAAGAGGAGTTGCCAAAGGTCGTCGCGGCCTTCCAACTTGGGGAAGGTGCCCGCCTCGGCGCGGCGGTAGAAGCTATCGAAGGCGGATAGGGCGACGTCCTCCTCGTCGGCGACGCGGGTCGAGGTCGCGCGTAAACGGGACCGGGCCAGACCCACCAAGCGATGGAAGTAGCGTCCCCAGAGGGCCTCGGCGGCGGCGCGGTTGCCACGCTTGAGCATTGCAAGGCAGGCCGTGATCGAACCTTCGCTGCCGGCCGAGGACATGGGGGCGGCCTCCACGTGTCTCGATGGACGGGGCCTTGATCCTACTGACTCCCCCGGGTCCCCGAAAGCGAACGACGATGCGGTCGTTTCATTTTTTCGATGGATGCGCGCGGGGTTTTCGGCCCGGAGGCGGAGTCTCTTGATGTGACGCCTGAAGACGGCCCCCGACGACCCTTGGAACGACACGGAGCACGAACATGACCCGCTTCTTCGCCCGGACCCGTCGCGATCATCGGAACATGACGAGCGGACAAGATCAAGTCCACCGTTCGCGGAAACTCACCCCGCGCGGGGAGGCCCTCGAAGGCCGCCAACTGCTCACGGGCATCACCGACATGACCGACCTCGCCCGGGTCTTCCCCACGCATTCCGGGCCGACGAGCCTCTATCTCGCCTTTGATGGCTTCTCCATCGGCCAAAACACGGTCGCCCGCTACGAAGGGGCCTTCGGCGGCAATCGCGACGAGTCCATCCAGGAAGTCGTCTTTCGGACCGCCGAGCTGTTCGCCCCGTTCAACGTCCAGGTCCGGCGCGCCACTTCCCCCTTCCCACAAGAGATGTTCCAGGACGGCGCCACGACCATCGCGATCGGCGACACCCCCCTGTTCGCGACCGTCGGCGGCGTGACCCCAGGCGCGTTCGCCGACGGGCCCTCCGGGACCCTCGTCCAGCCCAACTCGCACCCGTTCGACATCGCCTACGTCGACCCCGTGTTCAACGGCGACCGTTCCCAGGACTGGGGCCTGGCCAAGACGATCCAGGCCGTCGCCCACGAGGCGGGACACACCTTCGGCCTGGCCCACGTCCGCGCCGTCGGCACCGACCCCACACCCGTGGTGTACAGCGACACCAACACGCCCGACGTGATGAGTTACGACTCGCCCAATACCGTCTTCCGCAACCAGACCCTCCAACTCACCGGCGCGAACTTCGACCCGGTCACCGGGACCTCACCGATCTTCATCTTGAACAAACCCTGGTGGGACGGGTCCGGTGGCCTCCACGTGATGGAAACGCAGAACTCGTACACATACTTGCGAGTGGCCCTTGGTCACGGACAAGCCGACGATTTCGCGGACGTCGCGCACCGAGACGCAGTGGACGCCGGCTATTCCATTGGCACGATCGGCGACCTCGATAGCGGCCCGTTGAGCGGCACGATCGGCGCGGAGGGCGACTACGACGTCTTCCGCTCGGAGTCGTTCGCCCTCGACGGGACGACCCAACAACTCCTCAGAATCACGGTCGAACCCACGTCCGGCAGCACTCTGGACCCCGTATTGTTCGTCTACAACTCCGACGGCACGCTCGCCGCGTTCAACGACAATCGGTCCTCCGGCTCGAGGTCCAGCGAGGTCGTCTTCACAGCGACGACCCCGAACGACCTGCGCGTCGTCGTCGGCGCGGCCAATGGCCTTTCGAGCGGCGGCTACACGGTCCGGTCCGCGCTCATCGCCCGATACAACACGGCCGCGCGGAAACTCACCGTCGAAGGCACACCGAGCGCCGACGTTATCCGCATCACGTGCAGCTACCCCGAGACCATCGTGGACGTCAACGGTGTCCAGGGTACGTTTCAAACCGGGTCCGTGCCCGAGATCGCCATCCACGCGGGAGGCGGCGACGACCGGCTCATCCTCGACTTGAGCGCGAACGTCTCCCGGACCTACGAGTTCGGCACCCAGGTGCTGGTGTCGTACAACACCGGCCCGACCTTGCCCATCGTCGCCTTCGACGGCGTCGAACACGTCGAGTTGTACGGCTCAGACCAGCGGGACATCGTAAAAGTGGATGACCTGCCAGGCGCGATCGGCGACCTGACCATCCAAGCCCGGAAGGGGGACGACGCCGTGAGCGTGACGAGACTCACGTCTTGGCGCTGGGTCGCGATCAACGGCGCTGAAGGGGCCGACTCCGTGACCGTGAGCAACGCCGCGAGCGGGGCCGTGTCCTTCATCGGTGGTCCGGGCAACACGCGAGACTCCCTGGTCGTTGATGATCGCTCCTCGCCGTCGGGCGGGACCTACACGCTCCAAGCCGGCTCGCTCTCCCGGTCGAACGCCGGAAACGTCCAATGGCTGGATTGCGAAGACCTGCTCGTGCAGGCCGGTCCCGGCGCGGACTCGCTCGCGGTCAACCAGATGCCGGCCAACATGGCGGTCACATTCGACGGCGGAACGGAGACCGACACGTTGCGGGCCGCGAACAACGCGAACAACTGGAACATCCAAGACCTCAACCGAGGCAACGTTAACGGCGCAATCGCGTTCGTGGACGTCGAAGACCTTCTCGGCGGCGCGGAGCGGGACACGTTCGTCTTCGCCAATGGCAAAGGCGTCTCGGGCATGATCGACGGCGGCCCGGGACTGGAGGACCGGCTGGAGTACACGTCCTACGGAACGGCCGTGCTCGTGGACTTGCAGGCCGGCACCGCGACCGGCACCGGCGGCTTCCGGAACATCGAGGCCGTGTCCGGCGGGTCGTCGCGCGACACCCTCACCGGCAAGAACGTGAACAACTCCTGGTGGATGTCCGCGAACAACGCGGGCAGTGTGGCCTGGGTCGAGACGTCGGGTTCCTTCACGTTCTCGCGATCGTGCGCCTTCGCCGGGTTCGAGGTCCTCAACGGCGGCAACTCCAGCACCCAGCGCGGGGCCGTGGACAAGCTCATCGCCACCGACGCCAACAACACGTGGGACCTCACGGGCGCCAAGGCCGGCAAGCTCAACGGCTCGCTGACCTTCACGGGCATGGAAGACATGAAAGGCGGGGCCGGTCGCGACACGTTCCTCTTCGCCGCGGGCGTCGGTCACGACGGCTCGGGAGGCGGTGGCACGGGTGCGAGCCGTACTGGGCTAGCGATTCAGCGGGCTACGGGAACGGTGTACGGTCTTCCGCATCATGGCAGCCTACCCCGCGGCAGGCCGATAGCTCTGCCACGCGCTGCGAGAAGTAGGTGACGACCCCCGGGGGAAGGTCATCGACTGCGTTGTTGAGTTCGTACGGATCCACCTTCAGGTCGTAGTACTCGCGCTCGCCCGTGCTGTACTCGACGTAGATGTATGCCAGCCCCCTGAGCGCACGAAGACGGGGCGCGAGCGCTTGCGCCGGACGCCCCTCGGAACCTTCCAGCGGCGCCTGGGCACCGGGCGCGCCCTGCTCATACAAGACTCCCGTCCGCCAGGAGTCGACTGGCTCCTGGTGCAAGAGCGGAAGCAGCGAGCGGCCGTCGACGAAGTCCGGGGTCGTGGCGCCCCCGATCTCGGCGACCGTCGGCGCGATATCGGTGTTCAGCGCGAGGCGGGTGAGCACCGAGCCCGGCTCGATGCCGGGTCCACGTACGAACAGCGGCAGGTGGATGTCCTCCTCGTACGGCGTAAACTTGCCCGGCGCCAGGCGGTGCTGGCCGACGTGGAACCCGTTGTCCGAGGTGAAGATGATGTACGTGTTGTCCAGCTCTCCAAGACGCTCCAACTCGACAACCAGGCTACCGATCATGTCGTCGACCGCCAGCATCGACCGGGCTCGGTTCCGGTAGAGCACGTCCCAGTTGAAGACCTGGTGCGACTCCACCGGCGGCCGCTCTCGAACATAAGCCGGCTTGTCCGAGACGTCGGCTTCGTCGAAGGACGGTGGCCGCGGGGCTACCACGTCACCCAGGGCATCCTCGTACCGCGGCGCAGGTCGAGCAGGCTGGTGCGGCGCATCGGGCGCGAGGTATATGAAGAACGGCTCCTGGTCGCGGACTGCGCGGCGTATCACGCCGCTCGCCTTCTGGCTCAGCACATCCGTTATGTAATCTGATGGACTGTCGCCGTAGACGACCGGGACGCCGTTCTCGTTGAGGACGTAGTTGTAGCTGTCCTGCGGAGACCCGGCGGATGACGCGAACCACTCGTCCCAGCCCGGCGGGATGTAGAGCGGGTTGTCCTCCGGAGCGTAGCCGTTCAGGTACTTACCGATGAGCGCCGTGCGGTAGCCCGCGGCGTCCATCCAGGTTGCGACCGTCGATTCCTCGAGTCCCGTCTCAAAGAACTTCTGGAAGCCTCCTCCAGGGTAGACATTCGAGTAGATGCCGGTGTTGTGCATGTACTGGCCGCGGAGGAACGACGAGCGCGAGGGGCAGCAGATGGAGACATCGACAAAGAAATTCTTGAACTCTGCCCCTTGTTGCCGAAGCAGGGCATCGAGGTTCGGCATGTAACGCGGGTTGACCAACGAACGATCGAGATCGTCGACCAGGATGAACAGTACGTTGGGCCGATCGGGGTCCGGCTCGACCGTCGGCGTGGGGGGCGGCGTCGGCGGCGGAGGGAGCGTCAC